>DMCZ01000253.1:467-6053 GCA_003446655.1 Thauera sp. | reverse complement strand
CAGATGATGTGGCGGCCGAGGTCGTCCGGCCCCGTTTCGCAACAACCGTCTCGATAAAAACCGGTCAGCGGCGCATAGCTGCAGGCGAGCAGCGCGCCGCCCAGCACATTCTTCGATCCATTCATACCGACGCGTCCTGTTTCAGGTTTCGATGTCCAAAGGCCGTGGAGCCAGGGGGGCTGCACGGGCCTCTTTCGCCGTTCGGCTCCTGCATTGTAGCGCCACGATCAGGTGCGAGACGGCTCCGCGATCGGGCGCACCCTGCCGCCGCAGGGCTGACGCCGCCGCCAGCCGCGGGAGCACGGAAGCCCGTCCCGCGGACGTCGCGACAGACACCCATCATCGCGCTGCCGTCCACCGCAGGGTCATCGCTTCTGTTATTTTTCTCCCTTTCAGTCGAATCCTCCGATCATGGCCGACAAGCCTGCCACCCCACGCGAATTCATCAGCACCGCACAGGCGGCAAGGCAACTCGGCCTGTCTCTCGGTGCCGTCCAGCAGATGGTCGAATGCGGCACCCTGGCGGGCTGGAAGACAGCTGGCGGTCATCGACGGATTCGGCAGGATTCGGTGGATGCGCTGCTCTCCAGGGCGCGCGCACCAGGCCTGCAGCCGCGCGCGGCCAGCGCCAGCAGCAAGGTCCGGGTGATGGTCGTGGAGGACGATCGCCTGCTGCAAGGCATCTACCGCGAAACCTTTGCCGCCTGGGACGCACCGATCGACGTTCGCGTGGTCGGCCACGGTCTGGACGCCCTGGTCGAGGTCGGTCGCGAACCGCCCGATCTCCTCATCGCCGACTTGCGCATCCCCGGCATCGACGGCTTCGAGATGATCCGGCGGCTGCGCGAGAACCCGCTCTCCAGCGACGTCGCGATCGTGGTCGTGTCGGCCCTGAGCGCCCGGGAGATCGCCGCCGCAGGCGGACTGCCGCCCGACGTCACGGTGTATCGGAAGCCGATCCCGTTCCATGAACTGCACGGCTACGTCCAGGCCCTGATCGCGCAGCGTCGCCGCCAGCGCAACGCGGGCTGACCGCTCCCGCCGTCGTCGCCGTGCGCGTACCGTCCGCCCTGCGCAGGTTGAGCCTGCGCGCAAAGCTGATTGCGATCTTCATCGCGATCAAGGTGGTGCCGCTCGTACTACTCGCCCTGTTCGCATGGAAGGCCGCCTCCGACCTCGGGCAGCTCGTCGCCGCACGCGTCGTCACCCTGTCGGACGTGATGCGCGACACCCAGTTACGCGCCGGGCAGACCGCGATCGACGATGCCATCGAGGCCCTCGACGACCGCTCGCGCGAGGCCATCGAGACGCTCACCACCGGTACCGCGCGCGAGATCGCGGCGTTTCTTTACGACCGCGACCAGGACCTGCTGCAGGCGACGACGCTCGCCCCCGACCCGACGGCCTACGCGAGTTTTCTCGCCACCCACCAGCGCTTGTTCGAGGATCACGGCCCCTATGTCCCGGACGCCGACGGCGAACGCTGGATTGAGCAGGCGCCGGCGCCGCGCAACCTGGATCTGGTGCGCGCCCCCCACCCGGACAATGCCGCCAGTTTTCACTACCGCGCGCCCGACGAGCGCGCCCGCCTCGCCCTGCGCCCGCTGTTCCTCGAGATGACCTTTGTGGACCTCGACGGCCACGAGCGCATCAAGGTGCTGAGCGACACCGGCCGCAAGCTGCTCGACCCCCACCTGCGCGATATCCGCCAGCGCGAGAACACCTTCGTTCGCGCCGAAGACTACTGGCCAGCGCTGCAGGCCCTGAAGCCGGGCGAGATTCATGTCTCGCGCGTGATCGGCGCGCAGGTCCGCACACACTGGATCGGCGAATACACGCCGGCGCGCGCTCGTGTGCTCGGACGCGAGTTCCGCCCCGAGGAGTCCGGCTATGCGGGCCTCGAGAACCCGGTCGGCCAGCGCTTCAAGGGTCTCGTGCGGTGGGCGGCACCCGTGGTCCGCGACGGCGAGCACATCGGCTACGTCACGCTGGCGCTCGATCACGCCCACCTGATGGCCTTCACCGACACCCTGCGCCCGACGGCGGAGCGTCGCGCGCCGATCGCAGACCCGGCCTCCGGCAACTACGCCTTCATCTGGGACGACCTGGGCCGCAACATCTCGCACGCACGCGACTACTTCATCCACGGCTACGACACCGAGACCGGCGAACCGGCGCGGCCCTGGCTCGACACCGAACTCTACGAGCGCTGGCGCGCGAGCGGGCTGAGCTGGCAGGCATTCGCCGCAGGCGTCCCGCCTTACCAGGACCAGCGCCTGAGCCGCACGCCGCACCCGGAGTCCACCGCGTCCGGACTGGTCGGGCTCGACTGCCGCTATCTCAATTTCTCGCCCCAGTGCGAGGGCTGGCACAACGTGACCGAGCATGGCGGTTCGGGTTCGTTCGCGATCCACTTCAGCGGGCTCAACAAGCTCACCACGGTGGCGACCATCCCCTACTACACCGGCCAGTACGGGCGCAGTGCACGCGGCTTCGGCTACGTCACGATCGGCGCCAGCATCGACGAATTCCACCGCGCCGCCACCGAATCCGGACGCCGCATCAGCGAGCTGATCCGGGTTGCCGACGCGTTCAACGAGCGTGAACGGGATAACCTCCTATCCAGCATCGACCAGACGCTGACGGAGACCGCCACCGGGCTGGCCCTGTCGACCCTGCTGATGGTCATCGCCGTCATCCTCATCGCGATCTGGATGGCCAACCTGCTCTCGCGGCGTATCACCACGACCGTCGACGGTATCCACCGCTTCCAGCAGGGCGACCTCGACCATCGCCTGTCCGCTGATGGCGGCGACGAGATGGCCGAACTGGCGCGCTCGTTCAATCGCATGGCCGATGCCGTGCAGGGCTCCATGCTGCGTCTGGAAGAGGCGCGACGCACCGCCGAACAGGCCAACCGCATCAAGAGCGAGTTCCTCGCCAACATGTCGCACGAGCTGCGCACGCCGCTCAACGGCATCATCGGCTTTGCCGAACTGCTCAGTCTGGAGCTGACGGATCCCGAACAGCGCGCCTGCGCCGAAACGATCCACCACAGCAGCCAGCATCTGCTCGCCGTGCTCAACGACCTGCTCGACCTCGCCAAGGTCGAGGCCAACCGCCTCACGCTCGCGCCGCGGACCGTCGAGCTCGGTCCACTGCTGGAGTCGGTCGCCAGACTCCACAAGGTAAACGCCGAGGCGAAGAGCGTTGATCTGGTCACCGAGCTGCCAGCCCACGCGTGCGTCATCCACGGCGACCCGGTGCGGATCCGGCAGATCGTCGAGAACCTGCTGTCGAACGCGGTGAAGTTCACCCACTCGGGGCGGATCACCTTGAGCCTCACCCAGGAGCTCGACCACGTGCTCATTTCGGTCGCAGACAGCGGCATCGGCATCGCCGCGGACGAACTCGAACAGGTGTTCGCGCCTTTTTACCAGGCACAATCCTTCCTCAACCGGCCCCATGGCGGCACCGGCCTGGGCCTGACCCTGTCGCGCCGCCTCGCTGACCTCATGGGCGGTGACATCACCGCACGATCGACGGTCGGCGTCGGATCGTGCTTCACCTTGCGCCTGCCCCGGCACCTGCCGCCATCGGACGCAACCGGAACATCATGAACACACTCGCCTTCATCATCGACGACAGCGCGGTCAACATCGCCGTCGCGCGCCTTCTGCTGCAGCGGCTCGGGTGGACGGTCGAAACGTTCTCAAGCGCCCTGCCGATGCTCGAACGCCTTGAGGAGGTCCAACCGGCATTCATGCTGCTCGACATCTCCATGCCCGACATGGGCGGTGACCTGGCCTGCCGGCGGATCCGCAGCAACCCCGCCTGGGCGCGTATCCGCGTCATCGCCTACACCGCGCACGCGCTAGATGACGAACGCCAGGCCTATCTCGCCAGCGGTTTCGACGACATCATCACCAAGCCGATCACCGTCGGATCGCTCACCGCGGCCGTCGGCAGGGCCCCGAACACCCCAGCGGTGCATACCTGAACCAGGGGCCCATGCCTGATGCCACGCGAGCCCGCCCCGGCCCCGATCGAATCCGCCGTGCATTTCGATCCGGCAGCCTTGCGCCACGACCTGTTCGACAGCACGACCGCGCTGTTCAACGTGCTGCACACCGTTCATCCCTGGCTCGCCGACATCCGCGGGCAATTGCGCGGCGCGGTCGATGCGGGCGACACCGCAAGCATCGCCACGATCTGCCACAAGCTGCGCGGCGGCCTGGCCCAGTTGCGCGCCAGTGCCGCCGTCGATCTCGTTCGCCAGCTGGAGGCTGCCTGCAAGGCAGATCTCAACGCCACCCTCGCTTCGGACAACTCCGAGCTGCTGGAGCTGGAAGCTGAACTCGAGGCCCTGTCCGCCGAACTGGCGCAGTTCCTGGCGCTGCGGTGATGGCTTGGAGCACATGGGCAGGGGCCGCCGGTAAAGGGCAGATCCCGCACGAAAGTACTTTCGCCCGCCGGGCCTTGCGGCTATACTGCCGGCCTTTCGCGGACAGGTGGATGAGTGGTTTAAGTCGCACGCCTGGAAAGCGTGTTTGGGATAATATCCCAACGCGGGTTCGAATCCCGCCCTGTCCGCCAGAACACCCTAAAAAGCCCTGCAAATCATAGACTTGCAGGGCTTTTTGTTTTTCTCAAGCGTCATCTCGCAAGGGTGGTCATAGGGGCAAGCAAGGGGGTCAGTTCCTCGTGTCGCCAGGGGGGTCAATTTACGTTGTCGCCTGACAGACAGACTGCCGCGCCCTCCCTTGACAAGGTCAACACCGCGTCTGGCCCCAACCGTCTCGACGATGACCACCAATCGTCGCCATCGGATCCTCGAAATCTGTTTGCTCGACTCGAAATCTATTAATAGTTCTGACTTCATCGAACAGTCTATTCGGGAATCTGTCGTTTCCACCGGTCAATCAACGCTTTCGGACAGGTCACACCACCCGGTTCTTCACTTCGGCAAGCTCCAGCACCGCTGCCAGATCACGTCTCAACGCCACCTCCAGCGCCGCCGGCACCCGCCCGCCGAAAGCCTCGACCAGTTGGGTGTAGTACCACAGCGATCCCCCCTTCCCTCCGCTGAAGCGCGCCCAAACCGACTCACCGATTTCCGTGAGATCGAGCAGGATCGCCTGCAGATTGGCCAGCTTGTCGCAAGCGGAGACGAGAACGCCCTCGCCCTCCGCTGCACGCAGGTGAGCGAGGTAGCGCTCCTTCCGCTCGCGCCAGGGGCCTTTCTGTCCCTGGGCATCGGGCAGGCCATCGGTGCAGAACTGCACGAGGTCGAGGACCTTGTCACCAAAGGCGTCGCGAATCGGATCCGCCCACTGCGGACCACCGTCTTCGAGTAAGCGCTCCATGAATCCCATCTTCCCCGAGCCCGCTACGCCGTGATCAACTGCTCAGCCTTGAGATTCCAAGGCAGGAGGGCCTCGAAGTGTTCGACGGTGGTCGCGGTGGGCAAGGCGCGCAGCACGTGGCGCAGCCACAGATACGGCTCGAAGCCGTTGGCTTTGGCGGTTTCGACCAGCGAGTAGAGCAGCGCGCTGGCACGCGCCCCGGCTTGGGTGTCCGAGAAGA
>DMCZ01000253.1:0-166 GCA_003446655.1 Thauera sp. | reverse complement strand
TCCTTCTCGATGGCGTAGAGTTTGCCGATCAGGGCCAGCGCTTCGTGGGCGCGGCCGCGCTTGCCGGCGGGCAGCACCTTGCTGGCATCGACGAAGCGGCGTCGCGCATGCACCCAGCAGCCGAGCCGGGTCACCCCTTCGGTGAAGGCAATTGCGCCGTAGCTCT
>DMCZ01000015.1:1926-6171 GCA_003446655.1 Thauera sp. | reverse complement strand
CGCGCCGCGAGCGCGTCGAGGGCGAGCTCGATGCGCTTGCGCTCCGAGACGTCGGAGCAGAAACCGATGTAGCCGATGAAGTTGCCCGCGCCGTCGAAGCGCGGGTTGCCCTCGTCGGAGATCCAGCGATAGCCACCATCGGCGTGCCGCAGCCGGTACTCCATGCGGAACGCCTCGCGCCGTCCGAGGGCGTGCTCATAGGTGCCGAGGCAGTGCGCGCGATCCTCGGGGTGCACACCCTCCATCCAGCCGTCGCCGAGCTCCTGCTCGAGCCGCCGGCCGGTGAACTGCAGCCAGGGCTCGTTGAAGTAGGTGCACTGCCCGTCCGCGCCCGCGGTCCAGATCAGCGCCGACTTGCTGTTGGCCAGCGTACGGTAGTGGCGCTCACTCTCCTGGAGGGCGAGCTGCGCCGCGTTGCGCTCCTGCTCGACACGCAGCGCGATGATCATGCTCGCGCAGGTCGCAGCCATCGGCTCGAGCTCGGCCAGCACGGGCTCGTCGTACCCGCGGGGCGCGTTGGCCAGCCCGATCATGCCGATCAGCTGGCCGCCGTGCAGCAGCGGCAGGCCGAGGAAGGCCCGCAGCGGGGGATGCCCGCTCGGCACCCCGCCCCGGCGCGGATCAAGCCCCGGCTGGTTGGAGATCACCGGCGCGCGCGTGCGCACCACCGCGCCGAACAGCGAATCGAGATTGTGGAACTCGAAGCCGCCCGAGCGCATGCCCTCGAACACCTTGCGCGACTCATCGCTCCAGGAAATGTCGCTCAGGCCGTGCATGCGCAGGAAGGGCTCGCCGACCGCGTCGTGCAGCACCTCACTGATGAAGCCGTATTCGCTCGCGGTGAGCGCGACCAGCTGCTCGAGCATGAGGGCGAAGGTGTCGCCCGAGGTCTCGCCGACCAGCAACCTGCGCTGCGGGGTGGTCAGCACCGACAGTATCTGCGCCTGGCGCCGGACCGTGCGCGCCAGCGCCGCATCACCCGACGGAAGCTCGGCCCCCGGCTCCGCCCCCGCCTCGCCCGCGGCGCACCCGCGCGCCTCGCCTGCGGCGTGCTCGGCCAACGCGCTCGGACTGACGGATGAAGGACTGGGCATGATGGTGGGCTCCCGGGCCGGGAATTGCTCTAAGCGCAAGATATTAGCGACTGTGCGCAGGCCAGGCACCGGTCCCGTAACGCGCAGCCACAAAAACACGGGGCGCCGGCCCATCGGACCGACGCCCCGCGCCCATAAACCCCGACTGTCCTTACTGCGCGCGGTGCTCGGCCAGCTTCAGCCAGGTATCGACCACGGTATCGGGGTTCAGCGAGATGGTCTGGATGCCCTCGTCCATCAGCCACTCGGCCAGGTCGGGGTGGTCCGACGGCCCCTGGCCGCAGATGCCCACGTATTTGCCCATCTTGTTCGCGGCCTGGATCGACATCGACAGCAGCTGCTTGACCGCCGGATCGCGCTCGTCGAAGGCGTGCGCCACGAGGCCGGAATCGCGGTCCAGACCCAGGGTGAGCTGGGTCAGGTCGTTCGAGCCGATCGAGTAACCGTCGAAATGCTCGAGGAACTGCTCGGCGAGGATCGCGTTGGATGGGATCTCGCACATCATGATCAGCTTGAGGTCATTCACGCCACGCTTGAGCCCATGCTCGGCGAGCAGCTCGACCACGCCCTTGGCCTCTTCGACGTTGCGCACGAAGGGGACCATGATCTGCACGTTGGTCAGGCCGAGCTCGTTGCGCACCTTCTTCATCGCCGCCACTTCCATCTCGAAGCAGTCGCGGAAGCTGTGCGCGATGTAGCGCGAGGCGCCGCGGAAGCCGAGCATCGGGTTCTCTTCTTCGGGCTCATAGATCTCGCCGCCGAGCAGCTTGCGGTACTCGTTCGACTTGAAGTCGGACATGCGCACGATCACCGGCTTCGGGTAGAAGGCCGCGGCGATGGTGGCCACGCCCTCGACCAGCTTCTCGATGAAGAACTGCTTGGGCGTCGCGTAGCCGCGCGAGCGGCGGTGAATCTCGTCGCGCAGGCTGGCCGGCACCTGAGCGATGTCCAGGATGGCCTTGGGGTGGATGCCGATCATGTTGTTGATGACGAACTCCAGGCGCGCCAGGCCGACACCGCCGTTGGGGATCTGCGCGAACTCGAAGGCGAGTTCCGGGTTGCCCACGTTCATCATGATCTTCACCGGGATCTCGGGCAGATTGCCCATGTCGGTGGTGATGATCTCGAAGTCCAGCTTGCCGCGGTACACATAGCCGGTGTCGCCCTCGGCGCAGGACACGGTGACCGACTCGCCCTCGTGCAGCACCTCGGTGGCGTTGCCGCAGCCGACGATCGCCGGAATGCCCAGCTCGCGCGCAATGATCGCGGCGTGGCAGGTACGACCGCCGCGGTTGGTCACGATGGCGCTGGCGCGCTTCATCACCGGCTCCCAGTTCGGGTCGGTCATGTCGGTGACGAGGATGTCGCCAGCCTGCACGCGGTTCATCTCGGAGGCGTCGCCGACCACCCGGACGACGCCGGCGCCGATCTTCTGGCCGATCGCACGACCGTGGGTGAGCGCCTTGCCGTACTGCTTCAGGCGGTACTTCTCCATCACAAGGCCTTCGTCCTGGCTCTTAACGGTCTCGGGACGCGCCTGCAGGATGTAGAGCTTGCCGTCGACGCCGTCCTTGCCCCACTCGATGTCCATCGGGCGGCCATAGTGCTTCTCGATGATCACCGCGTAGCGGGCGAGCTCGAGCACGTCCTCGTCGGTCAGCGAGAAGCGGTTGCGGTCAGCCTCGGGCACGTCGACGGTGCGCACCGACTTGCCGGCGACGGCCTTATCGGTAAACACCATCTTGATGAGCTTGGAGCCCAGGTTGCGGCGGATCACCGCGGGCTTGCCCAGCGCCAGGGTGGGCTTGTGCACGTAGAACTCGTCCGGGTTCACCGCGCCCTGCACCACCGTCTCGCCCAGGCCGTAGGAGGCGGTGATGAACACCACCTGGTCGAAGCCCGATTCGGTGTCGATCGAGAACATCACGCCCGAGGCGCCCGAATCCGATCGCACCATGCGCTGCACGCCGGCCGACAGCGCGACGTCGGCGTGGGCGAAGTTCTTGTGCACCCGGTAGGCAATCGCGCGGTCGTTGTACAGCGACGCGAACACTTCCTTCATCGCGTGCAGGATGTTCTCGTAGCCGTGGATGTTGAGGAAGGTCTCCTGCTGGCCGGCGAACGAGGCGTCCGGCAGGTCTTCGGCGGTGGCCGAGGAGCGCACCGCGAAGCTGCCCTCGCCCTCCGCGGTGATCGCCTCGTAGGCGGTCTTGATCTCGGCTTCGAGCTTGGCCGGGAACGGGATGTCGATGATCCACTGGCGGATCTGGGCGCCGGTCTTCGCGAGCGCATCGACGTCGTCCACATCGAGCGCGTCGAGCGCAGCGTTGATGCGGTCGGCCAGGCCGTCATGGGCGAGGAATTCGCGGTAGGCTTCGGCCGTGGTCGCAAAGCCACCCGGAACACGGACGCTGGACGGCAGCTGGCTGATCATCTCGCCGAGCGAGGCGTTCTTGCCGCCGACCTTCTCGACGTCGGTCATGCGCAGTTCGTTGAAAGGAATCACGTATCGTGTCATGAGTGGCTTCCGCAAATGTTGGAGAGAAAGCAAAATATCGAAGCACGGAGTTTATGGCTTTTTTTGCTGTGCCGCATCACAGGGTTTGCCCCAATACGCGACGTCCCTGGCCCCCAGGCCCGCACCAAGGTTCCACATCATGAACGACATCCGCCGCCGTACCGTCTTCTTCGTTTCCGACGGAACCGGCATTACCGCAGAAACACTGGGACACAGCCTGCTCGCGCAGTTTCCTGACGCAAAATTCCGCCAGATCCGCGCTCCGTTCGTCGACGACATCGACAAGGCGATCGACTGCGCAGCACAGATTCGCGACGCCGCAATCGAGGATGGCGTACGCCCGATCGTGTTCAGCACGCTCGTGAACCAGGCCACGGTTGATGCACTGCACAAAGCCGATGCGCTGTTCCTCGACCTCTTCGATCGCTTCATCGGCCCCCTCGAGGCCGAACTCGGCCAACGCTCCACGCACGCGGTCGGGCGCTTCCACGGCATCGCCGACAGCCTCAACTACAAGCACCGCATCGAGGCCATCAACTTCGCCATGGCCCACGACGATGGCATCTCCAGCGACGGCGAGCTGGCCGAGGCCGACGTCATCCTGGTCGGCGTGTCGCGCTCGGGCAAGACGCC
>DMCZ01000015.1:756-1654 GCA_003446655.1 Thauera sp. | reverse complement strand
CAAGCTCTTCGGGCTCACCATCGCCCCCGAGCGCCTGTCGCAGATCCGCCAGGAACGCCGGCCCAACAGCCGTTACGCCTCGCTCGAGAACTGCCGCTACGAGATCGACGCCGCACAGAAATTGATGCGCCGCGAAAACATCCGCTGGCTGGAGTCGACCACCAAGTCGATCGAGGAAATCTCGGCCACCATCCTGCAGACCGTCCGCGTCGAACGCCCGGGCTTCTGACCCACACCCCACAGCAACAAACAGGAATTCCCAATGAAAAGAACGCGCCTCAAGCGCCGCAGCGGCCTTGGCCGCACCGCCGAACAACTCGTCCGGCTCGCCAGCGGCCTGGCCGAATCAGGCAGCCGGGTCGAAGACCGCTTCTGGGAACAGCAGCTCGCTACGCTCATCGATCAGATGCTGGAAGAAAACGACGAGGAAGTGCTCAACACCGCGCTCGACCACCTCTACAGCGCTGACCCGCGCGCCTACGACGAGCTCGCCGACAACATCGAGTCGCGCGCCGAATGCGCCGCCGGCGCCTTCCCCGAGCACGACGTCGTGCTGATCGCCGCGCCGGTGCTCGCCTGGTCGCGCTACCGTATCGCTGCCACCAGCATCGCCCCCGCCGTGCTCGCCAACCTGCGCGTCCATCTGCAGGCTCACGTGCTCGCAAAGGGCGCCCACCTGTCGGTGGCCGACTTCCTGTTCAGCCCCGACCAGTTGCCGCAGGGCTACTGCGCGACCGCCGAGTTCGCCAAGGTCATCTGCGGCGCCGCACGCGACAACCTCGACCTGCACATCGAGACCGAGGGCATGCCCGAGACTGCGCAGTTCCTCTCCGACACCCGCTACCTGCTCGCAGCCGTCGCCGTGCCGCGTGGCACACCGCTGTTCCGCTGGCAGGAG
>DMCZ01000015.1:0-478 GCA_003446655.1 Thauera sp. | reverse complement strand
TGCCCGAATCGTACTTCGCTGCCAGCCGCGCGGCCGACAAGGACAGCCGCCCCTACTCGGTGCGCGCGTCGGTCGCCTACCTCGGCACCACGCTCGAGACGCCCGCAGCCAACCTGCGCGCGGTTATCGCCCCGTTCTGGGAGAACAACCTCGAGGAATATCGCATCGGCTTCACCGTCCGCGGCCAGGACACCGTCGTGCATGGCGTGGTATGGCCGCTGCTCGGGCCTGAGGACGAAAACACCGACTGCGCTTCGCAGATCGAAACCGTGCTGCGCGAATCGGGGGTCAACGACGTGATCTTCCTCGACCACCAGTTCCCGATGGAGTACTGCGACGACTGCGGCGCTCCGCTCTACCCCTCGCCAGAAGGCGAGGTCGCCCACGCCGAGATGCCCGAGGCGCAGGCCGAGCAGATGCCGCGCCATCTGCACTGAGGCAGGAGAACAGCATGAGCCGCAAGATCGAGAAACCCGAC
>DMCZ01000242.1 GCA_003446655.1 Thauera sp. | reverse complement strand
CGACCAGGCCGTGATCCTCGCCGCTCTTGGCGACGCCAATCTGGCCAAACGCGACGCCGACAAGGCCCGCGCAGCCTACCTTGACGCGATCGCCAGCGATCCCGACCAGGCCGAGGCGCGCATCGGGCTTGCCCGCACCCACATGGTCAAGGGCGATCTCAAGGCCGCCGAGGAAGAAGTGCGCGAGGCGCTCAAGCGCAAGCCTGACAGCGCCGAAGCGCATGCGACGCTGGCCGACCTGCTGACCATGCGCAACGAGCCTGAGCAGTCCATGCTGTCGCTGCGCGAGGCAATCAGGCTGGCGCCGCGTGCGGTCAATTATCACTTTGCGTACGTGTCGCAGCTGCTGCGCCAGGGTAATGCAGCGGAAGCCGAGAAAGCCTTGCAGGCAATGCAGGCGGTGGCCGCCTCGCATCCCTCCACGCGCTACCTGAAGGCCCTGATGGACTATCAGGGCAACCGCCTGGTCGAGGCGCGTGACACCCTGTTGCAGGTGCTCAAGGACGCACCGCAGTACCTGCCGGCCGAGCTGCTCGCCGGCACCGTGATGGTGCGCCTGAATGATCACACGCAAGGGCGCAGCCATCTTGAGCGCGTGCTCCAGCGCGCACCGCGCGAACCGATGGCGCGGCGCACGCTGGTCGCTTCGCACCTGGCTACCGGCGAGGCGCAGCGTGCGCTCGAGCTGCTCCAGCCCCTGCTGCAGGGTCAGGATCTGGATCCCCGGCTGCTTGCGCTGGCGGGGCAGGTGTTTCTGGCCAATGGTGATTTCGAGCGCTCGGAGGAATACTTCGAGCGCGCTGCGCGCGCGGCACCTGACGATGCTCAGGCGCGCATGCGACTCGGAGTGGCACGGATGGCCGGCGGCGATACTGACGCCGCCTTCGCCGACCTGGAAAGCGCCGCCCAGATGGACGACTCGGCCTTCCAGGCCGACCTGGCGCTGGTCATGGCGCACCTTCGCCGCGGTGAAACCGACAAGGCGCTCGAGGCTCATGCCCAGCTCGAACGCAAGCAGCCCGACAACCCGCTGGTGCACAACCTGCGCGGTGGGTTGATGCTCGCCAAGCGCGACGTTCCGGCGGCCCGCGCGGCCTTCGAGAAGGCGCTATCGCTGCGCCCAGATTACCTCGCCGCGGCCGTGAACCTTGCTCGGATCGACCTCGCCGAACGTCGCCCGGACGATGCACTTGGGCGCGTCAAGGCCGTCATCGAGCGCAACCCGAAGAGCGTCGAGGCGTTGTTGACGCTCGCCGAACTGCAGCGCAGCACAGGCGCCGCTGCGGCCGACGTGCTCGCGTCGCTCGAACGCGCCGAGGCCGCGTCGCCTGGTGCCGTAGCCCCCAGCCTCGCGATCGTGCAGCACCACCTGCGTCAGCGCGACTTCCCGCGTGCGCTGCAGGCCGCCCAGAAGGTGGCGGCGGCCTATCCGGACGATCCGCGTGTCGTGGAGACGCTGGCCCGCTCGCAACTTGCCGCCGGTGACAGCCAGCAGGCGATCTCGGCACTCAACAAGCTGGCCGGGCTGCAGCCGCGCTCGCCCCAGCCCTGGGTGATGCTGGCCGACGTGCAGCGGTCGCTGAAGAACAACGCGGCTGCCGAGCAAGCGCTGCGCCGTGCGCTCGGCATCGCCCCCGATGCGCTCGACGCCCAGCAGCGCCTGATCGCCTTGCTGCTCGAGGGAGGCAAGCGCGACGACGCGTTGAAGGTCGCGCGCGATGCGCAGGCGCGCCAGCCGCAGCGCGCTGCCGGCTACTTGCTCGAGGGCGAAGTCCACGGCACCTCGGCCAAGTGGGCCGAGGCAGCAAGCGCCTACCGCAAGGCACTGGATAACGGCGGGGGAGGGCAGGCCGCGGTACGGCTCCATGCGGCGCTGCTGCGTGCGGAGCGTAAGGCCGACGCCGACCGTATGGCGGCCGACTGGCTCGCCCGGAACGGCTCCGACCTCGTGATGCGCGGCTACCTTGCCGAGCGTGCCCTCGCCGACAAGCGCTACCCGGATGCCATGGCGCTGTTCTCCCGCATGCACGAGATGGCGCCCCAGAATGCGCTGATCCTGAACAACCTCGCCTGGACCGCGAAGGAGCTCAAGGATCCGAAGGCGCTGGAATACGGGGAGCAGGCCCTGCGGCTGGCGCCGGAGAATCCTGCGATCATCGACACGGTCGGCATGATCCAGATCGAGCGTGGTGAGTTCGACGCAGGCATCACCAACCTCAAGCGTGCGGTTGCGCTCGGCCCCGACCTGCTGCCACTGCAGCTCAACCTCGCCAAGGCGCTCGCCAAGGCGGGGCGCGGTCCCGAGGCCCGTACTCAGCTCGACGCCCTGCTGCCGCGCCTCAAGGAGGGCACGCCACTGCAGAAAGAGGCGCTCGCCCTGCAGAAGACCCTCTGAACCCTGAAAAAACTGATCTAACGTAAAGCAACAAGGAACACCATCATGACCACCATCGCCGTCATCGGTCTGGGCTACGTCGGCCTGCCGCTCGCCGTGGAGTTCGGCAAGAAGTACCGCACCGTCGGCTTCGATCTTTCTGCCGAGAAGGTTGCGGCCTATCGCGAGTTCTGCGACCCCACCGGCGAGGTGTCGTCAGAGGACCTGCGTGCAGCGACCCAGCTCCTGTCTCTTATACACATCT
>DMCZ01000083.1:2003-5799 GCA_003446655.1 Thauera sp. | reverse complement strand
ATCGACAGCCGGCCCACCGCCTCATTGGCGAACTCGTCGCCCACCTGCTGCAGGTTGTCGAGGTCGCGCAGCACACGCTCGGCGATCGCCAGCACCGCACGCCCCGGCTCGGTGACCGCCACCAGGCGCTTGCCGTGGCGGGTGAAGATCTCGATGCCGAGCTCGGACTCGAGCTGGCGGATCTGCTTGGACACCCCCGGCTGCGAGGTGAACAGCGCCTCCGCAGCCTCGGACACATTGAGCCCGCGGCGGGCGACTTCATGCACGTAGCGCAGTTGCTGAAGGTTCATGGCCACTCACATATAACAACGAGTTCTTAAAGTCTAACCATAAACCGCTTCTTGTACTTAAGCGAACTCCTTACGATGCGCCGCACCCTCCAGGAGCGCATCACATGGATTTCGCCTACACCATCGCCGGTTTTGCAGTCGGTGCCATCGTCGGTCTGACCGGCGTTGGGGGCGGTTCCTTGATGACGCCCTTGCTGGTGCTGATGTTCGGCATCCATCCCTCGGTGGCGGTCGGCACGGATCTGCTCTACGCCGCGATCACCAAGGCTGGCGGTACCCTGGCGCACGGCCTCAAGGGCACGGTGGACTGGAAGATCACCCGCCTGCTCGCCACCGGCAGCCTACCGGCAGCGGCGATCACGCTGGCGCTGGTCGGCTGGCTTGCGCCCGGCGGCATCGAGGGCGCGGCACACCTGATCCAGGTCGCGCTCGGCGTCGCGCTGGTACTGACCGCGATCGCGCTGATCTTTCGCAAGCGCATCCAGGCCTACGCGGTGGCGCGCTCCGGCGGACGCCCGCAAGACCCGGCGCGCACCGCCCGCCTCACCATCCTCACCGGCGCCGTGCTCGGCGTGCTGGTGTCGATCTCCTCGGTGGGCGCCGGCGCACTCGGCGTCACTGCACTATTCTTTCTTTATCCGGCGATGCCCGCCCTGCGCATCGTCGGCTCCGACATCGCCCACGCCGTGCCCCTGACCGCCGTCGCCGGCATCGGCCACTGGCTCCTTGGCAGCGTCGACTGGCTGTTGCTCGGCAGCCTGCTGATCGGCTCGCTGCCGGGCATCTGGCTCGGTAGCCACATCTCGACCAAGGTGCCCGACCGCATCCTGCGTCCGATCCTGGCAACGATGCTGGTGCTGGTAGGCGCCAAGCTGATGGCGCACTGACCCGCACACGAGAACGACGTCCGCAGACGACCCGAATACGCATTCCACAGAGAGAAGCCACATGTACCAGTACGACGAATACGATCAGCGCATCGTCGATGAGCGCGTTGCCCAGTTCGCCGACCAGACCCGCCGCTATCTCGCCGGCGAACTGAGCGAGGACGAATTCCGCCCGCTGCGCCTGCAGAACGGCCTCTACATCCAGCGCCACGCGCCGATGCTGCGCATCGCCGTGCCCTACGGCAACCTGAACTCCAAGCAGCTGCGCACGCTGGGCCACATCGCCCGCACTTTTGATCGCGGCTACGGCCACATCACCACGCGCCAGAACATCCAGTTCAACTGGCCACGCCTGGAAGACGTGCCCGCGATCCTTGACCTGCTGGCCAAGGTGCAGATGCACGCCATCCAGACCTCGGGCAACTGCATCCGCAACGTCACCGCCGACCCGTTCGCCGGCGTCGCCGCCGACGAGATCGTCGACCCGCGGCCGTGGTGCGAGATCGTTCGCCAGTGGAGTACCTTCCACCCCGAGTTCGCCTTCCTGCCGCGCAAGTTCAAGATCGCAGTGAACGGCGCGAAGGAAGACCGCGCGGTGATCCAGATTCACGACATCGGCCTCGACCTCGTGCGCAACGCCGCCGGCGAACTGGGCTTCCGCGTGCTGGTGGGCGGCGGCCTGGGGCGCACGCCGATCATCGGCGAGGAAGTCGCGGCCTTCGTGCCCTGGCAGCAGATCCTCAATTACTGCGAGGCCATCCTGCGCGTCTACAACCTGCACGGCCGCCGCGACAACGCCTACAAGGCGCGCATCAAGATCCTGGTGAAGGCGCTCGGCGTTCCCGAGTTCGCGCGCCAGGTCGAGGAAGAATTCGCGCACCTGAAGGACGGCCCGTCGACGCTGACCCAGGCCGAGATCGAGCGCGTCGCCAGCCGCTTCAACGATCCGGTGCTGAGCCCGCTCGAACAGGACGCCGCCTACCGCGCCCGACTCGCCGAGGACAAGGCCTTCGCCGCCTGGGCGCGGCGCAACGTGCGCGAGCACCGCGTGCAGGGCTACGCCAGCGTGGTGCTGTCGCTCAAGCCCTACGGCGTGGCGCCGGGCGATCTCACTGCAGACCAGTTCGACGCCGTTGCCGATCTAGCCGACCGCTACGCCTTCGGCGAGGTGCGCAGCACCCATGAACAGAACATCGTGCTCGCCAGCGTGCGCGAGGCCGACCTCGTCGCGCTGTGGCAGGACGCCCGCGCGATCGGCCTCGCGACGCCGAACATCGGCCTGCTCACCGACATCATCTCCTGCCCGGGCGGCGACTTCTGCGCGCTCGCCAACGCCAAGTCGATCCCGATCGCCAACGCCATCCAGGACCGCTTCGACAAGCTCGACTATCTGTTCGACATCGGCGACATCGAGATCAACATCTCGGGCTGCATGAACGCCTGCGGCCACCATCACGTCGGTCACATCGGCATCCTCGGCGTCGACAAGAACGGCGAGGAGTTCTACCAGGTGACGATCGGCGGCAGCCAGGGCAACGACGCCGCGCTGGGCAAGGTCATCGGCCCGTCCTTCGCTGCCGCCGAAATGCCCGACGTGATCAGCGCGCTGATCGACACCTACGTCGCCCTCCGCCACGACGACGAACGCTTCATCGACACGGTTCGCCGGATCGGCGTGGAGCCCTTCAAGACCCGTGTCTATGCCGACCGCCAGCCGCAAAGGAAGCCCGCCCATGTCTGACAAGATCATCAAGAACGGCTGCGTCGTCGAGGACGAGCGCCTGACCGTCAAGCTCGCCGAGGGCGAGGCTGCCGCCGACATTGCCGTGCCCGCCGGGCGCGTGCTGGTGCCGCTTGCCGTGTGGCAGGCGCGCCGCGACGAGCTGCTGGCGCGCGCGCGCAGCGGTGAGGTGGGTGTATGGCTGGCCGCAGGCGAGGACGTCGCCGCGCTCGCCGGCGACCTCGAGGTGCTGCAGCTCATCGCCCTGCACTTCCCGAAGTTCACCGACGGGCGCAGCTATTCGGCCGCGACCCTGCTGCGCAAGCGCCACGGCTTCAAGGGTGAGCTGCGCGCGATCGGCGAGGTACTGCGCGATCAGTTCAACTACATGACCCGCTGCGGCTTCGACGCCCTCCAGCCGCAAGCCGGCCGCTATACGGATGCGCAACTCGAGGCGGCCCTGGCGAGCATCGGCGACTTCACCCAGCCCTATCAGGCGTCGGTGAAGGATCCGCTACCGCTGTTCCGCCGCATGGACCGAGGGGCCGACCGCGAGGTGCAGCAATGAACGCCAACGTCTCCCCTCTGCGCCCGGCAGCCAGCAACGCCACCACCCGCCCCGCGCTGACCGACGCGCTGCGCGCCACCGTCGGCGCCAAGACGGCCGCCGCGCTCGCGCTGCTGCGTGAAGCCGTGGCCGAGTTCGGCGCAAACGGCGAGCTCGCCTTCGCCAACAGCTTCGGCGCTGAGGACATGGTGCTGACCGACCTGATCCTGTCGAACGGCCTGCCGATCACGGTCTTCTCGCTCGACACCGGGCGGCTGCCGGCCGAGACCTACACCTTGATCGGCGAGGTCGAACGCCGCTACGGCACCCGGCTCGAGCTCTACTTCCCCGA
>DMCZ01000083.1:1081-1943 GCA_003446655.1 Thauera sp. | reverse complement strand
AGCTGCGCAAGGCCTGCTGCGGCGTGCGCAAGATGGAGCCGCTGCGCCGCGCGCTCGCCGGCCGCAAGGCCTGGATCACCGGCCTGCGCGCCGCCCAGTCGGTGACCCGCGCCGGGCTGCCGGTGCGCGAGTTCGACGCCGGCAACGGTCTGGAAAAGCTCAACCCGCTGTCGGACTGGACGGAGGCCGAGGTTTGGGCCTATATCCGGATCAACGAGGTCCCCTACAACGCGCTCCACGACCAGTTCTACCCCAGCATCGGCTGCGCCCCCTGCACGCGCGCGATCGCCGTCGGCGAAGACGTGCGCGCCGGGCGCTGGTGGTGGGAGAACCCGGAGACCAAGGAGTGCGGCCTGCACGTCAAGGAGGGCTGACACCATGAACGGCAAGCATCCCGCCCAAGCTCCGCACAGCCCGGCAATCGGCGCCGGCCGCCGCAGCCTGCAGCACCGCCTCGGCGCCCTGCGCGCCGGCCTCCGCGCCGCGCTGCGCGCCTTCCGAACCCATCAGATCAAGCATCCGCAACGGTAAACGCACCATGTCCACGCTGACCAAACAGACGCTGTCCCACCTCGACTGGCTCGAGGCCGAAGCCATCCACATCCTGCGCGAAGTCGCCGGCCAGTGCGCCAACCCGGTGCTGCTGTTCTCCGGCGGCAAGGATTCGATCTGCCTGCTGCGCCTGGCCGAGAAAGCCTTTCGCCCGGGCCGCTTCCCCTTCCCGCTGATGCACATCGACACCGGCCACAACTACAAGGAAGTGACCGATTTCCGCGACAAGCGCGCCGCCGAGCTCGGCGAGCGCCTGATCGTGCGCTCGGTGGAAGACTCGATGGCGCGCGGCACCGTGGTGCTCAAGCAC
>DMCZ01000083.1:0-842 GCA_003446655.1 Thauera sp. | reverse complement strand
CGCCGCGACGAGGAGAAGGCGCGCGCGAAGGAGCGGATCATGAGCTTCCGCGACGAGTTCGGGCAGTGGGACCCGAAGAACCAGCGTCCGGAGCTGTGGAACCTGTACAACGCGCGCTCGCACAAGGGCGAAAACATCCGGGCGTTTCCGATCAGCAACTGGACCGAGCTCGACGTGTGGCAGTACATCCAGCGCGAGCAGCTGGAACTGCCGTCGATCTACTTCGCGCATGTGCGTCCGGTGGTGCGCAAGAGCGGGCTGCTGCAGCCGGTGACCGAGCTGACGCCGGCGAAGGACGGCGACGTAGTCGAGGACGTGCTGGTGCGTTTCCGCACCGTGGGCGACATCACCTGCACGGCGCCGGTGGAGTCGGATGCGGATACGGTGGAGAAGATCCTGGCCGAGACGGCCACGACGACGATCACCGAACGTGGGGCGACGCGGATGGATGACCAGACTTCGGAGGCGTCGATGGAGCAGCGGAAGAAGGAAGGGTATTTCTGAGCGGTTTTGTGTGCTTGAGTGTTTGTGCTGAAAGGCTCGTTGCGGGGACGCGCACGGGGTATTCCTTCCGGGGCTGCGGAACTCGCTTCGCTCGGACAGTCCTCGCCCCTTCAGGAACACCCCGCACGCATCCTGAAATCGTGGGGGCAGCTCAATGGAAGGCAAAACACCGGGACTGAAGCCGCGCGGAAGTCCGCACCGCAAGCGAGCAAAGCGTTGAGACTCGACGCTGTTTTGGCAGTCGAGCGGCAACAAGGGTAGCCGGGGATGTGTGGGGTATTCGTGAAGAGGCGAGGACTGTCCGAGCGAGGAACGAGCGAGTTCCGCAGCCTCGGAAG
>DMCZ01000217.1:48648-49562 GCA_003446655.1 Thauera sp. | reverse complement strand
GTGTTGCTGCGCGTGCTCTATGCAGTCTGCGCGCTGCTCGTGCGTACCCGCGACGGCGGCAACATCGCCTTCGCCATCGCGCTGCCCGCCGGGCTGCTCTACATCGTGGTGCGCAACCCGGTGCCGGTGAGCAGTTGGGCGGGCCTCGTCAGCGGCGCACTGCTGGGTACGTTGCTGCTGTGGTCGATAGCGCGCTGGCAGCGGCGAGGTTCGGAGGCTTGAGCCTGCCCGTGCCTCACCGACCCGCGTAGATCTGGTCGAACACCCCGCCGTCGGCGAAGTGCTTCTTCTGCGCCGCCTGCCAGCCGCCGAGGTCCTCGATGGTGATCAGCTCGACTTTCGGGAAGCGGGCGACGTCGGCCGGGTCTGCGTGCTCGGGCCTGACCGGGCGGTAGTAGTGCCGCGCGGCGATCTTCTGCCCGACCGGCGAGTACAGGTACTCGAGGTAAGCCTGGGCGACCTTCTCGGTGCCGCGCTTCTTCGCCACGCCGTCGACGACGGTGACCGGCGGTTCGGCGAGGATCGAGATCGAGGGCACGACGATCTCGAACTTGTCCGGGCCGAGCTCGTTGATCGACAGGAAGGCCTCGTTCTCCCACGCCAGCAGCACATCGCCGATGCCGCGCTGGACGAAGGTGTTGGTCGAGCCGCGGGCGCCCGAGTCGAGCACCGGGACGTGCTTGAGCAGCTCGGTGACGAAGGCCTGCGCGGTCTGCTCGTTGCCGCCCGGCTGCTTGAGCGCGTAGCCCCAGGCCGCGAGATAGTTCCAGCGCGCGCCGCCGGAGGTCTTCGGGTTGGGGGTGATGACCTGCACGCCCGGCTTCACCAGGTCGCCCCAGTCCTTGATGCCCTTGGGGTTGCCCTTGCGCACCAGGAAGACGATGGTCGAGGTGTAGGGCGCGCTGTTGTGGGCC
>DMCZ01000217.1:21146-48288 GCA_003446655.1 Thauera sp. | reverse complement strand
CTCGCGTGTCGGGTCGTAGGACACATTGAGCAGGGTGGTCTGCGCCTGCGCGCCGCCGACCAGGCCGGCGGCGAGGGTGAGGGCGAGCAGGGTGCGGCGAAGGGGGTTGAGGTTCACGGCGTGTTCTCTGGAGTGGTTTCGACGGAGAAAGACTATCCGCGCCAACCGACAGGCCGAACCAAGAAAATGTGGATTGCTTATTCGCCCTTCCGCGCTGCACTGACGATGTAGCGCGCCGACGAAATATCGCGCTTGACGAATGTCGATAGTTTTATAAAATGTCGAGAAATTTGCGGGAGAGAGAGGTAGGCAATACCTCCGCCGAAGGCGCAAACTCCCATGATCGCTCAGGCACCCGGGACCGCAGATTTGATTGGCCGACTGGAGAGCGGTCGCACGCGGCAGGCTGGCGGGCGACCCACCGAAGGGGCGGACTCCAGTCGGAGTCGAAACTCTCAGGTAAAAGGACAGGGGGAGAGGCGGCACCACACATGCCAGCGCGTGTGAACAAGGTTCACGTCAATCCGTCAGCATGGGGTGGCTGCCCTCCTGCAGTGCATGACTTGTCCAGCCAAGGAGCCCGTTGTGCCCACTCGAAGCGCATTTCAAGCGGATAGCCGGATGGGGGCCGCCATCAAGCTGCGCCACACGGCCGGTAGCGAAGCGGATCTTCCCGCCGATTGGCCGGTCAGCCATGACGTGGTCGACCTCTCCCAGACACGCAGCGGCGAATCGGCTGGTTCAATGAAGGCCGCGGCGGAAGGAAGCTATGACCTGCACCTCATCCTGAATGGCCAGTGCAGGCCATCCCTGCCCCGGCATGCCCGACCCATCGGTGCCGGGCACGTGTTCCTGCGGCCGGCGATGCAGTCCGGGGCATTGAACTGCTCGGACGATTTCGAATGCCTTGTTGTCAGGCTGCCGGCCGAGACGGTGAACGAACTCTGCCAGGCACACGGCTGGATCAGGCCGGAGGGGGGCGCCGCATTCAGTACGGCTCCGCTGCGCGCCGAAGAATGGCAGCGATTCCTGAAACTGTGCGAGCTGGTGCGTGAGGAGCTCGAGTCCGAGCTGGCGTCGCCCGAGATCCTGCACAACTACGCGCGCGTGCTGACCTGCAAGCTGATCGCCGCTCTCGACCAGGGCTGCCTGAACGAGGAGCCCGATGCGCAGGCGCGTTGCTTCGCGCGCGTGGTCCAGTTCATCGAGGACAACGTCCGCCACGACATCACCGCCGAGCGCCTGGCCCACCATGCCGGCCTCAGCGTCCGCTCGCTCTACCTGCTGTTCGAGAAGCAGGCGCGCATGACGCCCAAGGCCTATATCCGCAAGAAGAAGCTCGAGCACGTCTATACCACGCTGATGGATCCGGCGAGCCGGGTCGCCAACGTCACCGCGGTCGCCCTCGAGTTCGGTTTCACGCACCTGGGCCGCTTCGCCGAGCTCTACCGCGAGACCTTCGGAATCCTGCCTTCGACCAGCCTGAAGGCGCGCCACCACAATCATTCCAAGGTCGACTAGCCCGAGGGGGCTGAGCCTGCCCGCCGACCCGTCGAGAGCGTGTGCCGGCCCTGAGTGCGTGCACGCCTGCGCGGCAGGCCGCGCGCGGTGTGGTGCGCATGTAACAGCGTCATTTTTGCGGCACGGATTGGGGATAATTGCCGCAATGCAATATCGGTCCGTTCTCCAGTGAATCCAGAGGTTTCGTCCCCTGCGCAGCCGTCCGCCTCGCGCCCGCTGCGCCCCTGGCGTGTGCTCGCCGCCCTCATCGTCATCGTGCTGCTGGTGGCGGTGGTGGCAGGGGGGGGGCTGCTGTGGCACGAACTCAAGACCTCCCGCCTGCAGGCGCGCGAGATCGCACGCCATGCCGCGCGCCTCGACTACAGCCTCGTGGCGGGCCCGAGCGATGCCATCCGCTTCCCGGCGCACGGCCCCTTCGACCAGCGCCTCGGCTACACCGCGCTGCCGCGCTTTGCCGAGCGCTTGCAGGCGCGCGGCTTCGCGCTCACCGAACAGGTGCGCTTCAACGACGCGCTGATCGAGCACGTCGAGCATGGCCTGTTCCCGCCCTACGTCGAGAAGACCCGCGCCGGCCTCGACGTCTTCGACTGCCGCGCCCAGCCGCTGTACGGCTTCCGCTATCCCTGGCGCGGCTACGAGCGGTTCGAGGACGTGCCGGCGATCGTCGCCCAGGCGCTGCTGTTCATCGAGAACCGCGACCTGCTCGACGAATCGCGGCCGACGCTGAACCCGGCGGTGGACTGGGTGCGCTTCGCGCGCGCGGCGCTCGGCCAGCTCGGGCGCATGGTCAACGCCGACCTCGACGCGCCCGGCGGCAGCACGCTCGCCACCCAGATCGAGAAGTACCGCCATTCCCCCGACGGCATCACCCTGGATGCGCGCGAGAAGCTGCGCCAGATGGTGTCGGCCTCGGTGCGCGCCTATCGCGAGGGCGAGCAGACCCTGCCGGTGCGGCGCCGCCTGGTGCTCGACTACCTGAACACCGTGCCGCTGTCGGCCGCGCCCGGCCATGGCGAGGTCAATGGCCTCGGCGACGGCCTGTGGGTGTGGTTCGGCGCCGACTTCGACCGGGTCAATGCGCTGCTCTCCGCGCCCGAGGGCGAGGGCGCCGAGCGCATCGCCCAGGGCCAGGCCCTGCGCCAGGTGGTGGCGCTGATGATCGCCCACCGCCGGCCGTCGTGGTATCTCGCCGGCGGCCGCGAGGAGCTCACCCGCAGCACCGACGCCCACCTGCGCCTGCTCGCCGAGGCCGGGCTGATCAGCCCCGCGCTGCGCGATGCCGCGCTCGGCCAGCCGCTGGTCTATCGCGACCTCGCCGCCGATCCGGCGGTGGTGCCGGCCAATCCGGGCAAGGGCACGACCGCGGTGCGGGCGCGCCTGGCCGGCATGCTCGGCACCTCGCTGTACGGCCTCGACCGCCTCGACGCGCGCATGAGCACCACGCTGCACGGCGGGCTGCAGCAGGCGGTCAGCGACTACCTCGGCCGCCTCGGCGACCCCGCCTTCGCCCGCAGCCAGGGCCTGATCGGCGAGCGCATGCTGCACCCGGCCACGCTCGGCGCGGTGCGCTACAGCTTCACGCTGGTCGAGCGCACCGAGGGCGGCAACCGCGTGCGCGTGCAGACCGACACCACCGACCAGCCGCTCGACATCAACGAGGGCTCCAAGCTCGAGCTCGGCTCCACCGCCAAGCTGCGCGTGCTGGCGACCTACCTCGAGCTCGTCGCCGAGCTGCACGGCCGCCTGTCCGCGCTCGACGTTCCGGCGCTGCGCCGGGTCGAGGTCGACGGCCAGGATCGCCTGACGCGCTGGGCGATCGACCACCTCGCCACCGCAGCCGACCGCAGCCTGCCGGCGATGCTGGAGGCCGCGCTCGAACGCCGCTTCTCGGCCAATCCGGGCGAGGGTTTCTTCACCGGCGGCGGGCGCCACGTCTTCGGCAACTTCAACGCCAGCGACAACGGCCGCGAGCCCACGCTGCGCGAGGCGCTGCAGGCCTCGATCAACCTGCCCTTCGTGCGCCTGATGCGCGAGATCGTGCGCCACACCATGTACCAGGTTCCGGGCAGCACCGCGCGCCTTCTCGAGGACAACCAGGATCCGCGCCGCGTCGAGTATCTGGCGCGCTTTGCCGACCGCGAGGGCCAGGCCTTCCTGCGCCGCTTCTGGCGCAAGTACCAGGGCCGCAGCGCAGAGGAGATGCGCTCGATGCTGCTCGATGGTCTGCGCCCGGGCGCCGACCGCCTGGCCGCGGTGTTCCGCTACCTGGAGCCGGAGGCGCCGCCCGCCGCACTCGCCGCCTTCCTCGGTCGCCGCCTCGGCGACGGGGCGCTGAGCGAGGCGCGCATCGGCCAGCTCTACGCCCGCCATGCCCCGGACGCCTTCGACCTGCCCGACCGCGGCTACGTGGCGCGCGTGCATCCGCTCGAGCTGTGGCTGGTGGCCTTCCGCCTGCAGCACCCGGAGGCCACCCTGGCCGACGCGGTGGCGGCGAGCGAGAAGGAACGCCAGGAGGTCTACCGCTGGCTGTTCCGCACCCGCGCCAAGGGCGCGCAGGATTCGCGCATCTTCACGCTGCTCGAGGTCGAGGCCTTCCTCGACATCCACCGCCGCTGGGCGCGGCTGGGCTACCCCTTCGGCCACCTCGTGCCTTCGCTCGCCACCGCGCTCGGCAGCTCGGGCGACCGTCCGGCCGCGCTGGCCGAACTGATGGGCATCATCATCAACGACGGCCGCCGCCTGCCGACGCGGCGCATCGACACGGTGCGTTTTGCCGCGGACACACCCTATGAGACGGCCTTTGCGGTGCGCCCCGCCGAAGGCGAGCAGGTGATGGCGCCCGAGGTCGCGCAGGCGCTGCGCGGCGCGCTCTCCGACGTGGTCGAGGGCGGCACCGCGCGCCGGCTGGCGGGCGCGTTCAAGCTCGCCGACGGTACCGAGCTCGCGCTCGGTGGCAAGACCGGCACCGGCGACAACCGCATCGTGGTCAAGGGCCGCGCCGGGCTGGCGATGAACCGCACCGCCACCTTCGTGTTCTACCTCGGCCCGCGCCACTTCGGCACGCTCACCGCCTACGTGATCGGTCCCGATGCCGCCAGCTACCGCTTCACCTCCGGGCTGCCGGTGCAGATCCTGAAGTCGATGGGACCCCTGCTGATCCCGCACCTGGAGCCGGCGAGCGCAGACGCCTGTCTGCCGCCGCCGCTGTCAGCGGGCGCGGCTGCGGCGGGGGCGGGCGAGGAAGGCGCCGTCGAGGACGCCGAGGCTGCGCCTGAAGCGGACGGGCAGTCCGAGGAGGCCGGGCTCAGCATGCGCGCGGTGCCCGAGGGCGCGCCCACCGGGGGCGCCGACGGTCAGGTCCCGGAAGGCGAAGTCCCCGACGGTCTGGTCCCCGAGGGCGAGCTTCCCGAAGGCGAGCTCCGCGAAGGCGAGGGCGCCGCGAGCCGGGTGCGCGAGGGCAGGATCACCGGGGTGGTCGAGGGAGCCGTCCCGCCCGCCGGCGTGCCCGCGCCGCGGATCACGCCCGCCGAGTGAGCGGGAAGGCAGGCCCGGCTTACGGCTGGAAGGGCCAGAACAGCGGAATCAGCGCGCTGCACAGCAGCCAGGTGAGGATGTTCATCGGGATGCCGAGGCGGGCGAAGTCGGCGAAGCGGTAGTTGCCGGCGCTGTAGACCAGGGTGTTGGTCTGGTAGCCGATCGGGGTGGCGAAGCTGCAGCTCGCGGCGAACATCACGCCGACCACGAAGGGGCGCGGATCCACCCCCATCTGCTGGGCGAGCCCGATCGCGACCGGGGTGAACAGCACCGCGATCGCGTTGTTGCTCAGGGCCTCGGTGGCCACCGAGGTGATCAGGATCACCAGCGACAGCATTAGCCACGGCGACATCCCCTCGCCGAGTGCGGCGAGCTGGGCGGCGAGCATCTGGTCGAGGCCGGAATTGCGCATCGCGATGCTGATCGCGAGCATGCCGAAGATCAGCACCAGGATCGGCCATTCGATCGCCTTGTAGGCCTCGTCGCGGGTGACGCAGCCGGTGGCGATGACGAGCGCGGCGCCGATCAGCGCCAGGCCCTCGATCGGCATCACGTCGAGCGCGGCGAGCAGCATCACGCCGACGATGGTGGCGAGCGCGACCGGCGCCTTGTGCCGGCGGCTGGTCATGTGGCGGCCTTCGGTGAGCGCGAACAGGTCGCCGTTGTCGCAGAAGCGCTGGATCTGCGCCGGCGTGCCTTCCACCAGCAGCACGTCGCCCGCCTGCAGCTCGAAGTCCTCGCCGATCTGCGCGAACGAGGCGTTGCGCCGGTGCACCGCGACCAGGTGGATGCCGTAGCGCGCGAGCAGGTCGAGGTCGCGGATCGGACGCAGGATGTAGCGCGAGGTCTGGCCGACGATCGCCTCCACCATCACCAGGTCGCGCCGGCGCAGGGTCTCGAGGTCGTGGCCGCCGTTGCCCGCGGGCGCCTGCAGGCCGATGCCATCGGTGCTGCGCAGCGCGACCATGGCGTCGCTGCGGCTGTGCACCACGACGCGGTCGCCCACTTCGAGCCGCGTTTCGGGTGCCGGGTCGGCGATCTCGCTGTCGCCGCGCACCAGGTTGAGCACCTTGACGATGCCGTTCGACAGGCGCGCCTCGCGCAGCGTCTTGCCGGCGAGGTGCGAGCCCTCGGGCACGAAGAGTTCGGTCATGAACCAGCGCTCGCTGGCGCCGAACTGCTGGCTCAGGGTCTCGCGCACCGGCAGCAGGCGGGGCGCGAACAGCAGCATGAAGGCGCTGCCCACCAGCGCCATCAGGATCGCCGGCAGGCTGATCTCGAACATCGAGAACGGCGCCAGGCCCTGCTCGCGCGCGACGCCGTCGACCAGGATGTTGGTCGAGGTGCCGACCATGGTGATCAGCCCGCCGAGGATGGTGGCGTAGGAGAGCGGGATCAGCAGGCGTGAGGGCGCCAGGCCCTGGCGGGTCGCCACCGCGATCACCGCCGGGATCATCACCATCACCACCGGGGTGTTGTTGATGAAGGGCGACACCAGCACGCAGGCTGCGATCAGCGCCAGCAGCAGGCGGCGCTCGCCGGCGCCGGCCGCGGCGGCGAGCCACTCGCCGAGCTGGTCCACGCAGCCGGTGCGCGACAGCGCGGCGCTGATGATGAACAGGCAGGCGATGGTGATCGGTGCGCTGTTGCCGAACACGCCGAGCACTTCCTTCGCGCTAAGCATGCCGGTCGCCAGCAGCACGCCCACCGCCACCATCACCGCGACGTCGGGCTTGAGCCATTCGCGCACGAAGGTGGCGAACAGGGCGATCAGCACGAGGCCGACGAGGAGCGGGGCGTGGAGCTCGGGGAGCGGCATCACGAGGCGGCGAGATTGAGGGACGGCGCAGCTTATCGCCCGCCTTATGCATCGCAAAGACCGAATGGCGCCGAGCTTATTCCTCCTGGTTCATTGGCTGAGGCCGCGTGAGTGTGCCGATGTTCAGCGCCGTGCGGCGTCCAGTCGCGCCTGCGCCGCGCGGTCGAGCTCGGCGGCGCGCTCGCGCAGGAACGCCAGGAAGGCGCCGGCGAGCGGGCTGAGGCGCTTGCCCGCCGGATACACCACCTGCCACTGGTTCGGCAGCGGCGTCCCTTCCACCCGCAGCACGGCGATGCCCTCGTCCACCGCGTGGGCAAGCGCATGCGCCGACAGCAGCGACAGCCCCAGGCCGCCCGCCACCGCCTGCTTCACCGCCTCGTTGCTGCCGAGCTCCAGGCGCGGGCGCAGGGCGAGGCCGTGGGCGGCGAAGAACTGCTCGGCGGCCTGGCGGGTGCCGGAGCCCGGTTCGCGCAGCACGAACTCCTCGTCGGCGAGGGCCTCGATCGGCAGGCTCTCCTGGCCGGCGAGCGGATGGTCGGCCGCGGCCACCACCACGAGCGGGTTGGACAGGAAGGGCGTCGCGACCACCGGCGGCGCCTGCGGCGGCCGGCTCATGATGTAGAGGTCGTCGCGGTTGTCGGCCAGCCGCCGGATCACCGCGTCGCGGTTGAGCACCACCAGCGACACCTCGACCGCCGGCCGCTCGCGGCGGAAGTCGCCGAGCAGGCGCGGGATGAAGGTCTCGGCGGTGCTCACCACCGCCAGCTGCAGGCGGCCGACGACGTCGCCGCGCAGCTCGGCGAGCGTCTCGTCCAGGCTCTCGAGCTCCTGCTCTACGCGCTGTGCGGTGTCGAGCACCGCATGGCCGGCGGCGGTGAGGTGCAGCTTGCGGCCGACGCGCTCGAACAGCGGCAGGCCGACCTGCTCGGCGAGCTGGCGCAGCTGCGCCGACAGCGTGGGCTGGGTCAGGTGCAGGCGCTGGGCGGCGCGGGTGACGCTGCCCAGGCGCGAGACGGCGAGCAGCAGGCGGAGCTGGTGGAAGGTGAGGCGCATCGTCGGAATGGAGGATATATATAGAAAGAAGTCTATTTAAAAGAGAGGAAGAAATCATTTTTCTGCATGTGTGCAGCGCGGCAAAATTCGTGCGCTCGAACCCTGCATCCGCCCGCCGCGGTGGCGCGGGGTTCTCCCGGCCCCGCTCCGGCGCGGGCGCCGCACACAGAGGAAAACAACACATGATCGATGCCGTTCCCTTCTTCTTCGCCCTCGGCGCGGTGGCTTCGCTCGCCCGCTCCGGGCTGCGCCTGCCCGCCGCCGTCTTCGAGACGCTGTCGATCTACCTGCTGCTGGCGATCGGCCTCAAGGGCGGGGTGGAGATCGCGCGCTCGGAGAGCGCCACGCTGTGGGTCGATGCGCTGCTGGCGATCGGGCTCGGCGCGCTGATCCCGCTGCTGGTGTTCCCGCTCTTCCGTCTGCGCTTCTCGCGCCCCGACGCCGCCTCGCTGTCGGCGCACTACGGCTCGGTCTCCATCGTCACCTTCGCGGTGGGCGCGGCGGTGCTGGCCGGGCGCGGCATCGAGGTCGAGGGCCACCTCGCCCTGCTCGCCGCGCTGATGGAGGCGCCGGCGCTGATCGTCGCCACGCTGATCGCGCGCTGGGGGGTGAAGTCCGCCGACGGCAGCTCGACCGCCGGCGCGCTGGTGCATGAGGTGTTCGCCAACAAGAGCGTCGTGCTGCTTGGCGGCGGCATCCTGATCGGCTGGGTGGCCGGGCCGCAGGGCCTGGAGCCGCTGGCGCCGCTGTTCGTCGATCTGTTCAAGGGCGCGCTGTGCCTGTTCCTGCTCGAGATGGGCCTGATCGCCGCCGACCGCCTGCCCGACCTGAAGAAGGCCGGCGCCTTCCTGGTCGCCAGTGCGCTCGCCCTGCCGCCGGTGCTGGCCCTCGCCGGCTGGGGCGTGGCGCAGGTGATGGGCCTGGGCGTCGGCGGCACGGTGCTGATGATGACGCTCGCCGGCAGCGCGTCCTACATCGCCGCGCCGACCGCGATGCGGATCGCGGTGCCCGAGGCCAATCCGGCGCTCGGGGTAGCGGCGGCGCTCGCGGTCACCTTCCCCTTCAACCTGCTGCTCGGGATTCCGCTGTATCTGTGGTGGGCGCAGACGATGGCAGGGGTCTGAGCAGGGCGCCGGGGTCGGTGGGCGGCAGTGCGGCAGGCGCTGCGTCGGTGGCTGGGTCTCCGGCTGCGGCGGGCGCCGGCGCTTCGGCCAGGAGTGTCTCCGCACCGTCGTCCGCGTCCGCATCCTCAGGTCCGGCTTCGCCATCCTGGTCCGCCGGCTCTTCCGGCGACACCATCTCCAGCACCGTTGGCGAGGTGCGCATCATGGGGGTGAATTGTGCGGGTTCGTCGACGATCTCGTCCTCGCTGCGGCGCGACAGCGTAAGGGCGAACAGCGCCAGCGGCAGGAAGGCGAGCCCGAGGTGCAGGGGCAGCGCGATCGCCCCGATCCAGCCCATCAGCGCGCCGGCAATGGCAGGCCCCGCGGCGGCGCCGACGCCGTGCAGGAAGAGCACGCCGGTGTTGCCCGACAGGATCTCGTCCTGGTGCAGGTGATCGACCAGATGCGCGACCACGATCGGGTACACCGCGAACGCCATGCCGCCGTAGATGAAGAGGCCGGCCAGCGGTACGTAGGGCAGATGGCCCAGCGCAGCGACGACGCCCCCCGCGAGCGCGGCGCCGAAGGCGGCCACCGCGAGCGCGAGGCGGCGGTCGCCGGCGTCCGAAAACCGGCCCATCGGCCATTGCAACAGTGCCCCGCCGACGATCGCAACGGTCATCAGCAGGCCGATGTCGACGGGCTCCAGGCCGGTGCGTTCGCCATACACCGGGGTCAGGCTCCAGAACGCCCCCATCGACAGCCCCGACGAAAGCGCGCCGACGAAGGCCGCCGGCGCGGCACGCCAGATCAGGCGCAGCTTGAGCCGGGCCTGATTACCGATCTGCGGTTGCGGAAAGCGCGTCATCGTCACCGGCAGCAGCGACAGGCACACGAACACCGCCGCGATTGCGAACAGCGTGAAGGTCGCGGGCGAGTCCAGGCGCAGCAGCTGCTGGGCGCTGGCGAGCGCGGCGAGGTTGACCACCATGTACACCGCGAACACCTGGCCGCGGCGCTCGGGCGCCGTGCGGTCGTTGAGCCAGCTCTCGATCACCGCATAGAAGCCGACCAGGCCGACGCCGGTGAGCACGCGCAAGCCCATCCAGAACCAGGGATGGACCACGATGGCGTGCAGCAGGATGCAGCAGGCGACCGAGGCCCCGAAGAAGGCGAAGGCACGGATGTGGCCCATGCGCCGGATCAGCCGGGGCGCGACGAAGGTGCCGAGGAAAAAGCCGAGGAAGTAGGTCGAGCCGATCAGGCCAAGGGTGTTGGCCGAGAAGCCCTCCAGACTGCCGCGCAGCGGGATGACCGTATTGATGAGGCCGGAGCCGAGCAGCAGCAGGGCGATGCCGGACAGCAGCGCGCCGATGGGGATGAGGGTGGGGAGCATGGGCGGGACGTTGAATGTCGTCCGCGCCCATCAACAGGCGCGGCACGTCGAGGACACTGTGAAAACATTTGCGGCAAATAGTTTAGTCGAGGTGCGCGGCGGGATGGATTGTGCTTGCGCAAGGCAGGCGCCGCGTGAAGCGGCTACCGCCTCGCCGGTGCAGCGCCGGTCTCAGCCGAAGGACGGCAGGCTCGGCTTGCCGACCGGCTTGCCGGCGGCCGCCCAGGCATCGAAGCCTCCGGCGATGGACTGCACGCGAACGTAGCCCATCTCGTGCATCGCGACTGCCGACAAGGCGGCGCGACCGCTCGTCTTGCAGTACAGCACCACCCTGAGATCGCGCGAGTCCAGCTCGGGCGTGCTGCTGAGCTTGAACTCGAGCAGGCCGCGCGGGATGTTGATCGCGCCCGGGATGTGGCCGGCGGCGAATTCGTCGGCCTCGCGGACGTCGATCAGCACATCCGCATCGCGGATGGCCGCCTCGGCGGCGTCGATGTCGATTTCGCGCACATGGGCCTTGGCGGCGGCGACGAGGTCGAGTGCGGTTTTCATATGGGCTCCTTGTCGATCGGATGGGGCAGGCGAAGACGCCTATACTAGCAATCCCGCTGCAGCCGGCTTGCCAGTGCATGCGCGGATTTGCTAAAAATAGGGCGCCTTCCACGGCCAATCCGGATCCGACGCGGGGACGACCCCGCCCGCCATGCGCAAGAACGCAGCGACCGTCGGTTTTCCACGGGACGACCCGTGCTGATCGACGCCCTCCGCGAGGGCGCGTGCCTTGCAGGATTCCAGCGTGTCATCCACACCCAAGCTTCGCTCCCTGGGCGATCGGATTCGTCAGATCGCGCTCTTCGAGGTCGGCGGACTGCTGCTGATCACCCCGCCCTTTGCCTGGCTCAGCGGCGTGCCGCTGACCGAGTCGCTCGGCATGCTCGCGCTATTGGCGCTGATCGCCGCGATCTGGAACGGCTGCTACAACACCAGCTTCGACTGGATCGAGGGCCGCCTCACCGGGCGCACCGCCGACCGCCGGCCCTTCCGCCTGCGCTGCGCGCACGCGCTCGGCTTCGAGACCGGCCTGCTCGTGCTGACCCTGCCGGTGATCATGTGGTGGACCGGCATGGGCTGGCTCGAAGCCCTGATCGCCGACATCGGTCTGGCGATCACCTACACGCTTTATGCGCTGCTGTTCAACATGGGTTACGACCGCCTGTTCCCGATCCAGCCTGCGGCATCGCAGGGTGCGGGCGGGCGCATCGATGGCGCACTGTCCGCCGAGCGCTGACATGACCGCCGCCCTCGAAGCACGCGGCGCAGACCTCGGCCGCTTCAATACCTTCGGCCTGCCGGGGCGTGCTGCGCGCCTGGTGCGTGCGCGCACGGTCGAGCAACTGCATGCGCTGGCCCGAGAACCGGGCTGGGCGCACGTGCCGCGGCTGGTGCTGGGCGGCGGCAGCAACCTGGTGCTGACAGGCGACTTCGCCGGCACCGTGCTCAAGGTCGAACTTGGCGGCCGCCGCCTGCTGCGCATCGAGCCCGATGCGTGGATCGTGGAAGCTGGCGCCGGCGAGAGCTGGCATGACTTCGTGCGGTGGACGCTGGCGCAGGGCTGGCCCGGGCTGGAGAACCTGTCGCTGATCCCGGGTACGGTGGGCGCGGCGCCGATCCAGAACATCGGCGCCTACGGGCTGGAGATCCTGGATCGCTTCGATTCGCTCGACGCGACCGAACTCGACACCGGCGCCAGCCGCAGCTTCGGCCCGGAGGACTGCGCCTTCGGCTACCGCGACAGCGTATTCAAGCGCAACCCGGGCAGGTGGCTGGTGACTGCGGTGCGCTTCCGCCTGCCGCGGCCGTGGCGGCCGGTGACGCGCTATGCCGACGTCGCGCGCGAGCTGGCGGCGCGTGGCATCGAGGCGCCGACCGCGCTCGACATCTCGGACGCGGTGATTGCCATTCGCCGCCGCAAGCTGCCCGACCCGGCCGAGATCGGCAATGCCGGCAGCTTCTTCAAAAACCCGGTGGTCGAGGCCGCAACCTGCGCCCGCCTGCTCGCCGCGCACCCGGCGATGCCCCACTACCCCCAGCCCGACGGACGCGAGAAGCTGGCCGCCGGCTGGCTGATCGAGCAGGCGGGCTGGAAAGGACGCGACCTCGGCCCGGTTGGCTGCTACGAGCGCCAGGCCCTGGTGCTGGTCAATCGCGGCGGTGCCACCGGGGCCGATGTGCGGCGTATCGCCGATGCGATCGTGGTCGATGTCGAGGCGCGCTTCGGCGTGCGCCTGGAGCCCGAGCCGGTGTTCGTCTGACGGCCCGGACGGGATCAGCTGACCTGGTCGGGCGGCCGCCGGCCGTCGAAGAAGGCGATCAGGTTGTCCACCACGCGCATGCCCATCGCCTCGCGCGTCTCGCGCGTGGCGCTGCCGAGGTGGGGCAGCAGCACGACGTTCTCCAGCGCGAGCAGGCCGGGATGCACCTGCGGCTCGGCTTCGAACACGTCGAGGCCGGCGCCGGCCAGGCGCCCGTGCTGCAGGGCCGCGGCGAGCGCCGCCTCGTCCACCACGTCGCCGCGCGCGGTATTGATCAGGAAGGCGTGCGGCTTCATCGCCGCCAGACGCGCGGCGTCGATCAGGTGGCGGTTGGCGCCGCCGCCCGGGCAGTGCAGGGAGACGAAATCGGCCTGCGCCAGCACGTCCTCGACGCGCGCGAGCTGCGTCGCCTGCAGCCCGGCGAGGGCCTCTGCGGCGACCGGACTGCGGTTGAAGAACACGACCCGCATGCCGAAGCCGTGCTGTGCGCGGCGCGCCACCGCGATGCCGATGCGGCCCATGCCGACGATGCCGAGGGTCTTGCCGCTCAACCGGGTGCCGACGAGGTGGGTCGGGCGCCAGCCGGTCCAGCGCCCTGCGCGCAGCTCGCGCTCGCCCTCGCCGGCGCGGCGCGCCACCATCAGCATCAGGGTCAGCGCCAGGTCGGCGGTGCAGTCGGTGAGCACGCCCGGGGTGTTGGTGACCACCAGGCCGCGCGCGCGCGCCGCGTCCACGTCGATGTGGCTGTAGCCGACGCCGTAGTTGGCGAGGATGCGCGCGCGCGGTGCGTCGACCGCGAGCACGTCGGCGTCGAGGCGGTCGGAGACGGTCGGCAGCACGGCGTCGTGGTCGCGCAGCGCGGCGCGCAGTTCGTCCGCGGACAGGCGGTGGTCGTCGGCGTTGAGCGTAGTGTCGAACAGTTCGCACAGCCGGCGCTCTACGGCGTCGGGCCAGCGGCGGGTGACGAGGATGCGGGGTCTGGGCATGGCAGGCGCCTCCGGGATGAGCGAGCGCGAAGCTTAGCGCGCGCGCTCCCGAGACGGCACCTGCCGCAGCGCGTCAGAGCACCTGGCGCGGCTGCTCGATGATGGTCTGGTAGACGAAGCTCTTGACCAGCATGCGGTCGTTTGCGGCGAGGTCGCGGAAGTCCAGCCCGTTGTGGTATTCGGTACCCTCGTCGTCGACATCCTCGCGCACGTTGCGGATGTCGGCTTCGACGTCGAGCGGCGTGTCGACCTCGTGCAGCGGCAGCTCGAACCTGAGTCGCAGCTGGCCGCCACGCTCGCCGAGCGCGGCGCGGGTGCGCAGCAGCACGCCGGTGGCGCTGATGTTGAGTAGGGTGCCGGGCGCGCTGCGGCCGTCGTCGCCTACCACCGTCGCGGTGGCCGCGAGCTCGGTGCGCACCCGCGTTGCCTTGCGGATCACGCTGCCCTGGATGGTCTGGGGAAAGCTGAGGTGGACGTAATGGAAGGGTAGCTTGCTCGCGCGCAGCACCGAGGCGCGGAAGGCGAAGGCGTTCTGACGGGAGAACACGCGCACCACCACCATGTCGTTGTCGACCAGGTCGATGCGTTGGCGGCTGGCGACCGGGGCCGTGATCAGCAGGCTGCGGTTCTCCAGGTAGCCGACCACGCGCGAGAATGCGCGCCCCGCTCCGGTGCCCGAAGGGCATTCGATCTGCAGGCGGTCGCCGACGGCCAGCTGCATGTCGGCGAAGCTGAAGCCACGATGCTCGCTCGGGGTTTCGCGCGTGCTGTCCTCGTCTTGTGCTGGGTTGCTCGTCGTCTCGCTCATCGTCATCGTCCGTCTTGCCGCCCTGCTCTCGTGCGCAGGGCCAGCGGCCTCAACCGGATCCGGGTCCTCTAGGGCTTTGGGGGCGGTCGCAAGCCGGATCTCGAGTGCCATTGAATCGGGAAGACCACACGTGGACAAGGTCATTTGCCACGCAGGGCGCGCAGTGGCGCGGGAGCGGCGCCACTTTTGGCGTGGCGGCGGGCGGATGTCCCGCCGGTCGCCGCGGCCGGCCTAGTCGCAGCCCGCCAGCTCGGCGTAGCTGCGTGCCAGCGCGGCGGCGAGCCGGGCGGGGTCGTCGACGATGCGGTAGCCGCCATGTCCGAAGATGCGGCGCAACTCGGCTTCGGAGGCACGCTCCAGGCTGAGGCAGAAGCAGCGCACGCCCTTGCGCCGCGCCTCGACCACCGCGCGCGCGGCGTCCTCGACCAGATGGCGGGCGTCGAATGCGTCGATGTCGGATGGCGCGCCGTCGGACAGCACCAGCAGCGCGCGCTGCGCGCTGCGCTCCTTCGCCAGCCGCGTCGTGGCGTGGCGCAGGGCTGCGCCCAGGCGGGTGGACAGGCCCGGCCGGGCGGCGCCCAGCACCGTCGCCGGGTCGGCCGGCAGGGGCTGGCCGAAGTCGAGCAGGCGCAGATAGTTCACCGCCTGCCGGCCGTCCGAGTTGAAGCCGGCGACCTCCAGCCTGTCCTCGCGCTCGCGCAGTGCCTCCATCAGCAGCGCGGCGGCCTCGCGCTCCAGGTCCAGCACGCTGCGCCCGCAGGGCTGCAGATCGGCCGTGGAGGCGGACAGGTCGAGCAAGAGCAGCAGGCTGGTGCGCGGCACGGTGCGGCCGTTGCGGCGAAACAGGCGCGGATCGGGCGCCAGCCCCAGCCGGCGGTCGATGAAGACCTCGGTGGCGGCGTCCAGGTCCAGCTCGTCGCCTTCCCACTGGCGGCGGATGCGCTGGCTGCGGTCGAGGCGGCGGCTGCGCGCGAGCCGCAGCGGCGTGCGCGCGGGCGGCGTCGGTGCGCTGGCAAAGGCCGGCGGCACGGCGCGCTCGATCACGGTGCACCAGTGGTCGCGGGCGCGGTCGAGGCGGTAGTGCCACTCCGGGTAGTCGTGGCGGGCGAGTTCGGGCAGCGGGGCCGGGTCCGATGCTTCGTCCGCCACCTGCGGCGGTGCGGACTGGGGCGCGCCCTGCGGTGGCGGGCGGCGCAGCGTGGTTTCGGCCTGCTCGGCGTCGGCGCCGTGCGCCCACAGGTGGCTGTTGTCGTCGTGCCAGGGCAGGGGCGGGGCGTAGGTCTGCAGGTTCATGCGCACGCGCAGCTGGCCGAGGTCGTTGGCCAGCACCGACACCAGCTCGCGGAAGGCCTCGGCATCGTCCAGCCGCCCGGCCTGCGCCTCGAACAGTGCGCGGCCCTTGCGCACCCAGGCGTTGTCGTCGTCGGCCTGCGGGTCGAGCAGCACGCGCTGCAGGCGGGCGACCAGCGCCTCGAAGCCCACCTGCGGCAGTTCGGGCTGGCTGCGCAGCAGGCGGCGGAACAGGCGACCGAGGCCGGGATGGCGGCGCATCAGCAGGCGGTCGACGCGCACGTCCTCCACGGCGCCGGCCAGTGCCAGGCTCATCGGCTTGCGGTTCCCGGTGGGCAGGCGGTGTGGGGAATGGCGCAGGTGGCCGATGGCGTGCAGGGTGGCGGCGAGGTGGAGGTCTTCGGCTGCCATGGCCCACGCGGCCGGCGCCTCGGGAAGCAGCAGGGTGGCGCCGTGCAGCACCGGGCGCGGCGCGGGGCCGTCCTGCGGCGGGCCGTCGAGCGCCTGCACCTCGCCGTCATCGATGCCGAAGGCGTGCATCACATGGCCGAGCGCGGCCAGGCGCGGGGTGAGGCTGTCGGCGCCCGCCACCGGCCACCACGTCGCGGGCAGCTCAGAAGGCCGATTCAAGGATGGCCCCCAGCGCGCGCTGCATGTCGGGGTCGTCGGTGATCGGGGCGGTCATCGCCATGCGGCAGCTATCGACAGGTGGCAGGCCGTCGCGGATCAGCACGCCGGCGTAGATCAGCATGCGGGTGGAGATGCCCTCGTCCAGCCCGCGCTCGCGCAGGCGGCGCGACTGGCGGGCGATGTCGACCAGCCGCGCGGCGAGCGCACGGTCGATGCCGGCCTCGTGGGCGACGATGTCCGCCTCGGCCTCCGCCGCCGGGTAGTCGAACTCGAGTGCGGCAAAGCGCTGGCGGGTGGATTGCTTGAGGCTCTTGCTGTGGCTCTGGTAGCCGGGGTTGTACGAGACGACGAGCTGGAAGTCGGGATGCGCGGCGACGATCTCGCCCTTCTTGTCCAGCGGCAGGATGCGGCGGCTGTCGGTGAGCGGGTGGATCACCACCGTGGTGTCCTGGCGCGCCTCGACCACTTCGTCCAGGTAGCAGATGGCGCCGTGGCGCACGGCGGTGGTGAGCGGACCGTCGTGCCAGCGCGTGCCGTCGGCGTCGAGCAGGTAGCGGCCGACGAGGTCGGCGGCGGTCATGTCCTCGTTGCAGGCCAGGGTGATCAGCGGCTTGCCGAGGCGCCAGGCCATGTATTCGACGAAGCGCGTCTTGCCGCAGCCGGTCGGGCCCTTGAGCACCAGCGGCAGGCGGTGGGCGTAGGCGTGCTCGTAGAGGGCGATCTCGTGGCCGGTGGGGTGGTAGTAGGGCTCGGCGGTGAGGCGGTAGGGGGTGAGGTCCATGGCGTTCGTCCGGGTGGGCGCGCCCGACACCCCGCAGGGCATCGGGCGGCCGAAGCGGCAATCAGCGATGGGCGGACGGCTGGTTGGGTATGCCCTCGATCGGGCATTCCGGCGTGCCCACGGTGGAACGGGTGATCGCCTCCACCTTCGTGCGCGTGCCTTCCGGGTCGTTGATCCACTCGCCGTAGAAGCTGTAGGGGCATGCGGCGACGCCGGTGGGCTCCTCGCCGGAGTTGATCTTGCCGGTGTAGCCGCGGTGCAGCAGCTTGAAGAGGTGGTTCTGCGACTGCGCGTTCTTGCGGAAGTCGCGGATCAGGCTGGTGGAGAGTTCGGCGTACTGGATGCCCATCTCCTCCTCGCCGCATTCGCCCAGCGTGCGGCCGTCGAAGCCGACGATGGCCGAGTGGCCGAAGTAGGAATACACGCCGTCGAAGCCGGTGGCGTTGGCGACGGCCACGTAGCAGTTGTTCATCCACGCCATCGCCTTGGCCACCAGCACCTGCTGGTCCTTGGCCGGGTACATGTAGCCTTGGCAGCGCACGATGAGTTCGGCGCCCTTCATCGCGCAGTCGCGCCAGATCTCGGGGTAGTTGCCGTCGTCGCAGATGATGAGGCTGATCTTCATGCCCTTCGGGCCGTCGGACACATAGGTGCAGTCGCCCGGATACCAGCCCTCGATCGGCACCCAGGGCATGATCTTGCGGTACTTCTGCACGATCTCGCCCTGGTCGTTCATCAGGATCAGCGTGTTGTAGGGCGCCTTGTTGGGGTGCTGCTCATGGCGCTCGCCGGTGAGCGAGAACACGCCCCACACCCTGGCCTTGCGGCAGGCGGCGGCGAAGATCTCGGTCTCCTCGCCCGGCACCGTGGCGGCGGTGTCGTACATCTCCTCGGGGTCGTACATGATCCCGTGGGTCGAATACTCGGGAAAGATCACCAGATCCATGCCCGGCAGGCCCTGCTTCATGCCCACCACCATGTCGGCAATCCTGCGCGCGTTGTCCAGCACCTCGGCCTTGGTGTGCAGGCGCGGCATCTTGTAGTTGACCACCGCAACGCCCACGCAATCGGCGCTGCTCGAAATATCTCCGTGTCTCATGGATCGGGTCTCCCGGTGAGGCGGGTTGCAAAGGGTGTGGCCTCATTGTCGGGAGGGTGGTGCGCTGCACAAATACGTTGTTTGACGTATCGAGGTGGGGAGTGTGCAGTCGGCCGGTTTAGTGGCAAACTTTGGCATTACTTGACATCCACTGGAGCGTGCCATGTCCATCAACGTCTCCCTACCCCCAGAGCTGGAGAACCGCGTGCGCCAGCACGTCGAGTCTGGCCTCTACAGTTCTGCGAGTGAAGTCATCCGCGAAGCATTGCGATTGTTCGAGGCCTACCAGGGCGTACAGGCGGCGAACCTGGCCAGCCTGAAAGCCGATATTGCCCAGGGCGTCGCCGACATCGAGGCAGGCCGGGTCCGTGAGCTTGACGTGAACGAAATCAAGCAACGGGGCCGGGCAACACTGGCAGCACGACGACCGGCGTAACAACAGCGTGGGCAAGGTTCGATATTCCGCCAGCGCGGAAAACGATTTGCTCGAGGCTTGGCTTTTCGTCGCCGAGGACAGTGTCGAGGCCGCTATCCGGAAATTCCGGATAGCTGTTGCCGATGGCAAGACCTACGCTACCCAGCATTACAACCTCGACGCCATCATCTCCGTCGGCTATCGCGTCAATTCGGTGCGGGCGGGAAGCAGGGGGGCGGCGGGGCTTGAATGCTGACTTATCGCCCCGTGTCATGTGGAGGTTGGAGCCTCCCACGTCTCGAAGATCCGGCAAACCAGAGCGAAGCCTCGCGCGTCAGGGTCTGGTCGCGTGCGAGGGTGATGTCATCCGTGCCAAGCAAGGGCGAGCGTCGGATGAAGTCCACCAGAGAGCCCTGCGCCTGCGACAGGCGGTCGAAGGTCTCGCGCGACATAACGACGGCCACCGACTTGCCGTGCACGGTGATGTCCTGGGGTTGGGTCTGGGCGCGCTTGACCAACTCGGAGAAGTGCGCCATCGCTTCCTGCATGTCCCAACTTTTCATCTTTCCGCCCCCGCTTCTGATCTATCCGATCAGATTTTGGTGTCGAGTCCGGCAACACTCAAGTCGCGATGCAGGGGCGCTCTGGCACTGCTCAAGTGGATCGGTTCAAGCATCATCCTCCTGTCCGGCTACGGTCGAGTCGCGTGAGCCGTGGTGACTGGTGGGCAGGAGGCGGGTTGTCGGCCTCAGTTGTCGCTAGCTTGATGGCGCAGTCAGGCAGCAATGTGCTGGTCATCTGCCGTTCGAGCGTCAGGCGACGGCGAACGGCGGCTTCTTCATCCTTCCAACTGGAGCTATCGACCCGTAAGAGACATTCGTGGCCTCGCTGGCCCTGCGGCAGGTTTCTAAGCTGACCGGTCGGTCGTACGCTAACTCCTGTCTGCAGCGTCTGGCCGGAGAGCGACCGCCGGCGTGGCGGCCGTCGCTCACCCGTCACTGGATCACACCTCGGTACGCTCCGCCATTTCCAGCGCGTCATCGACCTCAATCCCGAGGTATCTCACGGTGCTCTCGATCTTCGTGTGACCAAGTAGCAACTGGACCGCACGCAGATTCCCCGTGCGACGGTAGATCAACGAAGCCTTCGTCCGCCGCATCGAGTGGGTCCCGTAGGCGCTCGGGTCCAGGCCGATTGACGTGACCCAGCCGTCGACGATTCTTCCGTACTGCCGGGTCGACAGATGTTCGGACTTATGCAGGCGGCGTGGAAACAGGAAGCTCTCGCAACGAAGCTTCGCCGCGCCAATCCAGTTCTTCAGCGCGTCGCGCGTCTGCTCGGTGATCTCGAACTGCACAGGACGCTGGGTCTTCTGCTGCATCACCATCGCCCGCGAGGCAACCTGATCGCCGTGAGCGACATCACGTACCCGCAGTTTGACCAGATCGCAGCCCCGCAGCTTGCTGTCGATTGCCAGGTCGAAGAGCGCGAGGTCGCGCAGGTTCTTTCCCAGTTGCAGGCGGACGCGGATCGCCCAGATTTCCTTGAGCTTCAAGGGCGCCTTCTGGCCAACGAGCTTGCCCCTGTTCCAAGGGCCATGCGCCGAAGCCGCTGTGTTCGTCGTCGTGTTCATGATGAGCTCCCTCTTTTCGGTTGAAGGGAGTACCAGTGTGGAACTTCGAGCTTCTCCAGGAGAGTAGTCGGGTATTGGTCGAGCGGTCGCTGAACGAGCCACAAGAGACAGCCGTCGCTCTGGAAGTCCAATGGGATGTTTCAGAGTGAAGATGAGGCCAGCACCGAGCCCGGCTTCCAGGAGGCCTTCTCGGCGATGCTCCCGCGACGCGCCAGCGCTGGGTGGACGCGATGGCGAGCCCGGAGGCGGACGTCGCGTCACTGCCGCATGTGACGCTGATCATCTACGGCCGCGACGACCAGGCAATCCTGCTGTCGACCTCGCTCAAGTTCTTACATCTGATCCCCGGCTCCCAGCTACACGACTTCAGTCGCTGCGGGCACTCGACGCAGATCGAAGATTGAGCACGTTTCGCCCGCCTGGTCAGTGATTTCCTCACCGAAGCGCAGCCAATCAGCCCCCGCCGTTGGACTGCTCCCTGCACTTTACAGTCGCCCATGCCCATCTGATGGGGCGCATGGAAGCGCCGCCCAACGACCACATTGCGGCGCCGGCTGCCGAAGGGCAGTGGTAGATTACGCTTAGGCAACGGCGTCGGCACCTCCGCGACTAGGCCGAGCAGGATCTCGAGCGCAGACGCCAGCGGCTGCTCGGCCTAGTACCTACACGCGCTATCCGAGCGCACCAATCTGTACGCTGGCTACTCGGAGTGGGCTACTCGCAACTTTAACAAACGAGGACGGCGCCAACGACGCGATGGGCGACCCGCGACCGACCGCGGGCGCCCAGTAGCAGGTAACGATCGCCGTCAGGCCTTCCTGAGTGCCTCTGCGTTATCAGGAAGGGAGGCAGAGACGTCTTCGTGGTGCTCGTAGGCGGAGACCTTGTTGTTCACCAGAGCGATGGCCAGTGCCGCAAACAGCGCAGGCAGTGCGATCGCCACGAAGTTCAGCTCCAGGGGCAGGGACATGCCGACGAGGACGCCAATCAGGATCGGCGCGAGGATGGCACCGGTGCGACCGATACCAAGCGCCCACCCCAGGCCGGTGGAGCGGATCGCCAGCGGGTAGAACTGCGCCGCATAGGCATTGGTCACGATCTGGGTGCCGATGGTGCTGGCACCTGCCAGGCCAACGACGAGGAACAGCAATGGCGTCGGCATCGGCTGGCCGAGCAGGCTGATCGAGGCTGCGGCGAGCAGATACATGCCGATCAGCACCCGCTTGATCCTGAAGCGGTCGGCAAGCCAGCCGCCGCCCACGGCGCCGATGATCGCGCCGAGATTGAGTACCAAGACGAAGCTCATCGCCGACCCCAGGCTGTAGCCCGCCGTGGCCATCAGCTTGGTGAGCCAGGTACTCAGGGCGTAGATCATGAACAGGCACATGAAGAAGGCCAGCCACAGCATCACGGTGCTGAAGCCACGGCCCTCGGAGAACAGATGATGGACGGGCGCCTTGTCCGAGCGATCCTCGGCCGGGAGCGCAAAGCGGTCGGTCGCGAGCGGTCGATAGCTCGGATCGATGCGAGCGACGATCGCCTTCAGTTCCTCGAAGCGACCGACGCGCAGCAGGAAGGGCATGGACTCCGGCAGCGAGCGCAGGATGAAGGGGATGAGGACGACCGGCGCCAGCGCCGCGTAGAAGACCGACTGCCAGCCGTAACTGGCGATCATGGCCTTGCCCAGCAGGGCCGCCAGCATGCCGCCCACCGCGTAGCCGCTGAACATCAGCGCCACGAGCGTGGCCCGCATGCGGCGCGGGGCGTATTCGCTCATCTCTGCAACCACGTTCGGCATGACCCCGCCAATGCCGAGTCCGGCGATGAAACGCAACACACCGAAGGTGACGGGATCGGTGGTCAGCCCCGCCGCGGCGGTAAAGACACTGAACAGCACGATGCAGATCGCGATCACCCGGCGCCGGCCGATGCGGTCGGCAAGCGTGCCCAGGAAGATGGCGCCGAACATCATGCCGAACAACGCCGAGCTCGCCATGAATCCGGCCTGGGTGGCGCTGACGCCCATCTCCTGCATGATTGCCGGCATCGCAATGCCTGCGACGGCAAGGTCGTAGCCGTCAAAAATGATGATCAGGGCGCACCACGCCAGGATGACGCCATGAAAACCATTGAACTTCGCCTCGTCGGCGATCTTGTGAACATCTAACTGACGCATTTTGTCGATCTCTCGTGAGCCATTCGTCTGTCGGGCCGGACGCGGCGGTGCGACGCCTCGGAGGACGACGCCCGTGGCCGCGAATGCCGGCAAGTCTTGCTGCCCGGAGAGGCTCGCTGCCGTTGCACGCGGCTCGAATGAGCGTGCGGCCCGCAATTCGCGGCGCCGCAGCGAGCGGCTGGCGACGGACCCGCGCGCCGACAGCGCAGCAGCGGTCGAGAGCTCGGTTGCGCAAGCAACCAGCCTGTCTCCTCTCTCTTCTTCTTGTTGGTTTGAAGCGCGCGCCTGGCGCGGCAAGGGCCGCGTTCGCGCGCCGACCCGAGGGTGGGCGCGCGAACACAGCACTTCGCTTACAGCCAGGTGCCGCCTTGTCGCTCGCTCGGAATCTGGGTGGCCGGATCGAAGTCGTGGATCCAGCCGAGGTGATTCATCATCTCCTCGCGATCCGCGAAGCGGGCATTGCGCACGTCGGCAGCGGGGCCGTCGGGCAGGTGCAGGACATCGGCGGTCGAGATCGAGGCGAACTGGACCTTGCGGGTACGGCCGCGGCGCAGGTGCTCGTAATCCTCCAGCGCCTGCTCGAAGCGTGCCGGGCCCTTTTCGGCGAGTTGCGCCGCCAGCACCACCGCGTCCTCGATGGACTGGTTGGCGCCCTGGCCATGGTGCGGCACCAGCGCGTGCGCGGCGTCGCCGAGCAGGGTCACCCGGCCGCGCGTCCAGCGCCCCAGCGGCGGCCGGTGGAACAAGGCCCAGCGCTGGCTGGTGGGCACGGCGCTGATCATCTGTACTACCGCCGGGTGCCAATCGGCGAAGCGCTGCAGCTGTTCGCCCTGCTCGGCGCCGGTCACCCACTCGCGCACCGGCCACGGCGAGGGGCTGCGCTCGACCAGCAGGAAGTTCTGGTCGCCGTTGCCGATCGGGTAATGCAGCAGGTGGGCGCCCGGGCCGATCCAGAACTGGATGGCTTCGGGGTCGGGCAGCAGGTCGAGCATCTCGGGCGGGACGATGCCGCGGAAGCCCGAGCAGCCCGAGTACAGGGCGTCGTCATAACCGAGCATCCAGCGGCGCACGACGGAACGCGCACCATCGCCGCCGATCACCAGGTCGGCGCGCGCGGAACTGCCGTCATCGAACTCGAGCACGACCTCGTTGCCGTTGTCCTTGAGGTCGCTGACGCGCTTGCCGAGGTGAATATGCTCCATGCCGACGGCGCGCGACAGGATGGCCTGCAGGTCGGCACGATGAATGCCCCAGTAGCAGGCGCCGAACTGGCCCTCGTAGTCCGGCGCACCACTGTGGCGGCCAATGACACGGCCGTCGCGTCCATCGCGGTAGATCAGGGTCGAAATGGAGAAACAGACCTCGTCGAACTGACTGCGCAGGCCGATCCGGTCATAGAAGCGTGTCGCATTTGCCGACAGCGCCACGGCCGCACCGACCTCCCTCAACTCCGGCGCCTGTTCATAGAGTTCAACGTCGATGCCATGCTGGCGCAGGGCAAGGGCGAGGGTCAGGCCACCGATACCTGCACCGACGACGGCAATCTTCCAGTTTCTTGTAGTCATTCCAGTTCTCCTTCCTGTGGTGGGTCACCGTGCGCAACGGCCATCCGGAATTCGGCGGCCCGTTGCGCGCAGCAGTTCGTCATCGCAAGAATTGAGTCGAACTCGACGCTTTCACCGCCCAGCTCCTTGAGCCTTCAGGTAGATCAACTCTCGAGATTCGTGCACAAAACCGACAAACGCAGCTTAGTGAGCCGACCAACATGACTCAATGGACTGTTTGAGATACTGGGTATAACTGGAAGTAATAGTAGGGTCCGCGACACGGCGTTTGCGCCCGGCCGGGCCGCGGCGCACGTGACGCTCGGCCCGCACCGTCAGCGCGGGTCGGCTCGCCCTTGTCAATGGCCGGGTGGAGTGCTCAGGCGATGCTGTCGATCTCGGGCAGCTCGCACTGGTCGGCGATCAGGTTGCGCAACCACTTGTTCGCCGGATCGCGATGAAAGCGCGCATGCCAGAACTGGTTGATCGACAGCCGCGGTAGCTCGACCGGATGCTTCGAATATGCGAGGGCCAAGGGATAGACCTTGGGGTGGACGAGCACTTCAGGGACGGTCGCGACCAGATCGGTGCTCTGCAGCAGGTGCTCCAGGCTCGCATAGCTGGGTACCCTGAGCCTCACTTTCCGCTTCAAGCCCCGCTTCTCCATGATCTCGTCGATACGCGCGTGCCCCGTCCCCTCGGCGCTGACGACGGCATGCTCCGCCTCGAGGTAGTCCTCGAGCGACATCGGCCGCCCGGCCAGCCGGTGACCCAGGCGGAAAACGCAGACGTAGCCCTGCTTGAGGAGTTGGCGCCGGAAGAAGCCCGACTCGAGGCCTTCGATGAGTCCGATCGCGAGGTCAATGCGACCCGCCTCCATCTCGCCCTTCAGGGTTTCATTGTTGCCACGCACGACCGTGACCGACACGCCGGGCGCCATCGCATCCAGGAGTGGCAGGAGGCGCGGAAGGATGTAGATCTCGCCGATGTCCGTTATCCGCAGCGTGAAGGTGCGGCGACTGCTCGCGGGGTCGAAGCTGAACTCCTGCCCGATCGCCTGGCGCAGGGAGTCGAGCGCATAGCCGATCGGTTCGGCCAGGTGTCGGGCGTAAGCGGTTGGCTCCATTCCGCTGGCGGTGCGACAGAACAATTCGTCGCCGAGCAATTGACGCAGGCGCTTGAGCGAGCGGCTCACGGCAGGCTGGGTGACCCCGAGGCTGTCCGCAACGCTGGAGACCTTCCTTTCCTTCAGCAACTGGTCGAAGACCAGCAGCAGGTTCAGATCGAAATCTTTCAGGTCCATAGGGCGTCCCCTGTCCGCGCACGTCCAAAACTACCCAGTGGTGCGCATTGAAGTTTACCTAAGCACTTTAGCTGCTCGTCATGCAGCAGCAGCCAATGAGAACGGCTCGTTCTCGTTGACTTTGCCGCGCTTACGCTGCTGACGGACCTTGACTTACGACTGCGTGCAGGCCGACTTCTGACGGAAACGATAGAACTCGTTACCCGTCTAGACGATGTGGCGGTGATGGGTGAGCCGGTCGAGCAGTGCCATGGTTGCCGTCGCGTCGCCAATCACGCTCGGCCGCTCGCCGAAGCTTAGGTCGGTCGTACTAGACCAATGTCTTCGAGAAGCGGTGCGATCAGTTGGTCGCACCGTCAGATTCAGCATCGAAAGATTTGCCTTCAGCCGCCGAACAGTTTTCCTTCTCCTGCCCAATCAGAAGGCGCCACGTCTTCGAAAATCACGTAGATGTACTTCGCGTCTGTGCCGGTATTACGAACAATGCTCTCCGTTATCTCGGCAGCAACGGCTTGTTTGGTGGCTGTTTCTTTCCCTTCAAACCAGGTAACGCGTACGACGGGCATAAAAATCTCCTTACGTTGAAAAATGGATGTTTGCTGACTAATAGCGGCGAAGCTTTGATTGACGCAGCCGTCGCCGGTTGCGGCGTATTGCTGCAACCCCTGGAGACTGTCGAACAGTATCTCGCATCCGGGCAGTTGGTGACCTTCCTCCCCGAAGACCACGCACCGACGCGGCCCATGCACATCCTGTACACGCCCGACCGACGCATGACACCCAAACTCCGAAGCTTCATTGACTTTGTGATGGCGAATTTTGGAGTGGATGCCAAGGAAACTGCCGCTTGAAGATCTGAACCACCTGAGTCGCTTTCGAGTCGGGTCCGGTCGTAGTCTGAAGCGACGTGCGGTCACTCGACCATAGTTTCAGGGCAATGCCCGCTGACAGACTCGTTGCGGTCGCTGGGGTGGGGCTGAGAAGTCCAGCGGCCGGCCGGGCCAAGCTGTTAGCGTAGATTGTGTGGCAACTTTATGGTCGGACCAGTCGCTCGAACGGCGGGTGTCCCTCGGTTGGGAACGGCGTCTGATGGCCGATAGTACCCTCTCAGCATCACCGCCGTAAGCAGCCGCCTGCCGGCGAACGGTGTTTGGCAAGCGGCTGCTTCGGGTTTAGATCTCAATCTGCTCGGAGATCTCCAAGGCGTCATCCACCTCGATGCCCAGGTACCGCACCGTAGACTCCAGCTTGGAGTGACCCAGCAGGAGCTGAACCGCCCGCAGGTTCTTCGTGCGCTTGTAGATCAAAGTCGCCTTCGTCCTCCGCATGGAGTGCGTACCGTAAGCGGAAGGATCCAGGCCAGCGGCCACCACCCAGTGCTCGACGATCCTCGCGTACTGACGGGTAGAGACATGCGGAGAGTCGTGCAAGCGGCTCGGAAAGAGAAAGTCTTCCGACCTCAAGGCGGCCTTCGCGATCCAGGCAGCGACGGCCGTGCGCGTCGGCTCGGTCAGTTCGAACTGCACAGGCCGCTGCGTTTTCCGCTGCACGACCATGGCGCGTGAGAGCACCTGGTTTCCATGCGTCACGTCGCGCACCCGCAGGCTGACGAGGTCACAGCCCCGGAGCTTGCTGTCGATCGCGAGGTTGAACATGGCGAGGTCGCGCACTTCGTGCGCGTTCTGCAGATGAATACGGATGGCCCAGATGTCCTTGGGTTTGAGCGGTGCCTTCTGGCC
>DMCZ01000217.1:0-21137 GCA_003446655.1 Thauera sp. | reverse complement strand
ACCAGCTTTCCTTTGTTCCAGGCTTGCCGATGTTCGCGGGTTTCCATTACGGACTCCTTGGTGTTGATCGGAGTCCGATTCTTGAGCTCTTGGCGGACGGCTGCCATCGGTGAAGATGACCACAACGTGCGATTGGGCAACTACTGCCGCCCAATGTGCAGCGGTTGGCTCTCGGTCTTCGCCACCGGCTCTCCCTTGTGAGATCGTATCCGTATGGATACACTGCCGCCATGAACACCTTCCTGCGTACGGACGATTTCGACGCTTGGCTTGTCGGCTTGAAAGACAACGTGGCACGAGCTCGCATCGTCCACCGCATCCGCTCGGCCGAACACGGTAATTTCGGCGACTGTGAGCCGGTTGGCGAAGGCGTTTCGGAAATGCGTATCCACGTCGGTCCCGGGTATCGCGCTTACTACACGCGACGTGGGGCAGTGATCTATCTGCTTCTGCTGGGCGGGGACAAGTCGTCGCAAAAGCGCGACATCAAACGTGCCATCGAGATGGCGCGGGCTTTGGATAAGGAGTGAATGATGGTCAAGACTGCCACCTTTGACGCTGCCGACTACCTGAACGATGAAGAAACCATCGCGGAGTATCTGACAGCAGCCCTGGAAGACCCAAACCCTGATGTGTTCCTTGCTGCCGTTCGCGATGTAGCGCGCGCCCGTGGCATGGCGCAACTCGCCAAGGATGCGGGTCTTGGCCGTGAGAGCCTCTATAAAGCACTCACTCCCGGCGCGAAGCCACGCTATGACACCATGCTCAAACTACTTCATGCCCTGGGCGTGAAGATCTCCGCAACGCCAGTCCATTCTTGAGACTTGCGGTAGGGTCGGCCGCCACGCCCGAGCCATCCGTCGACAGAACCGCCTGCAGTCTCCCTCCGAGCTTCAATCTCTGACGGTCGAACGTCAGGTGGCCAGCGCATTGTTGCCTGACTTCACGAATCAGGCCACCGGCAGGTCCGGCCGATTTGCTGCCACCTCTTCCCTGCCGCTGCGTACAACGCCTTGGCAAGCGGATCGCTTCCCTTCCCCCTCAATGACTAATCATCCACGGCCTTTTCGTCGGAAACGCCTTCGACCCATCCGCCGCCCTCACCGTCGACTTCGACGGTTTCCCGCTGCAACACCCGCACCCCGGCCCATGCTTGTGCCGCGCCGCATACTCCGCGCTGGTCATCGGCGCATTGGCGGCGCGTTCGTTGGTGGCGTGGGCGCTGCGGGTGGCGCCGTCCATCGTCGCCAGCGTGGGCGCGCTGAGCATGACGCGGTAGGACGCCGCGCCGCAGTGCGGGCAGGCGCAGGCTTCGTTGCGCTCGCTCATGGGGCGCAGGGCGGTGAAGTCGCCGCAGTCTTCGCAGAAGTATTCGTAGGTCGGCATGGTGGGCTCCCGGTGGCGGTGCCCGCCGCGCGGGTTGCGGCGGCGGGCGGGGCTGCGGTGGAACGGGCTCAGGTCTTGTCGTAGGCGATCGGCATGTCGACCGCGCCGGTGATGAACTTGGTGGGCCCTTCTGCGCTGGGGTTGATGTCGAAGTCGAAGATCTCGGTGGGCAGCCACAGCGTGGCGCAGGCGTTGGGGATGTCGACCACGCCGCTGATATGACCCTGCACCGGTGCGGTGCCGAGGATGGAGTAGGCCTGGGCGCCGGAGTAGCCGAACTTCTTCAGGTATTCGATGGCGTTGAGGCAGGCCTGGCGGTAGGCGACGTGCACGTCCAGGTAGTGCTGCTTGCCCTGCTCGTCGACCGAGATGCCTTCGAAGATCACGTAGTCCTTGAACTGCGGGGTGATCGGGCTGGGCTTGAAGATCGGGTTCTTGATGCCGTACTTGGCCATGCCGCCCTTGATGAGGCTGACCTTCATGTGCACCCAGCCGGCCATCTCGATGGCGCCGCAGAAGGTGATTTCGCCGTCGCCCTGCGAGAAGTGCAGGTCGCCCACCGACAGGCCGGCGCCCTTCACATACACCGGGAAGAACACGCGCGAGCCGCGCGAGAGGTCCTTGATGTCGCAGTTGCCGCCGTGTTCGCGCGGCGGCACGGTGCGGGCGCCTTCCATCGCGGCCTTGTCGCGGGCCTCGCCCGTCATCTTGCCCATGTGCGCGGTCTTGGGCGCGGGCGGGTTGGCCAGCGGCGGCACGCGGTCGGGCTGGGTGGCGATGAAGTCGACCTCGCGCTCGTTCCACATGTCGAGCATCTTCTGGTCGGGCAGGCAGCCGATGAGGCCGGGGTGGATGAGGCCGGGGAAGCGCACGCCGGGGATGTGGCGGCTCTTGGTGAACATGCCCTCGAAGTCCCAGATCGACTTCTGCGCGTGCGGGAAGTGCTCGGTGAGGAAGCCGCCGCCGTTGTTCTTCGAGAAGAAGCCGTTGAAGCCCCACAGGCTGTCGTCCTTGGCGCCGATGTCGAGCAGGTCGACCACCAGCAGGTCGCCGGGCTCGGCGCCTTCGACGCCGACCGGGCCGGACAGGAAGTGCACGGTGGACAGATCCACGTCGCGCACGTCGGAGGCGTCGTCGTCGTTCTTGATGGCGCCGCCGGTCCAGTCGTAGGTCTCGAGGACGAAGTCGTCGCCGGGCTTCACCCAGCAGGCCATCGGGATGTCCGGGTGCCAGCGGTTGTGCACCATCTCGTTCTCGTACGGGGACTGCTGCAGGTCGACCTTGATCAGCGTTTCAGGCATGGCACACCTCTTTTTGGTGGGTTACACGGAGAGGAACTGCTTGATGTGGGCTTCGTCGGTGTCGGCGCGCGCGCTTTCATGGACGAGGCGTCCGCCTTCGATGACGAACAGGCGGTCGGCCACGTCCATCGCGAAGGAAAGGACCTGTTCGGACACGACGATGGTGATCTTGCGGATCTTGCGGATCTCGTTGAGCGCCTTCGCGATGTCCTTGATGATCGAGGGCTGGATGCCCTCGGTGGGTTCGTCGAGCAGCAGCACCTTGGGGTCGGTGACGAGCGCGCGGGCGATCGCCAGCTGCTGCTGCTGGCCGCCGGAGAGGTTGCCGCCCTTGCGCCGGCGCATGTCCCACAGCACCGGGAACAGCGCGTAGATCTCGTCGGGCACCTTCTTGACCTTGGCGTTCTCGAGGCCGGTGTGGATGTTTTCCTCGACGGTGAGGGTGGGGAAGATCATCCGCCCCTGCGGCACGTAGGCGATGCCCTTGGCCACGCGGCGGAAGCTCTCGTCCTTGCCGACTTCCAGGCCGTCGACCTCGACGCTGCCGGACTTGAGCGGCAGCACACCCATGAGCGACTTGAACAGCGTGGTCTTGCCCATGCCGTTGCGGCCCATGATGGCGACGGCTTCATTGCGTTCGGCCGCGAACGAGATGCCGTGCAGCGCCTCGCTCTGGCCGTAGTTCACGACGAGGTTGGATACCTTGAGCATGGTGTTCTCCGAGGAGGTTCGGTGGCCTGGACTCAGTGGCCCAGATAGACGTCGATGACCTTGGGATCGGACTGGACCTTGTCCATCGAGCCCTCTGCGAGGATCTTGCCCTGGTGCATCACCGTGACCTTGTGGGCGATGCGGGCGACGAAATCCATGTCGTGCTCGATGACGATCACCGACCGGTTCTGGCAGATGCGGTTGAGCAGGTCGGCGGTCAGTTCGCGCTCGCGGGCGCTCATGCCGGCGATGGGCTCGTCCAGCATCAGCAGCTCCGGGTCCTGCATCAGCAGCATGCCGATCTCCAGCCACTGCTTCTGGCCGTGCGACAGCAGGCCGGCCTCGAGATCGAGGCGGTCGGCGAGGCCGATCATCCCGGCGACCTCGTCGACCTTGGCCTTGACCGCGTCGTCGCACTTGAAGCCGAGCGCGCCGAACACGCCGCGGCCACGCGGGAAGGACACCTCCAGGTTCTTGAATACGCTGAGGTTTTCGTAGATGGACGGGGTCTGGAACTTCCGCCCGATGCCGGCGCGCACGATCATGTGCTCGGGCAGCCGGGTCATCTCCTGGTTCTTGAACTTGATGCTGCCGGCCGAGGCCTTGGTCTTGCCGCAGATGAGGTCGAGCAGGGTGGTCTTGCCGGCGCCGTTGGGGCCGATGACCACGCGCAGCTCGCCGCGATCGACGTAGAGGTTGAGGCTGTCGATGGCCTTGAAGCCGTCGAAGGAGACCGTCAGGTCTTCCACGGCGAGGACGAAGTCGGTGTTGCTCATGATGTGGGTCTCCCTGTTCCGTCAGGCCGACTGGCTGCTGACCTTGGCGCCGAGGTGGATGTCGGCGGCCGGGGCAGCGGCGCTGCTGGTGGTGGTGTGCGGGACCGTCGGGGCGGCCGGGGCCGTGCTTGCGCTGGGCGGCTCGCCCCCGCTGCCGGCCGGCGCCTGCTTGCGGCGCGCCAGCCAGGGCTTGACGTGGCTCTCGTACAGGCCGGCCAGACCGTTGGGGAAGGCCATGACCACGCCGATGAAGAGCGCCGCCATCAGGAACAGCCACAGGTCGGGGAAGGTCTCGGAGAAGTAGGTCTTGCCGAAATTGACCAGCAGCGCGCCATACACCGCGCCCACCAGGCTCATGCGCCCGCCCACCGCGGCGAAGATCACCATCTCGATCGAGGGCACGATGCCGACGAAGGACGGCGACATGAAGCCGACCTGCAGCGTGAACATCGCGCCGCCGATGGCCGACAGGGCGGCCGCCAGGCAGAAGGCGAAGACCTTGAACATCGACACGTCGTAGCCCGAGAAGCGCACGCGGTCTTCCTTGTCGCGCATGGCCAGGAGCAGGGTGCCGAGCTTGCTGAGCTGGATCCAGCGGCACAGCAGGATGGCGCCGAGCAGCAGGGCGGCGGTGAGGAAGTACAGCAGCGTCTTGGCTTCGTCGGTGCGGATGTCCCAGCCCATCAGCGTCTTGAGGTCGGTCATGCCGTTGACGCCGCCGGTGTAGCCCTGCTGGCCGATGATGAGCACGGTCAGAATCAGCGCCACCGCCTGGGTGATGATGGCGAAGTACACCCCGCCCACGCGGCGCTTGAACATGGCGTAGCTGATGCTGAAGGCCAGCAGCACCGGCACCGCGACCACCGCGAACAGCGTGAAGCCGAAGGAGTTGAACGGCTCCCACCACAGCGGCAGCTCGGTGAGCTGGTTCCAGTCCATGAAGTCGGGGATGCCCGGCGTGGATTGGATTTTGGTGCTCTCGGGGTCGGACGCCTCGAGCTTCAGGAACATGGCCATGGCGTAGCCGCCGAGGCCGAAGAACACCCCCTGGCCCAGGCTCAGCACGCCGCCGTAGCCCCACAGCATGACGAGGCCGATGGCGACGAAGCCGTAGGTGAGGTACTTGCCCACCAGGTTCAGGCGGAAGGTGTCCATCGCCAGCGGGAACACCACCAGCAGCAGGACGGCGAGGATCGCGATGCTGGCAAGGCCGCTGCGTCCCAGCCAGGTTTTGATTGCATCCATGTTGGCTCTCCGGTCTTGGATTCGGGATTCGGTCGTGTCGGTGCCGCCGGACTCAGCGGCGCACCTTGGAGGCGAACAGGCCTTGCGGGCGCAGCATCAGGATGGTCACGATCAGCAGCAGGGTGAGCACCTTGGCCATCGAGCCGGACAGGAAGAACTCGGAGATCGACTGCGTCTGCGCGATGCCGAAGGCCGAGACCACCGTGCCCCACAGGCTGGCCGCGCCGCCGAAGGTCACCACCAGGAAGGCATCGACGATGTAGAGCGAGCCGCTGGTCGGGCCGGTCGAGCCGATGGTGGTGAAGGCCGCCCCGGCCACGCCGGCGATGCCGCAGCCGATGGCGAAGGTGACGCGGTCGGTGCGCGTGGTGTTGATGCCGATGGCGTTGGCCATGCTGCGGTTGGCGACCGTGGCGCGCACCCGCAGGCCCCAGCGCGACTTGTACAGCGCGAGCAGCACGCCGCCGGTGACGACGATGGTGAGGCCGAGCACGAACATGCCGTTGATCGGGATGTCGAGCCCTTCGGCCGGCGACCACGAGCCCATCAGCCAGTCGGGCAGGGTGGGGCTGACTTCCTTCGGTCCGATTATGGTGCGGAAGGCCTGCTGCATGCCCAGCGACAGACCCCAGGTGGCGAGCAGGGTGTCGAGCGGGCGCTTGTACAGGTGCCGGATCAGTGCCCATTCCGCCAGCCAGCCGAAGGCGAAGGCGACGAGGAAGGCGCACACGATGGCGAACGGGAAGTAGGCCTGGATCAGGCCCGGCGCGTAGGTTTCGGTGAGGCTGGAAAGCAGGAAGATGGTGTAGGCGCCGATGGTCATGAACTCGCCATGCGCCATGTTGATGACGCCCATCTGGCCGAAGATGATCGCCAGGCCGAGCCCCATCAGCAGCAGCACCGCGAACAGGCTCAGGCCGGCAAAACCCTGCATCAGGGCGATGTTGTAGATTTCGTCGAACGACATGACGGACCTCCGGAGGGGGGGCGGAAGACGGCTGTTAACAGCCGGAAACCGCCGCGGCCTGCGCCGCGGCGGCCGCGTGGCTTACTGGTAGCCCTTGGGGAAGGGGTCCGGAACGATCAGCTCGGGCGATTCCGCCACCACCTTGAAGGTGCCGTCGGCCTGGCCCTGCGCGATGCGGGCCTTGCTGTACAGGTGGTGGTTCTCGTGGATCTTCACGTAGCCCTCGGGCGCGGTCGGCAGCTCGATGCCCGGCGAGGCGGCGACCACCTTGTCCACATCGAAGCTGCCCGCCTTCTCGACCGCCGCCTTCCACAGCCAGGGGCCGAGGTAGGCCGCCTGGGTGACGTCGCCGATGACCGCCTTGGGCCCGTAGGCCTTCTTGAAGGCTTCGACGAAGGCCTTGTTGTTGGCGTTGTCGAGGGTCTGGAAGTACTTCATCGAGGAGTAGAAGCCCTCGAAGTTCTCGCCGCCGATGCCCAGCATCTCGTCCTCGGTCACCGACAGGGTGAGCAGGAACTGCTTGGCGCCGGTGATGCCGGCGGCCTTCAGCTGCTTGTAGAAGGCGACGTTCGATCCGCCTACCACGGCCGCGAAGATGCAGTCGGGCTTGGCGATCTTGATCTTGTTGATCAGCGAGTTGAAGTTGGTGTTGCCGAGCGGGTAGTACTCTTCGCCGACGACCTTGCCGCCCTGGAAGTTCTCGATGTGCTTGCGCGCGATCTTCATCGAGGTGCGCGGCCAGATGTAGTCCGAGCCCACCAGGAAGACCTTCTGCGCGCCCTTTTCCTTCTTCGCCCAGTCGAGGCCGTAGAGGATCTGCTGGGTGGCTTCCTGGCCGGTGTAGATGACGTTCTTCGACTGTTCCAGGCCTTCGTAGAAGGTGGGGTAGTAGAGCAGGCCGTTTTCCTTCTCGAAGATCGGCAGCACGGCCTTGCGCGAGGCCGAGGTCCAGCAACCGAACACGGTGGCGACCTTGTCGTTCACCAGCAGCTTGCGCGACTTCTCGGCGAAGGTCGGCCAGTCGGAGGCGCCGTCTTCCTTGATCACCTTGATCTTGCGGCCGAGGATGCCGCCCATGGCGTTGATCTGGTCGATGGCGAGCTGTTCGGCCTGGATGGAGCCGGTCTCGGAGATGGCCATGGTGCCGGTGGCCGAGTGCAGCTGGCCGACGATGACTTCGGTGTCGGTCACGGCCAGGCCGGTGGTGTTGACCTGGGCGGTGGGCAGCGCGGCGGCGTGGCCCATGCGGGACATGGCCAGTGCGAGCGGGAGAGCGGCGGCGCCGAGCATGAACGTGCGGCGCGAGGAGGAAGGCAGGTGCTTGTCTGACATGGATCGCTCCTTGATGAGTGGGCTGCAACACGGATCTGGCGAGGCGGCGGGCCGGTCGGGCTGGCTCGATTTGTCGTCTCGTTGCGGTGCACAAGCTATCCATCGGGGGCGAAACAGCGAATACGTCAAACGACGTATGGGGATGCGCAGGGGGTGTCGCTATCGTCTTGTGCGACGCACAAGAGGCGGCGGGGCCGCGGCATGTCCGTTGCCGGGCGTGGTGCATGCACCGGCCGGGGCGCCCCGATGTGGTGCGCGCGCGGGCTACCGGCGGGGTGCGGATGGTGCGCCTGCGGGCCCTGCATGCACCGCGATGGGTGGGAATGCTTCTTGCTGAAGCACCGGATCGATCCTGACCACCCTTCATCGCCCACTGCCGTGACCGCCCCTGCCAGCCAGCGCATCATCCACATCCGTCGCGAGTACAACAGCTGGGTCGCCGACGAGACGCTGGAGGACTACGCCTTGCGCTATGCGCCGCGCAGCTTCCGCAAGTGGTCGTTCTCGCGCATCGCCCACACCGCGCTCGGCGCCGTGTCCTTCCTGGCGATGGAGGCCATCGGCGGCACCATCGCGCTGAACTGGGGCTTCACCAACGCGGTGTGGGCGATCGGCCTGGTGGCGCTGGTGATCTTCCTCACCGGCCTGCCGATCAGCTACTACGCCGCGCGCGAAGCGGTGGACATGGACCTGCTGACCCGCGGCGCCGGCTTCGGCTACATCGGCTCGACCATCACCTCGCTGATCTACGCCTCCTTCACCTTCATCTTCTTCGCCATCGAGGCGGCGATCATGGCGCTCGCGCTCGAGCTCTGGTTCGGGCTGCCGCTGCAGTGGGGCTACCTGCTGAGTTCGCTCGCGGTGATCCCGCTGGTGACCCACGGCATCACCTGGATCAGCCGCCTGCAGGCGTGGACGCAGCCGGTGTTCGTGGTGCTGCTGCTGACGCCCTTCCTCGTCGTGCTGCTGCGCGAGCCGGAGCTCTACGCCGCCTTCACCGAGTTCGGTGGCCGCCACGGCAACGAGTTCGACTGGCTGGCGGTGGGGGCGGGGTGCACGGTGGCCTTCGCGCTGATCGCGCAGATCGGCGAGCAGGTGGACTTCCTGCGCTTTCTGCCGCCGGCGGGCAAGCGCAACCGCGGGCGCTGGTGGGCCTCGGTGGTGGCGGCGGGGCCGGGCTGGATCATCCCCGGCGCGCTCAAGATGGTCGGCGGCGCCTTCCTCGCCTTCCTCGCGCTGCAGGCGATGGTGCCGCCGGACAAGGCGCTGCAGCCCACGCAGATGTACCTGGCCGGCTTCCAGCACGTGGTCGACGATCCGCGCGCGGCGATCGCGCTGGCCTGCATATTCGTCATCATCTGCCAGGTCAAGATCAACGTGACCAACGCCTATGCGGGGTCGCTGGCGTGGTCCAACTTCTTCTCGCGCCTCACCCACAGCCACCCGGGGCGGGTGGTGTGGCTGATCTTCAACGTGCTGATCGCGCTCATGCTGATGCTGCTCGGCGTGTTCGAGGCGCTCGAGCACGTGCTGGGCGTGTATGCCAACGTGGCGGTGGCGTGGATCGGCGCGGTGGTGGCCGACCTGGTGGTGAACAAGCCGCTCGGCCTGTCGCCGCGCCACATCGAGTTCAAGCGCGCCTACCTCTACGACGTCAATCCGGTGGGGGTGGGTGCGATGCTGGCGGGCTCGGTGCTGGGCATCGTCGCCTTCGGCGGCCACCTGGGGCCGGTGGCGCAGGCCTTCGCGCCCTTCATCTCGCTGCTGACGGCCTTTGCGCTGGCGCCGCTGATCGCCTGGGGCACGCGCGGCCGCTTCTACCTCGCCCGGCCGAGCGAGACGCAATGGCGCGCGGCCGAGCCGCTGCGCTGCGTGGTGTGCGAGAACCACTTCGAGGCCGAGGACATGGCGCAGTGCCCGGCCTACGGCGGCGCCATCTGCTCGCTGTGCTGCACGCTGGAGGCGCGCTGCCGCGACCGCTGCAAGCCCGACGCCGGCCTGCTCTCGCGCTTCGCGCCCTTGCTGGCCGGCTGGATGCCGTCGTCGATGTCGGCGCGGGTGGCCCGCCGCGTGAGCCAGTTCGTGATGGTGTTCTTCGTCAGCAGCCTGGTGATCGCCTCGGTCGTGGGCCTGGTGTACCAGCAGGAACTGCTGGCGGAGCAGGCGGGGGCGACCGACCTGGGGCTGGCCTTCCTGCGCATCTTCGCGGTGCTCGTGCTGCTGGCGGCGGTGGGGGTGTGGTGGCTGGTGCTGGCCAACGAGAGCCGGCGGGTGGCGCAGGAGGAGTCCGAGCGCCAGAACCAGTTGCTGCTGCGCGAGATCGACGCCCACCGTGACACCGACGCCAAGCTGCAGCAGGCCAAGGAGGATGCCGAGGCCGCCAACGCGGCCAAGAGCCGCTACGTGCGCGGCATCAGCCACGAGCTGCGCACGCCGCTCAACACCATTCTCGGCTACTCGCAGATCATGCTGCGCGATACCGACCTGCCGCGGCGCCGGCGCGAGGCGATCTCCACCATCCAGCGCAGCGGCGAGCACCTGCTGGCGCTGATCGACGGCCTGCTCGACATCGCCAGCATCGAGGCCGGACGCCTGCAGTTCAACCGCCAGGAGTTCCGTTTCGGCGAATTCCTCGCCCACGTCGAGAAGATGATAGCGCTCGAGGCCGGGCGAAAGGGGCTGGCGTTCCGCACCGAGTTTTCCGGGCGCATGCCCGAGGTGGTGCAGGGCGACACCAGCCGCCTGCGCCAGATCCTGATCAACCTGCTCGCCAACGCGGTGCGCTACACCGAGCGCGGCGAGGTGGTGCTGAAGATCACCTACCGGAGCGAGATCGCGGTGTTCGAGATCCGCGACACCGGCTGCGGCATTCCCGAGGCCGATCTGGAGCGCATCTTCGAGCCCTTCGAGCGCGGCACCGGCAACCAGCCGCCGAGCGCGCCGGGCACTGGCCTGGGCCTCACCATCACGCGGCTGCTGATCGAGCTCGCCGGCGGCCAGCTCACGGTCAGCAGCTCGCCGGGGCGCGGCAGCGTGTTCCGCGTCAAGCTGCATCTGCCGCGGGTAGCGCATCCGCGGGTGGCGACGCGGCCCGAACGTGAGATCCGTGGCTACTTCGGTCCCCGACGCAAGCTGCTGGTCGTCGATGACCAGCCCGCACAGAGCCACCTGATCGCCGACATGCTGCGGCCGCGCGGCTTCCTGGTCGAGGAGTGCGAGCGCCCGGACGAGGCGCTGCGCCAGGTGGAGGCGTTTGCGCCAGACATCGTGTTCCTCGACGTGTCGATGCCGGTGACCGACGGCTGGACGCTGAGCCGCCAGCTGCGCGATGCGGGCTACAGCGGGCCGATCGTCATGGTGTCGGCCAACGCCTACGAGAACCTGCCGGACCGGCGCACGGCCGCGGGCTGCGACGACTTCATCGTCAAGCCGGTGCTGGAGACCGAGCTGTTCGCGCGCCTCAGCGCCTGGCTTGGGTTGGCGTGGATCTACGCCGAGAACACTGACGCAAGGTCGACCTGTCTGTCGGGAGGCGAGACGATGGCGGTGCCTGAGGGTACCCCTGTGGAACTGGCGCAGACGTCGGCCGCCGACGCGCCCGTGCCCGCCCGCTCCATGGCTTCTGTGCCGGCGGGATTGTCCGCCCTGTCGGCAACGATCCGGGCCGAACTGCGCGAGTTCGCTGACCTTGGCCACCTTCAGGGGCTGGTGCGCAGGCTCGACGAGCTGGAGGCCCAGCGCCCCGACCTCCGCGCCCCGCTGGAAATGCTGCGCAAGCTGACCCTGGAGCTGCGCTTCGACACCCTCATCCAAACGCTAGATGGAGTCGCCGATGACTGCCCCGACGCCGTCGCTCCGTGAGCGCGAAGTCATCCTGCTGATCGACGACGCACCGGACACGGTGCGCATGATCGCCGAGGCCCTCGACGAAGCCGGCTACACCGTGCTGGTCGCCACCGACGGCGCCACCGCGCTGAAGCGTCTGGAGCGCATCACCCCGGACGCCGTGCTGCTCGACGCCTGCATGCCGGGCATGGACGGCTTCGAGACCTGCCGCCGGCTCAAGCAGGCGCCGGGCATGCGCACCGTGCCGGTGATCTTCATGACCGGGCTGGCGGAGACCGAGCGCCTGGTCGAAGGCTTGTCCGCCGGCGGTATCGACTACCTCGTCAAGCCGGTCGTGCCCGACGAGCTGGTCGCACGGCTGCAGGCGCACCTGCGGGTAGCGCGAGACATGAACGCGGCGATGCGCGCGCGTAGCGAGGAGGCAGCGCCCGCCGCGGCGCAGCTGCCCAATCCGCTGACGCAGCGCGAGATGGACGTGCTGGAGTGGGTCGCGCGTGGCAAGACCAACCGCGACGTGGCCGAGATCCTCGGCATGAGCCCGCGCACGGTGAACAAGCACCTCGAGCACATCTACGAGAAGCTCGGCGTGGAGACGCGCACCGCGGCGGTGGCCCAGTTCGGACGGCTCGCCCGCCCCTGAGCGCTCAGCCCCCGCGCATCTTGCGCCGGGCCTCGTGAATCTCCTGCGCCTCCACGCTCAGCGTGGCGGTCGGCCGCGCGAGCAGGCGGGCGATGCCGATGGGCTCGCCGCTCGACTCGCACCAGCCGAAAGTGCCGTTGTCGATGCGCGCCAAGGCCTCGTCGATCTTGTGCAGCATCTTACGCTCGCGGTCGCGCACGCGCAGTTCGAGCGTGTGGTCCTCCTCGAGCGAGGCGCGGTCGGACGGGTCGGGCGTGCTCTCGAATTCCTGCAGGTGCAGGGTGGTGCGGTGGGCGGAGTCGAGCAGCGCGTCGCGTTCGGCGATCAGCCGGGCTCGGAAGAAGGCCAGCTGGCGCGCCGACATGTATTCCTCGGGCGGTGCGGACAATAGCTCGGCTTCGGTGGGAAGTGCTCCCTGGGCGATGAGGGTGTCGTTCATGCTGCTCTCCTCGGCGCTCGGCTGCGGGCCCTGATCAGGCGTCCGGGTGCAGCCGGCTTGGCGTGTACAGCCACCATACACGCCAGGCGGTCGGTCGGGTGAGCGAAGTGAAGGATGCCCTCCGCCCCGGCGCCGCGTCGAGCACCCTTCCAGCCCGCATCGCGGCCCCGAGCAGCTAGGCAGCTCGGTGGCCTTCCGGGCGGGCCGCGGGTCACAGCGACCGGCGCAAGAGATGACTCACACGTTCATCACCGTCACCGCGCGGGTGTTGAGGTAAGCATCCAGCGCCTCCGGTCCGCCCTCGGTGCCATAGCCCGAATCCTTGACCCCGCCGAACGGCATCTCGGCGCTCGGCGTCGCCGGCTGGTTGATGTACAGCATGCCGACCTGCAGCTCGTGCGCGAGCAGGTGCGCGTGCTTCAGCGAGCGGGTGAAGGCATAGCCGGCGAGGCCGAAGGACAGGCGGTTGGCCTCGGCAATCGCCTCGTCCATCGTGCTGAAGCTGCGGATCGCCGCCACCGGGCCGAAGGGTTCCTCGTTGAACACGCGGGCGTCGAGCGGGACGTCGGTCAGCACCGTCGGCGCAAAGAAGTTGCCTGCACTGCCGATGCGTTCGCCGCCGGCAGCGACGGTGGCGCCGCGGGCGACTGCGTCCTTCAGGAAATCCGTCATCGCCGCGACCCGGCGCGGGTTGGCGAGCGGGCCCATCTGCGTGCCGTCGGCCAGGCCGTCGCCCACCTTCATGCCCGCGGCGTGGCGCGCCAACGCGGCGGCAAACTCGGCGCGCACGCGCTCATGCACCAGGAAGCGGGTGGGCGAGATGCACACCTGGCCGGCGTTGCGGAACTTGGAGGCGGCCGACACCTTGACCGCGAGCTCGAGGTCGGCGTCCTCGCACACGATCACCGGCGCGTGGCCGCCAAGCTCCATCGTCACCCGCTTCATGTGCTGGCCGGCGAGCGCGGCGAGCTGCTTGCCGACCGGCGTGGAGCCAGTGAAGGTGATCTTGCGGATCACCGGGTGGGCGATCAGGTAGCTCGAGATCTCGGCCGGCGTGCCATAGACGAGGCCGATCACGCCCGCCGGTACCCCGGCGTCGACGAAGGCGCGCACCAGCGCGGCGGGTGCAGCCGGGGTCTCCTCCGCGGCCTTGACCAGAATCGAGCAGCCGGTGGCGAGCGCCGCCGCGGCCTTGCGCACCACCTGGTTGATCGGGAAGTTCCACGGCGTGAACGCGGCGACCGGGCCCACCGGGTCCTTGAGCACCATCTGCGTGGCGGCGAGGTTGCGTCCGGGGACGATGCGGCCATACACGCGAAGGCCCTCGTCGGCGAACCACTCGATGATGTCGGCCGCGGCCAGCGTCTCCAGCTTCGCCTCCGGCAGCGGCTTGCCCTGCTCCTGGGTGAGCAGCGGGGCGATGTCGCCGGCGCGCTCGCGCATCAGCGCGGCGGCGCGGCGCATGATCTTCGCGCGCTCGATCGCCGAGGTCTTGCGCCAGGTCTCGAAGCCCTTTTGCGCGGCGGCGAGCGCGAGATCGAGGTCGGCGATGCCGGCGTGGGCGACGCGGCCGATCTCGGCGTCGGTCGCGGGGTTATGAACCGGCAGCGTGCGGCCGTCGAGTGCGTCGCGCCATTGGCCGTCGATCAGGAGCTGGGTGTCGGGATAAGTCATGTTGTCGTCTCCAGTTCTGGGAGGGAAAAAGGGGAGGGGCCCCGATTCTTGGCCATCGGGGCGCAGGCTGTCCACCATGCAGCATGGGCTCGCGCCGGCGGGGGCGCCGATCCCCGCCGCGATCCGGGGCACGCATCGCCCGCTGTTTGCAGTCGGGAGGGGAGGCCGGCTCACGGGGCGTGGCCACAAATTGCGGGCGGGGGCAATGCGGGACGTTCCGTCGTGGGCAGGGTCACCCGGGCTGCGTAGAATGTGACGCATGAGTCTGCACATCCCCGGGTCGGCCTTCGGCTGCCCGGTCTGTCCGGTCTGCCTCCAGGCCGCGCCGCGCCCCTTCATGCATGTCGATGGACGGGACTACTGGCGTTGCGATGCCTGCGAGGCCACCTTCGTGCCGCCCGCGCAGCGACCGGGGGTGGAGGACGAGCGCGCGGAATACCTGCTGCACCGGAACGACGCCGACGACCCGGCTTACCGCGCTTTCCTGTCGCGCCTGGCCGAGCCGCTGCTGCAGCGTGTGGCGCCGCACAGCAGCGGCCTCGACCATGGCTGCGGTCCGGTGCCGGCGCTGGCGGCGATGCTCGGCGCCGCGGGCCACTCGATGCGCGTCTGGGACCCCTTCTTCGCGCCCGACTCTGCAGCGCTTGCGCAGACCTACGACTTCATCACCTGCACCGAGGTCGTCGAGCACTTCCATGACCCCGCCGCCGAGTTCGCCTGCTTCGACCGCCTGCTGCGGCCCGGCGGCTGGCTGGGCGTGATGACCTGCTTTCAGACCGACGACGCGCGCTTCGCCAACTGGCATTACCGCCGCGACCCGACCCACGTGGTGTTCTACCGCGAGGCCACCTTCCGCCATATCGCGCAGCGCTTCGGCTGGCGGTGCGATGTGCCGCGCAAGGACGTGGTGCTGATGAGGAAGCCGGCTCATGTTCATGACTGCCGGCCCCGCGGCCCTTGACCTGGCCGCGCTCGAACGCCCTCGCTCGCGTTCACCCGCAGCCGCAGGATTGCCTTCGCCCCTCCCCACCGCAACGGAGAGCCCGCACATGAGCTACGAAACCATTCTCTACGACCTCACTGACGGCATCGCCGAGATCCGCCTCAACCGCCCGCAACGCCTCAACGCGGTCACCCAGCAGCTCTACGACGAGCTAAACGACGCGCTCACCCGCGCCGAGGCCGACGGCGACGCGCGCGTCGTGCTGATCACCGGCGAGGGCCGCGCCTTCTGTGTCGGTGCCGACCTCAAGGCGCACAAGGTCGGGCGTACCGCCTTCGACCGCCGCCAGTACCTCAAGGGTGAGCAGGACGTCTGCCACCGCCTGCTGCACATGAAGACGCCGGTGATCGCCGCGGTCAATGGCTACGCGCTCGGCGCCGGCGCCGAGATCGCGATCGCCTCGGACTTCATGCTGATGGCCGAGAGCGCGCAGATCGGCCTGCCCGAGATCTCGATCGGCAACTTCCTCGGAGGTGGCGTGACCTGGCTGCTGCCGCGCCTGGTAGGGCTGGCCAAGGCACGCGAGCTGGTGTTCCTCGGCGAGCGCATCGGGGGCGCGGAGGCGGTGCGCATCGGCCTGGCCAACCGCGTGTTCGCGGACGAAGGCTTTCTCGCCGCGGCGCGCGAATTCGCGCTCAAGGTGGCGAGCAAGGCGCCGTTCTCGATGCAGCTCGCCAAGGAGCAGCTCAACCTCTCGGCCGAACGCACGCTGGACGCCTGCCTCACCGCCGAACTGGAAGGGATGATGTTCGTCGGCACCACCAAGGACTGGCAGGAAGGCGTGGATGCCTTCGCCGAGAAACGCGCACCCGTCTTCAAGGGGGAATGAAACGATGACCGAGATTGCGACCCAGAGCATGTCCGCCCACAAGAGCCCGCTGCACGACTTCCTCGCGCCCGATTCGATCGCCATCGTCGGCGCCTCGGCCGACCCGACCAAGCGTGGCTACAAGGCCATGGTCGGCCTCATCAAGGGCAACTATCGCGGCAAGATCTACCCGCTCAATCCCAAGGTGCCCGAGATCCTCGGCGTGCCCACCTACGCCTCGCTCGATGACATCCCCGGTCCGGTGGACCTGGCGCTGATCTGTACCCCGGCCGCCACCCTCCCCGGGCTGATGGCCGAGTGCGGGCGCAAGGGCGTCAAGGGCGCGGTGATCCTCGCCAGCGGCTTTCGCGAGACCGGGCCCGAAGGTGCGAAGCTCGAGCAGCAGGTGCTGGACGCCGCGCGCGCGGGCGGCGTGCGCATCATCGGCCCCAACACCTCGGGTATGTTCAACCTGCACAAGAACGTGAACCTGCTCGACCTGCGCAACGTGAAGGCGGGCGACATCGGCTTCATCTCGCAGTCGGGCAACATGCTGCTCGCGCTGGTTCTGGAGGCGGAAAACAACGGCCACGTCGGTTTCTCGACCTACGTCGGCCCCGGCAACCAGACCGACATCGGCTTCAATGACTACCTGCGCTACCTCGGCGAGGAGGAGAACACCCGCGTCGCCACGCTGTACGTCGAAGGCTTCCGTGACGGCCAGCGCTTCCTGCAGGCCGCGCGTGAGATCACGCCGGTGAAGCCGGTGGTGGTGTACAAGTCCGGCGCCACCGAGCTCGGCAAGAAGGCCGCTAGCTCGCACACCGGCGCGCTCGCCGGCAGCTACGAGATGACCGTCGACCTGCTGAAGCAGGTGGGGGTGAGCGTGGTGCGCCACTCCGACCAGATCCTGCCGGTGGCCGAGGGCCTGGCGCTGATGCAGCAGGCGCGCGGGCGGCGGGTGGCGGTGATCGCCGACGGCGGCGGCCAGGCCACGATCACCTCCGACCGACTGTCCGATGCCGGGCTGGAGCTCGCCGAGCTGTCCGAGGCCACCCGCAAGCGCCTGGCCGACATCCTGTTCCCGCAGGCCTCGCTCGCCAACCCGATCGACGTCGCCGGCACCTCGGACGCTGACCCCGAGGTGCTCGCGCGCTGCATGGAGATCGTCGCCGACGACGACAACGTGGATGCGGTGTTCCTGGTCGGCATGTTCGGCGGCTACCACACGCGCTTCGCCGAGTCGCTGCTCGGCGGCGAGATGCGCGCGGCCGAATCGATGATCGAGCTCGCCCGCCGCTGCGGCAAGCCGCTGGTCATCTACAGCCTGTACGCGCCGGTCAAGCCGCCCGCGCTGCGCCGCCTGCACGAGGCCGGGCTGCCGGTGTATGCCTCCATCGAGCACGCGGTGAAGGTGTTGCAGGCCCTGGCCGAGCGTGGCATCTACCTGCAGCGCCAGCACGGCCAGCCGCTGCAGGCGAGCGTCACCCCGCTCGAGACCATGCAGGCGATGTTCGCCCGGGCGCAGAACGAGGGTCGTGACCTCTACGAGTTCGAGGCCAAGACCCTGCTGCGCGAGCACGGCATCGCGGTGGCCGAGGAAGTCATCGTCCAAAATGTCGAAGGACTTGGCGCCGCGATCGAGAAATTCGGCGAGCAGCCGCTGGCGATGAAGGTGGTGTCGAAGGACATCCTGCATAAGTCGGATGCCGGCGGGGTCAAGCTCAACCTGGTCGGTGAGGCGGCGCTGCGCGAGGCTTACGATCAGATCATGACGAGCTGCCGCGCCTATGACGCCAACGCCGACATCCGCGGCGTACTGGTGACGCCGATGGCCAGGAAGGGCACCGAGGCCATCATCGGCGTGGTGCGCGACCCGATCTTCGGCCCGGTGCTGATGTTCGGCCTGGGCGGCATCTTCGTCGAGATCCTCGAGGACGTCGCCTTCCGCGCCATCCCGCTGTCACGCCACGACGCCGAGCTGATGGTCGAACAGCTGAAGGGTCGCAAGATCCTCGCGGGCGTGCGCGGCGAGCGCCCGGTGGACAAGGCGGCGCTGGTCGACCTGCTGCTCAAGGTGTCGAGCATCGTCACCGCCTATCCGCAGTTGTCGGAGCTGGACCTCAACCCGGTGATCGCCTATCCGGACGGGTATGCGGTGGTGGATTCGCGGGTGATTACGAATCGGGCGGTGGCCAGTACCTGAACGCACTGGCCCTGCAGGCTTGCCTGCGGGGCCATGGGCGACCGCTCAGGTCCGCGCCCGCTGTAACGCTACAGCCGTGTCGGGTGCCGTCTCGATGCGGGCGCGATGGGCGAGCCGATTACGTCCCAGGCGCTTGGCCTCGTACATCGCGCGGTCGGCGTGGTGGACCAGCTCCGTCGATGTTCCGCCATCCCTCGGCCACAGGGCGACGCCGATGCTGGCGGAGATGCGGGCGGTGCTGCCGTCGAGTTCGAAGGGCTGCTCAAGTCGTGCGAGCAGCTTGTGGCCGATGCGGTCGATGATGGCCAGCTCCTTGAGGTCGGGCAGGATGATCGCGAACTCGTCGCCACCGAGACGCGCCACGGTGTCGGTTTCGCGCACGCATTCGCGCAGCCGCCCGGCCACCTGTTGCAGCAGAAGATCGCCCGCATGGTGGCCGAGGCGGTCGTTCACCGCCTTGAAACCGTCGAGGTCGATGTACATCAGCGCGAGCGGTTGTGCGCTGCGGTGAGCGCGCATCAGTTCGTGCTCGAGCTGGTCCTGGAAGCGGTGGCGATTCGCCAGCCCGGTCAGCAGGTCGAAGTTGGCGTTTTGCCACTCGAAATGCTTGTCGTCGTGTGCTGCGCCGGCGAGCAGCGCGGTGGCGGCGCTCATCGCCAGCACGAGCTGCAGGTCGAGCACGCCGTCCACCGGCAGACCCAGCAGCCTGCCCGCGAGGATCTGGATCGCGCACACCAGCGCCGCCACCAGATAGCCCATCAGCACGCCGCGCATGAGGCCGGCGAGCAGCACCGGGAACAGCACCAGGATGCCGAGCTTGGCTTCGCTCTGGGTGATCTCCGGAAGCAGCAGGCTCAGCAGCGATACGCCGAGGGCGAGTCCGATGAGGCCGGCCGGCGAGCGCAGGCCGTGGATCGGGGCGGTGGGCGCGTCGGCGTCTGTTCCACCTTTGCCAGGGCTGCGGTGGAGGCGGTTCCAGCCGAGCACGATCGCCGGCAGGCCGAGCAGCAGCCCGGCAAAGTCCCCGCCCCAGAACGACAGGAACACTGCGCCGAGTTCGTTCGCCGGCAAGGTGTCGAAGGGCGGGATGAAGAGCGTGGCCGCCGCCGACACGCTGGTGGCGGCGAAGGCGAGGAGCACGAAGTGCAGCGCATCGGCCAGGGTCAGGCGCGCCGGCATGGCCTGCCAGCGCCGGCGCAGCAACACACCGCAGCCGCCATAGACGAGCACCTGGCGCAGGGCGCCGCCCCAGTCGATGCCCTCGAGCAGCGGGCCGGGCATGTCGAGCTGGCGCACCACGCAGATAGCCAGGAAGGCGGCCGGAAGGTGGCGCCAGCCGCCGACCATGCCCACGGCGGTGGTCAGCCCGGCGGACAGGTACAACGCGCTGACATGGGGCTTCACTTCGAAGAGGGCAGCACCGTTCCATGCCAGCCAGTAGCAAAGGAACAGCGCCGCGGTCTTGGCCAGCAGCGTGCGAGGTAAGAACGTTTTCAGCCCGTCCTGCTGCATTCAGGATCCTGGCGGGGGCGACGAGATTGATATGGCGGGGCGTCATCGAATGACCCTCGCAGCATATCAGCAGCTTCTGAGCTGCATCCAGCCTCGACTACCGGAAAACCTTGCCATCGTATGCATGGAAAGCCCCGCCCGCGGGCGCCGGTGAGCGCTGGGGGCAGGGCTTCGGGCGGGCTTTCTGCTCGCTGGGTCAGTGCGCCAGGAAGTCGAGCACCATGCGGTTGAACTTGTCCGCATGCTCCCACTGCGCCCAGTGGCCGCAGCGGTTGAAGATGTGCAGCTCGGCGTTGGGCATGCCCCAGATCAGGCGCAGGCCGATGTCCATCGGCACGAAGCGGTCGTCGCGGCCCCAGATCACCAGCGTCGGGGCGGTGATTTCGCCCAGGCGCGGGCCCTGGTCGGGGAACTGCTTGGGGTTGGCGGCCAGGCTCTTGACGAAGTTCTCCAGGTGATCCTTACGCGCCAGCATGTTGTCCAGCCGCGCCTGGAACAGCTCCTCGGTCATGCTGCTGGGGTCGAACACGAAGACGTTCATCATCTTCTTCAGGTTCTCGATCGTCGGCTCGCGGTACAGGCCCTGCAGCAGCTTGATGCCCTCGGTGGGCATCGGCACGAACTGGCTCGGGCCGCCGGTGCCGCCGCCCATCAGGATCAGCTTGCCGACGCGGGTCGGGTTGGCGAGGGCGAAGGCGACCGCGCTGTGGCCGCCCATCGAGTTGCCGACGATGTGCACCTTGTCCAGCTTCAAGGCGTCGAGCAGGGCCTTCAGGGTCTGGGCGTTGAGGTCCGAGCGCGAGCCGGTGCACACGATCGGGTCGCTCTTGCCCCAGCCCAGGCAGTCCATCAGCACCACCCGGTAGCCGGCGCCGACGAAGGCGTCGACGTTGCGGTGGAAGTTGGCCCAGCCGGTGGCGCCGGGGCCCGAACCGTGCAGCATGACGACGGTTTCCTCGCCTGCGCCGCAGTCGTTGTAATGCACCTGCACGTCGAGCTCATTGAACTTGAGGCGGACCAGATGGCTGGTGGCGGCTTCGGTCAGGGGGGCGGTTTGAGTGCTCATCGTTGTGGCTCCTGTCGGTGTTGGGGGCGGCCTGTGTCGGCCGTCGCGGTAGTTTTGGGGTTCAGCCCTTGTACGGCCCCGCCCCAAACCCGATCGGCGCCGGCGCGGCGGCGACGCGCTTGGAGAAGATCTGCGCGAAGTCCTCTTCGCCCGCGCGGGCGGTGGCGCGCGTGCCGCTCAAGGGGGCGTCGCCGATGAAAACGGCGGTGGCGGGCGCCCACTCCC
>DMCZ01000092.1:1664-2560 GCA_003446655.1 Thauera sp. | reverse complement strand
ACGATGGCCTTGTTGGGCTGCACCGGGTAGCCGGTGATCTGCGACACCAGCTTGGAGGCGGGGACGATCTGCGTAGTGTCGATGCCGGTCTCGACGGGGAAGATGTCGGCGCGGGTGCGCACCGCCATCACGATCTCCTCGAGCGAGGCGTTGCCGGCGCGCTCGCCCAGGCCGTTGATGGTGCATTCGACCTGGCGCGCGCCGGCGCGCACCGCGGCGAGCGAGTTGGCGACTGCAAGGCCGAGGTCGTTGTGGCAGTGCACCGACCACACCACCTTGTCGGCATTGGGTACGCGCTCGATCAGCGTGCGCACGGTGGCGGCGAACTGCTCGGGCACGTTGTAGCCGACGGTGTCGGGCACGTTGATGGTCTTCGCGCCGGCCTTGATTACCGCCTCGAAGATACGCACCAGGAAGTCGATCTCGGAGCGACCGGCGTCCTCGGCGGAGAACTCGACGTCGTCGGTGTATTCGCGCGCCCAGCCGATGGCCTTGACCGCCTGCTCGACGACCTGGTCGGGCGTCATGCGCAGCTTCTTCTCCATGTGGATCGGGCTGGTGGCGATGAAAGTGTGGATGCGGCCGCGTGCGGCGGGAGCGATCGCATCGCCCGAGCGGCGGATGTCCTTCTCGTTGGCGCGCGCCAGCGAGCACACGGTCGACTCCTTGATCGCCTCGGCGATCGCGCGCACCGCGTCGTAGTCGCCGTTGGAGGCGGCAGCGAAGCCGGCCTCGATCACGTCCACCCGCATGCGCTCGAGCTGACGGGCGATGCGCAGCTTCTCCTCACGCGTCATCGACGCGCCCGGGCTCTGCTCGCCGTCGCGCAGGGTGGTGTCGAAGATGATCAGCTTGTCTTTCATGGCTTGCTCCCGGGGTCGGATGAAGTGCCCTCT
>DMCZ01000092.1:0-1451 GCA_003446655.1 Thauera sp. | reverse complement strand
TAGCTGGAGATGAGCGCGAAGGCCAGCACGAGCGCGATCAGCACGATGAAGGGCACGCTCTTCCTGAGGTTGATGCTCTTGCCACTCCAGAACAGCACGTTGCTGACCATCGACACGCCGGCGAAGATCGTCAGCACGGCGGCGTACCAGCGGAGCTCGTCGCCGGCGAAGCCGTTGTCGATGCCGACCCACACCATGCCCGCCACCAGGGCCGCGGCGGCCGGGCTGGGCAGGCCCTGGAAGTAGCGCTTGTCGACCACGTCGATGTTGGTGTTGAAGCGGGCCAGCCGCAGCGCGGCGCCGGCGCAGTAGATGAAGGCCGCGATCCAGCCGAGCTTGCCGAGATCCTGCAGCGCCCACTCGTACATCACCAGCGCGGGCGCAGCGCCGAAGGACACCATGTCCGACAGCGAGTCGTACTCCGCGCCGAACTCGCTCTGGGTGTGGGTGAGCCGCGCGATGCGGCCGTCGAGCCCGTCCAGCACCATGGCGACGAAGATCGCCACTGCCGCGTACTCGAAGCGGTCGTTCATGGCCTGCACGATGGCATAGAAGCCAGCGAACAGCGCCGCCGTCGTAAACAGGTTGGGGAGGATGTAGATGCCGCGGCGGCGCTTGTCCATCAAGGGCGCTGCGGTGTGGTCGGTGTCGGGCACGTTGGGGGTCGCCTCCATGGGTTCCTGAGCGTCCATTCTAGCGCACGCGAGGGGCGGCGGATTCGCGCCCGTGCGTCCATTGCGCCGCTGCGAGGCGCAAAAAAGCCGGCGCCGCGGATGCGGGGCCGGCCTTGGTGCTGAGAGCCTGGGGCGATCAGTTCTTCGACTTGTCGACCAGGGCCTTGGCCTTGATCCACGGCATCATGTCGCGCAGCGTGGCACCGACCTTCTCGATCTGGTGGTCGGCGTTCAGACGGCGGTAGGCGGTCATGCTCGGGTAGTTGGTCTTGCCCTCGAGGATGAACATCTTGGCGTATTCGCCGGTCTGGATACGCTTCAGGGCGTTGCGCATGGCGGCGCGCGACTGCTCGTTGATGACCTCGGGGCCGGTCACGTACTCACCATACTCGGCGTTGTTCGAGATCGAGTAGTTCATGTTGGCGATGCCGCCCTCGTACATCAGGTCGACGATCAGCTTGAGCTCGTGCAGGCACTCGAAGTACGCCATCTCGGGCGCGTAGCCGGCTTCGACCAGGGTCTCGAAGCCCATCTTGACCAGCTCGACGGCGCCGCCGCACAGCACGGCCTGCTCGCCGAAGAGGTCGGTCTCGGTCTCTTCGCGGAAGTTGGTCTCGATCACGCCGCCCTTGGTGCCGCCGTTGGCAGCGGAGTACGACAGGGCGATGTCCTTGGCCTTGCCCGAGCGGTCCTGGAAGATCGCGATCAGGGGCGGCACGCCGCCCCCGCGCAGGTACTCGGAGCGCACGGCGAGGCCGCTGTCTCTTATACACATCT
>DMCZ01000240.1:1007-8296 GCA_003446655.1 Thauera sp. | reverse complement strand
ACGCGGCGGTTGAAGGCGTCGACCTCGAAGGCGAGCTCGTCCTCGAGTTCGGACTGCTCGATTTCGCCGCTGCCAAGGTCGATGGCGCTGACCGTCTCGCCCCGCTCGAAGCGGATACCGTTGCGGCTAAGCAGGGTCTCGTAACGGATGGGCGGTTCGTGGTCGATCAGCCAGTCGTCGGCGACGGCTTCGCGGTACGAATACGTATAGACCGGCTTGCCGAAGATCTCGGTGGTGTGCTTCGCCGGGGTGGCGGTGAGGCCGATGCGGACCGCGTCGAAGTAGTCGAGCACGCGGCGGTAGGTGGACAGGTATTGCGCCTGGTCGCGCACCGCCAGCTCGCCGTCGGTCATGTCCTGGTCGAGGGTGTAGCCGCGGTGGGCTTCGTCGACGATGACGCAGTCGAAGGCGTCGATCGGCGGCAGCGCGAAGGCCGCGTCGTCCGCCTGGAAGAGGCGCCGGACCATGGCCTGCACGGTGGCGACCTGCACGCGGGTCTCGGCCTCGACCGCCATGTCGCCGAGCGCGGCGACGTTGTAGATCTTCGATAGCGGCTGGTTCTGCTCCAGCAGGGCGTCGTCGAAGGCCTCCAGCGCCTGGTCGCCGAGCGCGGTACGGTCGACCAGGAACAGGATGCGGCGGAAGCGCTCGGCCTTCAGCAGGCGATACATCAGCCCGATGATGGTGCGCGTCTTGCCGGTGCCAGTGGCCATGGCGACCAGGCAACGCGTGCGGCCCGCGGCCAGGGCGGCTTCGACCGCCTGAATGGCGAGCTCCTGATAGGGACGCAGGCGCAGGTAGGCGAAGCCTTCGTCGCGCAGCCTTTGTTCAGCCTGCTCCCGGCTGCGGGTGAGCTGATCGAGCAGGCCTTGCGGCGAATGGAAGTCGACCAGCGGCCGGGCGAGGTTGGCCGGGCTGCGCAGGTCGCGGAACCAAGTGCCGCTGTACTCGGCGAGCTGCGGCAGCCAGGGACGGCTGTTGCTGGAATAGGCGAAGGGCACTTCGAAGCTGCCGCCCTGCGCATCGGGCCAGCCGGCGCTGCGGCCTTCGAGCCGCCAGGCGGGCTCGAAGCCTTCGCGCTGTGCGAAGCCCGCGGCGTAGCGTTCGGCCTGCGGGATCTTGCCGGCGACGTGTTCGTTCTCGCGCTTGGCTTCGACCACCGCCAGCGGGGTGAGGCCGGCGAACAGCACGTAGTCCGCCGCCTGCCGGCCGGTGGTGGGCCATTCGGCGATGGCGCGGTTGCGACCCTTGACCGGGCGGGCGCCGCGGGCATGGTGCAGGCGCTGGCTGTCGGCCTCCCAGCCGGCATCGACGAGCTGTTGGTCGATGAGGATGCGGGTGAGCTCCTCGCTGAGCTCGAGACTGCGCGCCGCGCGCTGGGTGCGGGTGGCGACCTGGCGCACCGCTTCGGCCGCGGCCGGGCGCGAAGCGGCGCGGCTGGCCTCGAGCTCGGCCTGCAGCGCCTCGAGGCGCGCGGCGAACTCGGCCTTCAGCCGATCGACGAGCGCGCTCTGCTCCTCGGCCAGCGCGAAGGCTGCAGCGGCGTCGGCCTGCATGCGCTCGGCGAGCGCGGCGTACTGCGCCTTCTCCTGGCGCATTAGCTCGGCGAGCTGCTGGTTGCTGTCGAGCGCCTGGTGCTGGCTCGCCAGGTCGGCGCGCAGGCGCTCGATCTCCGCCTGCAGCGCGCTCAGCTGCGCGCTGGGGTCTTCCGGCGGCACGAAGGGGCCGGGCCGGAAGCGCTCGCCCTGCGTGCCGAAGCTCTGGTGGAACCACACCGCCAGCGCCCGCGCCACCCGCAGGCCGTCCATCGCCTCCTTGTGCAGGGTGCGGAACTGGTGGGCAGCCTTGTTGCCCTCGATGCGCAAGGTGTGGAACAGGCCGCGGATGGTGGGATCGAGGTTGATCTCGCGGCCGAGGCGGAACAGCAGGTCGGCCTGCGTGGTGGTGTCGTCGATGGCGATGCCGACGCGGGCGGCGACGTCCTGCGCGATCGCCTCGCCAAGCTGGCGCAGCTTGATCAGCGTGGTGTTGGGGTCGGCGGCGAAGACCTGCTCGGCGGTGGACGCCAGCTGCAGGAAGACCGGATCGTGCTCGGCAAGGAAGGAGAAGTTGCGCGAAATGGCCATGCTCGGGGGATGACACCGTCACCGCATGCACTTGCGTGCAGCATGGCCCCGAATGTAACCGAAAAGCGGCGGGGACATCCCCGCGGCGGTCAGGTGCGCAGCACGCCCGGCTCGCGCTGGCCCGGTGCCGTGGGCTGCTCGGGCGGGCTCGGGCGGGCGGCGGAATTGGCGCCGACCTGCGACATGGCCTCGTACGACGCCAGCGCGCGCTGCGCCGAGTAGTTGTTGCGCACGTCGCCGTTGGCGGCCGCGGCGCGGGCCTGCTCGACGGCGCGTGCTTCCACGGTGCCATTGTCGGGGCTGGGTGCGGCCTGCGCGGCGGCCTCGCGGCGCGCCGCGGTGCTCAGGGTGACGACGGCGCTGGGCTGCGCGGACGCGCCCTGTTCTGCGCCCGCCGCCTCGCCGGGGCGCTGGTCCGGGCGCTGCACCTGCGCCTGCTGCTGCGCAGCCTGCGCCTGGCGCACGTCGGCCGGCCGCATCAGTTCGCGGGGGACCGGGTTCATTCCGGCGGAGATCGCATCCATGGCATTGGCCTCGCTGTCAGTGCTCGCAGTTCGTCCGTGCCGCTGCCCCTCGCGCGCCCTGCGGAGGGAGCGCGAGGCGCGTCGGCTCGAACGGTTTGGGTCTCATGCTCGCAGAGCGGCGGGCGCGCCGATGTGCAACCCGTCACGGCCACGTGCAAGTGGCGCCGATCAAGCCGCCAGCGCGCGCCCGATCACCAGCTTCTGGATGTCGCTGGCGCCTTCGTAGATCTGGCACACCCGCACGTCGCGATAGATGCGCTCGACCGGGAAGTCGGTGACGTAGCCGTAGCCGCCGTGCACCTGGATGGCGTCCGAGCACACGCGCTCGGCCATCTCGGAGGCGAACAGCTTGGCCATCGACGCCTCCTTGAGGCACGGCCGGCCGGCATCCTTGAGGCTGGCGGCGTGCCACACGAGCTGGCGCGCGGCTTCGAGCTGGGTCGCCATGTCGGCGAGGCGGAAGTTCACCGCCTGGTGCTCGAAGATCGGCTTGCCGAAGCTCTCGCGCTCCTGCGCGTACTTGACCGCGGCTTCCAGCGCGGCGCGCGCCATGCCCAGGCACTGGGCGGCGATGCCGATGCGGCCCGCCTCAAGGTTCGACAGCGCGATCTTGTAGCCCTCGCCTTCGGCGCCGATCACCGAGTCCGCCGGGATGCGGCAGTCCTCGAACAGGATCTGGGTGGTGTCGGAGGCCTTCTGCCCCATCTTCTCCTCGATGCGGCCGACCTGATAGCCGGGCGCGTTCGCCGGCACCAGGAAGCAGGTGATGCCCTTCTTGCCGGCAGACTTGTCGGTGACCGCGAACACGATGGCGACGTCGGCGTGCTTGCCGGTGGTGATGAACTGCTTGACGCCATTCAACACCCACTCATTGCCGTCGCGGACCGCGGTGGTGCGGATCGCGGCGGCGTCCGAGCCGACATGCGGCTCGGTGAGGCAGAAGCAGCCGAGCTTCTCGCCGCGGGCGAGCGGCTTCAGCCAGGCTTCCTTCTGCGCGTCGCTGCCGAAGCGGTTGAGGATGCCGCAGGGCAGCGAGTTCTGCACGCTGACGATGGTCGAGGTGGCGCCGTCGCCGGCGGCGATCTCTTCCAGCGTGAGCACCAGGCTCATGTAGTCCATGCCGGCGCCGCCCCACTCCTCGGGCACCACCATGCCGAGCGCGCCGAGCTCGGCGAGCTCGTTCAGCGCTTCCCGCGGGAAGGTGTGGTTGCGGTCCCATTCGGCGGCGAAGGGGGCCAGGCGCTCCTGCGCGAAGGCGCGCATGGAGTCGCGGATGAGCTCCTGTTCCTGGGTCAGAATCATTGCACTGCTGTCCTTGTAGAAGTCCTTGCTGGGGCATGGCGGGGCGGCCTCGTGAGCGGCCCCGACGCTTTCGGTCAGATTCAGCCGCAGGCCACCGAGGAATCGACCTCGATCGCCATCGCGGTGGCCTCGCCGCCGCCGATGCAGAGGCTGGCGACGCCGCGCTTGAGGCCGCGCTTGCGCAGCGCGCCGATCAGCGTGACCAGGATGCGCGCGCCCGAGGCGCCGATCGGGTGGCCGAGCGCGCAGGCGCCGCCGTTCACGTTGACCTTGTCGTGCGGCAGCTTCATCTCGTGCATCGCCGCCATGGTGACGACCGCGAAGGCCTCGTTGATCTCCCACAGGTCGACGTCGTCGGTGGTCCAGCCGGCCTTGGCCAGCACCTTCTGCATCGCCCCCACCGGCGCGGTGGTGAACCACTGCGGCTCCTGGGCGTGGGTGGCGTGGCCGACGATGGTGGCGACCGGCTTGAGGCCGAGCTTGTCGGCGGTGGACTTGCGCATCAGCACCAGCGCCGCGGCGCCGTCGGAGATCGAACTCGAGTTGGCCGGCGTGACGGTGCCGTCCTTCCTGAACGCGGGCTTCAGGCCCGGGATCTTGTCGATCTGCGCCTTCAGCGGCTGCTCGTCCTTGTCGATGACGACATCGCCCTTGCGGCCCGACACGGTGACCGGGGTCACTTCCCAGGTGAAGTCGCCGTTGTTGATCGCGGCCTGCGCGCGGGTGGTCGAGGCGATGGCGAACTCGTCCTGCGCGCTGCGGCTGAAGTTGAAGTGCCCGGCGCAGTCCTCGGCGAAGGTGCCCATCAGGCGGCCCTTGTTTTCCTTCGAGTAGCTGTCTTCCAGGCCGTCGAGGAACATGTGGTCGAACATCTGGCCGTGGCCGAGGCGGTAGCCCGCGCGGGCCTTGGGCAGCAGGTAGGGCGCGTTGGACATGGACTCCATGCCGCCGGCGACCATCACCTCGTTGGTGCCGGCCAGCAGCAGGTCGTGGGCCAGCATGGTGGCCTTCATGCCCGAGCCGCACACCTTGTTGATCGTGGTGCAGCCGGCCGACAGCGGCAGGCCGGCGCCGAGCGCGGCCTGGCGGGCGGGCGCCTGGCCGAGGCCGGCGGGCAGCACGCAGCCCATGATGACTTCCTCGACCTGCTCGGGCTTGAGGCGGGCGCGCTCCACCGCCGACCTGATGGCGATGGCGCCGAGCTGCGGCGTGGTCAGGCTGGCGAGATCGCCCTGGAAACCGCCCAGCGGCGTGCGGGCGACGGAAACGATGACGACGGGATCGGACATGGGGTTCTCCTGATGAATGGGGGTTGATTCCGTGTTCGGGGGCGGCGCTCAGTCTCCGAGCGCCTCGAGCGCCGCGGCGTAGCGCGGCATGAGATCGTCCGGGCGGCTGACGTTGATGCCGAGGTCGCGGATCAGGCCGTTCTTGAGGCCGTAGATCCAGCCATGCACGGTGAGCGGCTGGCCGCGCCGCCAGGCGTCCTGAACGACCACGGTCTGCGCCACGTTGGCCACCTGCTCGATGACGTTGAGCTCGCACAGGCGGTCGTGGCGCAGCTCGGGCGGCAGGCGGTCGACCGCCTGCAGGTGGCGCACATGCACGTCCTGCACGTGGCGCAGCCACAGGTCGACCAGGCCGACGCGCGCGCGCTCGAGCGCCGCCTTGACGCCGCCACAGCCATAGTGGCCGACCACCATGATGTGCTTGACCTTGAGCACATCGACCGCGTACTGGATCACCGCCAGTGCGTTGAGGTCGGTGTGCACGATGACGTTGGCCACGTTGCGATGCACGAAGACCTCGCCCGGCAGCAGGCCGACGATCTGGTTCGCCGGCACGCGCGAATCAGAGCAGCCGATCCACAGGTATTCCGGGCTCTGCAGGTGCGACAGCTTCTCGAAGAAGCCGGGGTCGATCTGCTGCATCTGCCGCGACCACGCCTGGTTGTAGTCGAAGAGGTGGAAGAGGTTCTCGTTGCTGACCGCGTCCTCGGACCAGGTCTCGAGGTCCAGGGTCAGGAAGATCGTGCCCTCGACCGGGGTCGGGTAATAGGCCGGGGCCTCGGTGAAGCCGAGCTCGCGGTACAGCTTCACCGCGATCCGCATCGCCGGCAGGGTGTCGAGCAGGATGCGGCGGTAGCCGAGCTCGACCGCGGCCTTGATCGCCGCGAGCGCGAGCCGGCGCCCCACGCCCTGGCCGCGGCAGGCGGGATCGACGTAGAGCCGCTTCATCTCGCAAACGCCCTCGGAGAAGCGGCGGATGCCGACGCAGCCCGCCGGCTGGCCGTCTGCGGTGGCGTAGAACAGGCGGCCATCGGCCTCGCCGTAGGCGCCGGGCAGGTTGGCGACCTCGTCGGCGAAGCCCTGGTAGCTCAGGTCCACGCCGAGCCAGGCCGCGTAGTGGCGGAAGAACTGGCGCACCTGCTCCAGTTCGGCAGTGTCGGCGGCGGTGAGTGCGCGCAGTTCGGTGCTCATCTGCAAGGTCTCGAGGCGTGGTCGGCGGGACGTCCAGGGGCAGGCCCCGGGGCTGGGAAAGGGTGCGGGTCTGGCGACGGGCCGCCGGCGCTCAGCCCTCGCGTTCCTTCTTGCCGTGCATGGCCATGATGGTCTGCTGCATGATCGCGCACAGCGTCCATTGCTCGTCGCGGATCGCGTACACGTCGGCGCGGGTGACGATCAGCGTGCGCCCCGGGCGCACCACCTCGCCGCGCGCCACCAGGCGCTGGCCGTCAGCGGGGGCGACGAGGTTCATCTTGTATTCCACGGTCAGCACGCTGGCGTCGGACGGGGTCAGCGTGTTGGCGGCGTAGCCCGCCGCCGAGTCGGCGATCATGCCCACCACCCCGCCATGGATGAAGCCGTGCTGCTGGGTGATCTCGGGCTTGTGCGGCAGGTGGATCTCGACATAGCCCGGCTCGACCACCGCCATCTCGGCACCGATCAGGCTCATCGCCTGCTGGAGCCTGAAGCTCGCGCGCACGCGCTCTGCATAGTCGGGGTCTCGCGGCTGGAACTGCGGCATCTCGGGTCGCATGCGGGGTCTCCTCGCGGTTTGTGTGCGGCTTGTTATAACGTTTACGTCAACGTAAACTCAGCACCGAAAAAACGCAAGCCTGGCACCGGCTTCAGCCAACGCTGGCACGGTCGATGCGGCGCACCAGCTCCGCGCGTGCCGCGGCAGCGCCCTCGGCGTTGTCACCAAGCAGGGCCTCGCACTGGCATTCGAGCATGTCGATCTCCTCGAGCACGGCGGCGATGTCGCGGCGCTGCTGCTCGAGCGCCGCACGCCGTTCGGCCAGCGCCTTGAGGAAGCGCTGCAGCTGCGGCGCCGA
>DMCZ01000240.1:0-772 GCA_003446655.1 Thauera sp. | reverse complement strand
CGCGCCGGCGTCAGCAGGCCCTGGTCCTCGTAGAAACGGATCGCACGCGGGGTGATGTCGAACTCGCGCGCGAGCTCGGTAATGGTAAAGGTTTGTTCGTTGCCCATGCTCGATCACGAGGGGCCGACCACCCGACAATGCGGAAGCCAGCGCAATTTATTGATTTAATTACCGATAACCAGAAAGTCGACGCGAAGTTAAGCAGATTCCCGGGTTTTGGGCAATGCGCACGCCGCGCAGCGCCCGCCTGCTTCCCGGACCGCCCTCCCCAACAGGACACGGACATGAGCACACCACACCCCCCCGCCACCGCCCAGCCCCTACCCGACCTCAGCTACCCCTTCGACGCGCTGCCCGACCCCGGCACCACTATGGAGGTGGCGCCGGGCGTGCGCTGGGTACGCATGCGCCTGCCCTTCGCGCTCGACCACATCAACCTGTGGCTGCTCGACGACGGCGACCGCGTGGTCGTCATCGACTGCGGCTACGCCTCGCCCGACACCCAGGACGCCTGGAATGCGGTGCTCGCCGCCGATGGACGACCGATCGGCCGCGTCATCGTCACCCACCACCACCCCGACCACGTCGGGCTCGCCACCTGGCTCGCAGCGCGCGACGGCGCGCCCATCCACATGACGCAGGGCGAGTTCCTGGCCGCGCAGGCGATCTGGCACCAGACCCCAGGCTACTCGGTCGTCGACATGCTCGACCAGTTCCGCCGCCACGGCCTGGCCGACGAGCGCCACGAGGCCCTGGCCACCCGCGGCAACGC
>DMCZ01000067.1:15684-18732 GCA_003446655.1 Thauera sp. | reverse complement strand
AGATGTGTATAAGAGACCGGTGACCTTCTCGCCTTCCATCGTGGCGCTCAGCTCGAGCGTGTAGGCGCCCTGGGCGGCCTGCGCGCCGTCGTTGGCGGTGCCGTCCCAGATGAAGTTCTGGCTGCCGGCTTCGACGTCGTCGAGCTGGATCTGCTTGACTTCGAGGCCGGAGGCATCCTTGATCGACAGCACCACCTTGTCGGCAGGCGCGTCGAGCTCGAAGCCGCCGATCGCGCCCGATTCGGTAAGCGACAGCTTCTTGCCCTCTACCAGCACACCACGCCCGACCAGCGCCGCAGCCTGCATCGAGTCGCTCTCGCTCTGGTTGTCCACGAAGGACTGGAACATCTTGTTCAGGCGCTCGATGCCGTCGACCGTGCTCATCTGCGCGAGCTGTGAGGTGACCTCGGCGTTCTCCATCGGGTTCAGCGGGTCCTGATTCTTGAGCTGCGTGGTGAGCAGCGTCAGGAAGCGCGCGTTCATGTCCTCGGAGGCAGCCGCGTCCGCCTTCTTCTCGCGGGTGTTGATGTTGGCAAGCACGCTGGCGGCGGTGCTCTGGGTGCCCGATACGGTGCTCATTCGTTTCTCCTGCGCGCGGCGTCTTCCGCGTTACGGCTGGTGTGCGATCAGCGGGGTGCGATCACTTACTGTCCGATCTGCAAGGTACGTTGAAGCAAAGTCCGTGCCGTGTTCATCACTTCGGCGTTGTTCTGGTACGAACGCGAGGCCGAGATCATGTTCACCATCTCCTCGACCACGTTGACGTTGGGCATCTCGACGTAGCCATCGGCGTTGGCGGCGGGGTTGTTGGGCTCGTACACCAGGCGCAGCGGCGCGGCGCTCTCGACCACGCCGGCCACCTGCACGCCCACCGCTGCGGGGCCAGCGACCGGCTGCGCCGAGAACACGACCTGCTTGGCGCGGTAAGGCTGGCCGTCCTCCGAGGTGACGCTGTCGGCGTTGGCGAGGTTCGAGGCGGTGGTGTTGAGCCGCAGGGACTGCGCGTTGAGCGCCGATCCGGCGATCTGGAAGACGTTGAGCATGCTCATGATGGTTTCCCTTTACTGGCCCGTGATCGCGGTGTTCATCGAGCGCAGCATGCCGTTGATGAAGGTGACGCTGGCCTCGTAGTGCAGCGCGTTCTCGGCGAAGGCGGCGCGCTCGACGTCCATGTTCACGGTGTTGCCATCGACCGCAGACTGCAGCTCGCGCCGGTAGCCGGTGAGGCCTTCGAGCGTGGGCGCGCCACCGCCGGCGATATGCCCGGGCTGGGTCGTGGCGAGCGCGACGCCACCGCCCCGGACGGTATTGAGCGCGCCCTGCAGCGCGGCCCGGAAGTCGACGTCCTTCGCCTTGTAGTTGGGGGTGTCGGCATTGGCGATGTTCGAGGCGATCAGCTGCTGGCGATGTGCCTGCAGGTTGAGGGCGGTCTGGTGGAACTGGATGTTCCGGTCGAACAGGGTCTTCATCGCGCTGACTCCTTGGGCGAAGCGATCGGCAAGCGCCGGTCGCAGTTTCCATGCCAGCTATCTTAGGCGCGGGTCCGATACCGTCTTGTGCCGATAAGCGGCGGAAACACCGGCCAATTTCGCCGGCAACTCACGGCAAGGATTGCCGGCCGGTGCGCCCCGCCTTCACCAGCCTCAATTTCCGGCGCCACGGTTGCCTCGAGGCGCGGCATCGTGGTGCAATCCGGCACATGCACCGCCAAGCCTTTCCGCCCGCCGTATCGACCACGGGACATCCGCGTTCGCTCAAGTCCGCTGTCCGCGCCCTCCTCGTTGTGCTGCTCGGCGGCGGAGCGGGACTGGGCACATTCTCAACGCACGCGCAGCAAGCGCCGGACGTGGTGGAGGCGCAGGTACGGGACTTCCTGCAGGCCCAGTCGGCGGGCCTGCCGGGCGCGGTCGCAATCGAAGTCAGCCCGCTCGACCCCAGCAACCAGTTGCCAGCCTGCGCCGCGCTCGAACCCTTCCTGCCTGCCGGCACGCGCGCCTGGGGGCGGATCAGCGTTGGCGTGCGCTGCGATTCACCGGTGGTGTGGACCGCCTATCTGCAGGCCCGGGTCTCAGTGGTCGCCGACTACCTCATCGCCGCACGCCCGCTCCGTGCGGGGCAGATCGTCGGCCCTGCCGACCTCGACGTGCGCCGCGGCGACCTCACCAACCTGCCGGACAACACCCTGACCGATGGGACTCAGGCGATGGGTCACCACACCCGCTTCGCGGTAGCCGCCGGCACGCCCCTGCGCGGCGACATGCTCCGGGTGCCACATGCGGTGCGCCAGGGCCAGACCGTACCGGTAATCAGCGCCGGCCCGGGTTTTCGCGTCTCCAGCGAAGGGAAGGCCATGAACAATGCCGCGCCGGGCGAGAGCGTGCGTGTGCGCCTGGGCAATGGTCAGGTCGTCACCGGTATCGCGCAGCCCGGCGGCACGGTGGAAGTGAGTTTCTGAGCCGGCGACGACGCGTTGCGCTCGGCGTGAAAAATTTCATGCTTTAATCGCTAAAGTTTTTCCCGGGGCCGCCGAAGACAACGTCAGAGCCACTCTGTATGGGAACTGCGCCATGAAAATCGAAAGCACGGGCAAGTCGCTTGCCCCCAGCGCCGCGGCAGAAGCCCGCCCGCGCAGCCCGGCCAACCCGGCCAACACGCCCACCTCGGTCGCCGGCGGCGGTGAAAAAGTCCAGCTGTCGTCCCTGTCCTCAAGCCTGCAGAAAGCCGACACCGCGATCGCACAGACGCCAGTCGTCGACAAGCAGCGGGTCGAGGAGATCAAGCAGGCGATCGCCAACGGCGATTTCAAGATCGACGCCGGCCGGATCGCCGACGGTCTGATCAGCAGCGTCCGCGAAATGCTGGCCAGCCAGCGCTGACGCCCGCTCGTCGATGAACCGCACGCCGGCTGCGCCCACCCCCGCCGATCAGCAGCGGCTCGCGCTGCTGATCGAGGCAGAGGCCATCCAGCTCGGCGAGTTTCTGGCGCTGCTCGAGCGCGAGGAAGCGCTGCTAACCGCAGGCGACACCGACGCCCTGCTTGCGCTGACG
>DMCZ01000067.1:0-15582 GCA_003446655.1 Thauera sp. | reverse complement strand
GCGCCCCCCCCCGCCGATCAGCAGCGGCTCGCGCTGCTGATCGAGGCAGAGGCCATCCAGCTCGGCGAGTTTCTGGCGCTGCTCGAGCGCGAGGAAGCGCTGCTAACCGCAGGCGACACCGACGCCCTGCTTGCGCTGACGCAGGACAAGAACGAGCGCTACCGCCGCCTGCAGCGACTGTCCGACGATCGTACGCTGCTGCTCGGTCGCCTCGGCCGCGTCAGTTCGGACGCCACCCTGCGCGAACTGCTCGGCGACCTGCCGCGCGTGCTCGCGCGCTGGGACGAAGTCATCAAGCTCGCGCGCCAGGCCAGCGAACGCAACGCCATCAACGGCAAGCTCATCCTCGAGCGCATGGCGCACAACCAGGCCGCACTGTCAGTGCTGCTCGCCGCCGCCGACCAGCCCGCGCTGTACGACGCAGAAGGCCACACCCGCGCGGTCGGGGGCGGTCGAATGCTCGGCAGCGCCTGAACATACATACAGCGCCCGCCTCTGCTATCCTTGCGCCCTTCGTGAATCCCGACGGGCCTGCAGCATGGCTGGCAAGCAAGACACCCCCAAGCAGTACGACGAATCCTCCTTCCGCGTCCTCAAGGGACTCGAGCCGGTGCGCGAGCGCCCCGGCATGTACACCCGCACCGACAGCCCGGCGCACATCATCCAGGAAGTGATCGACAACGCCGCCGACGAGGCGCTCGCCGGCTTCGCGAAGAAGATCCATGTCACCCTGCATCTCGATGGCTCCGTCACCGTGGCCGACGACGGCCGCGGCATCCCGGTCGGCCTGCATCCCGAGGAAGGCGTGCCGGTGGTGGTGCTGGCCTACACCCGGCTGCACGCCGGCGGCAAGTTCGACAAGCGCGAGGGCAACTCGGCCTACGCCTTCTCCGGCGGCCTGCACGGCGTGGGCGTGTCGGTGACCAACGCGCTGTCGACCCGCATCGAAGTGGAAGTCAAGCGCGACGGCAAGATCCACCGCATCGACTTCGCCGACGGCGGCGAGACGATCAGCCCGGTGCGCGTCGAGGGCGACTGCGGCCGCCAGACCGGCACCCGGGTGCGGGTGTGGCCGGACGGCAAGTACTTCGAGTCGCCCCGTGTGCCGATGAACGAGCTCGAACGCCTGTTGCGCTCCAAGGCGGTGCTGCTTTCGGGCGTCGCGGTGCGGCTCGATATCGAGCAGACGGGCGGCCCGGCGCTGAGCAAGACCTGGTCCTACCCCGAGGGTCTCGCCGGCTACCTGAAGGAACTGGCCGGAGACGTCGAGCCGGTGGCGCCGATCTTCACCGCCGAGAAGTACGCCGGCAAGGACGATGCGAGCTTCGCCCCCGGCGAGGGCGCGGCCTGGGCGCTGGCCTGGTTCGAGTCGGCGGTGCCGAGCGAGTCCTACGTCAACCTGATCCCGACGGTGAATGGCGGCACCCACGAGTCCGGCCTGCGCGCTGGCGTGTTCGAGGCCATGAAGTCCTTCATCGACCACCACACGCTGTTGCCGCGCGGCGTCAAGCTGCAGCAGGAGGACGTGTGCGGGCGCATGAGCTTCGTGCTGTCGGCGCGCCTGCTCGACCCGCAGTTCCAGGGCCAGGTAAAGGAAAAGCTCAACTCGCGCGAAGCGGTCAAGCTGGTGTCCTCGCAGCTGCGCGACCCCTTCGAGATCTGGCTCAACAACCACGTCGAGGCCGGCCGCGCGATCGCCGAGCTGTCGATCAAGCAGGCGCTGGCCCGCCAGAAGAGCGCGCAGAAGGTCGAGAAGAAGAAGACCTCGGGCGTCGCGGTGCTGCCGGGCAAGCTGTCGGACTGCGAATCCGAAGACCTCGCCGACAACGAGCTCTTCCTGGTCGAGGGCGACTCCGCCGGCGGCTCGGCCAAGATGGCACGCAACAAGGAGACCCAGGCCATTCTGCCCTTGCGCGGCAAGGTGCAGAACGCCTGGGAGATCGACCCCGACCGCCTGTTCGCCAACGCCGAGATCCACGACATCGCGGTGGCGCTCGGGGTCGATGCGCACAAGGCTGACAGCGATGTGGACCTCTCCGGCCTGCGCTACGGCAAGGTCATCATCATGTCCGACGCCGACGTCGACGGCGCCCACATCCAGACCCTGCTGCTGACGCTGTTCTTCCGCCACTTCCCGAAGCTGATCGAGCGCGGCCACGTCTATGTGGCGCAGCCGCCGCTGTACCGCGTCGACGTCCCCGCGCAGGGCAAGAAGCGCCCGCCGCGCCGGCTCTATGCGCTCGACGAGGGCGAACTTGCCGCCATCCGCGAGCGCCTGGAAAAGGAGGGCTTCAAGCCCGACGCGATCGAGATCGGCCGCTTCAAGGGCCTGGGCGAGATGAACCCGGACCAGCTGCGCGAAACCACCATGGACCCCGCCACCCGTCGAGTGCTGCCGGTCAAGGTACGCAGCGGCGCACTGCAGGACACGCTGAAGATGTTCACGCTGCTGATGGGCAAGGGCGAGGCCTCTGGCCGGCGCGCGTGGATGGAGCAGAAGGGCGACAGCGTGGAGGCGGATGTCTGAGCCCGGGCGTATCAGGATGGCAGCCTCCGTCGCCGGAACCGTGCTCATCGAGGCGCACACAATATCGACTGAAAGTATATACTTCTAAGCGATATATACCATCGATAGCGTTCAGCAGGAGGCGCGCCATGGACACCGCAAAGCTCTTCACCAACGGCCGTAGCCAGGCGGTACGCCTGCCCAAGGAATTCCGCTTCGACGGCGACGAGGTCATGATCAAGCGCGTGGGGGACGCCGTCGTCTTGCTGCCGCGGCATGGCTGGCGCACCTTGTTCGACGCCCTCGACCAGTTCGAACCGGGGTTCGAGCTGGTCCGCGAGCAGCCGCGCCAGGAGGAACGCGAGGCGATCGCGCCATGAGGTACATGCTGGACACCAACATCTGCATCTACCTCATCAACCATCGTCCCGCCCACGTCCGCCATCGCTTCGAGGCACATCCGATCGGCGACATCGGCATCTCGGTCATCACCGCCTGCGAACTTGCCTACGGCGTATCGAAGAGCAACTCGGCACGCAATCGCGCTGCGCTCGAGACCTTCCTGCTGCCGCTGGAGGTCGCAGCCTTCGACGACACGGCGGTCTGGCGCTACGCCACCCTGCGTGCCGAGCTCGAACGCAGCGGCCTGCCGATCGGAGCCCACGATACCCAGATCGCTGCGCACGCACTTGCGCTCGGTTGCACGCTGGTCACCAACAACACGCGCGAGTTCGCCCGTATCGGCGGCCTGGCGCTCGAGAACTGGGCCGAGCCGCTCCTGCATGAACCCCTGGCACCTTACCTTTCCGCAACATGAGCACTGACACTCCCGATCTCTTCGACGCGCCCGAGGTACCGGCATCCGTGACGGCGGTGACCTCGTCCGCAAGTGCTGCACCGGCTACTACCGCGCCGATGCGAGCAGACGAAGGCGACACGCCGGCAGCCGCCAACGGCGCCGACCTGCCCCCACCCCCTGCCCCGCCCGCCGAACCCGAGCCTGAGGACGACGGCACCCTGGCGCTCGACCGCTACGCCGAGCGCGCCTACCTCGCCTACGCGATGAGCGTGGTGAAGTCGCGCGCGTTGCCGCAGGTCGAGGACGGACTGAAGCCGGTGCAGCGCCGCATTCTCTATGCGATGAACGAGATGCGGCTGTCGTCCACCTCCAAGCACGTGAAATCCGCGCGCGTGGTCGGCGACGTCATCGGCAAGTACCACCCGCACGGCGACACCAGCGTCTATGACGCGATGGTGCGGGTGGCGCAGGACTTCTCGCTGCGCTACCCGCTGGTCGACGGCCAGGGAAACTTCGGCTCGCGCGACGGCGACTCGGCGGCGGCGATGCGCTACACCGAATGCCGCCTGACGCCGATCGCCGAGCTGCTGCTGTCCGAGATCGACCGCGGCACGGTGGACTTCATCCCCAACTACGACGGCGCCTTCGAGGAGCCGCAGCTGCTACCCGCGCGCCTGCCCTTCGTGCTGTTGAACGGCGCCTCGGGCATCGCGGTGGGCATGGCGACCGAGATCCCGCCGCACAACCTGCGAGAAGTCGCCGAGGCCACCTGCCACCTGATCCGCCATCCCGAGGCGACGCTCGACGACGTGCTCGGCATCATCCCCGGACCGGACTTCCCCGGCGGCGGCCAGCTCATCTCCACCCCCGAGACCATCCGCGAGGCCTACGCATCGGGTCGCGGCAGCCTGCGCCTGCGCGCGCGCTGGAAGATCGAGGAGCTCGCGCGCGGCCAGTGGCGCGCGATCGTCGAGGAGCTGCCGCACGGCGTCTCCGCCGCGCAGGTGCTGTCCGAGATCGAGACCCTGACCAACCCGCAGCCGCGCGCGGGCAAGAAGGAAGTCTCGCAGGAGCAGAAGAACCTCAAGCAGCTCGTGCTCGGCGTGCTCGACACGGTGCGCGACGAGTCCAGCGACAAGGCCCCGGTGCGCATCGTGCTGGAGCCGAAGTCCAGCCGGCAGAACCGCGACGAGTTCATGGCGGTACTGCTCGCCCACACCAGCCTGGAGACCTCGGCCTCGGTCAACATGACGATGATCGGGCGCGATGGCCGGCCGCAGCAGAAGAACCTGGTGCAGGTCCTGCGCGAGTGGATCGACTTCCGCTACGTGACGGTCGAGCGCCGTACCCGTCATCGCCTGGACGAGGTCGACCGCCGCATCCACATCCTCGAAGGCCGCATGATCGCTTTCCTGCATATCGAGGAAGTGATCCGCGTGATCCGCGAATCGGACGAGCCCAGGCCGGCACTGATCGCGGCCTTCGGGCTGTCCGAGATCCAGGCCGAGGACATCCTCGAGATCCGCCTCCGCCAGCTCGCGCGCCTTGAAGGCTTCAAGATCGAGAAGGAACTCGCCGAATTGCGCGATGAGCGCGCCGGCCTGCAGCACATCCTCGACAGTCGCGCGGCGATGACGAAGCTGATCCTGAAGGAGATCCAGGACGACGCGAAGAAGTACGGCGACGACCGCCGCACGCTGGTCGAAGCAGTCGCCGCGGTCGCCCCCGCCGAGATCTCGGTGCCCGACGAGCCGGTGACCGTGATCGTGTCGAAGAACGGCTGGGTGCGCTCGCGCCAGGGCCACGGCATCGACCCCGCGGGCATCACCTACAAGGCGGGCGACTTCGGCTTCGCGGTGATCGAGACGCGCACCACCTGGCCGCTGATCGTCATCGACAGCAACGGCCGCGCCTATACGGTGAAGGTGTCCGACCTGCCCGGCGGGCGTGGCGACGGCGCGCCGATCACCACCCTGGTCGAGTTCCAGGACGGCGGCAAGCTGGCGCAGGTCGTCACCGACACGCCCGAGTCCGTCTATTTCTTTGCCAACAGCGGCGGCTACGGCTTCCTGTGCAGCGTCGCCGACGCAACCAGCCGCCAGCGCGCCGGCAAGGCCTTCATGAGCCTGGAGAAGGGCGAGAAGGTGCTGGCGCCGGCGAAGGTGTTCGGCGACTGGATCGCGGCGGCCTCGGAAAATGGCCGCCTGCTGGTCTTCCCCCGCCCCGAGATGAAGACCCAGAGCGGGGGGCGCGGCGTGATCGTGATGGCGCTGGACGAAGGCGAAGCACTCGCCGCGGTGGCCGTACCGGCCGACGACGCAGTGTTGACGGTCGAAGGCACCGGTCGCGGCGGCAAGGCAGTGACGATCGAACTCAAGCCCGCCCAGCGCGAGCCGCTGCGCCACCGTCGCGCACGCAAGGGCGCGCCACTGACGCCGAAGGTGAAGCCGGAACGCATGCGCTGAACGGTGCGCCGGCCTTCCCGTAGAAGCGACGCAAGTCGCGATCAAGGCTTCGAAACGAGCAAAGTGAGGACCGAGGCGGGAAACCAGGCACGCAGCGAAGTCTCCCTGCCGGATCGGCAGCCCTCAGCCTTGCGGCTCTGCCGGCAGGATGGAGCGGATCGGGTCGTCAGGCGGGATGGTGGTCGGAGCGGGCGTGTCCTCGAGGTCTGCGGTACGCGACTCGATCAGCACCGTCACCCGCCGGTTGCGGCCGCGGCCTTCCTCGCTGTCGTTGTCCGCCACCGGGCGCTGGTCCGCGTAGCCGGCGGCGGTCAGGCGATCGGGCGATACCCCGTTGTCGATGAAAAGCCGCGCCACGGTGGACGCTCGCACTGCCGACAGCTCCCAGTTCGACGGGAAGCGGAAGGTGTTGATCGGAATGTTGTCGGTGTGGCCTTCGACGGTGATCGGGAACGGCGCCGGCGCCAGCACCTGCGCCACCGCATTCAACGCGGCGACAGCATCCGGGCCCAGCGCCGCGTCACCCGGTGCGAACAGCAGGCTGGCGTTGATCTCGACCGAAACGCCGAACGCGCCTTCGGTGACGTTGACCTGGCCCGCCTGCGTCAACGGCGACAGCACGCGACGGATCTCGTCGGCCATGTTGCGCATGCGCTGCGCGGTCTCGCGCCGGCGCTGCTCGGCGACGCGGTCGGGCGCGGGTGGCGCGGCCTGGGTGATCGGCCGCGTGGGCAGCACGCTCACCCGCGGCAGCTCGATCTGCTCGCCGCTGTCATTGACGGTGACGTTGCGGAAAGCCTGCACCAGCGAATCGGACAGCACCCGATACTTGCCCTCGTTGACCGAGGACAACGAATACATCACGACAAAGAAAGCGAACAGCAGAGTGATGAAGTCGGCGTAGGAGACGAGCCAGCGCTCGTGGTTGTCGTGCTCCTCGTCCCGCCTGCGCCTGCGCCCCATGATCGCCCCCGGCTCAGACCACGTAACCCTGCATGCGGCTGGCGATGATGCGCGGATTGTCGCCGTTGGCGATGCCGACCAGGCCGTCGACGAACATCTCGCGCTGGTTGGTGAGGGTCAGGATGTGCGCGGCGAGCTTCTTGGCGATCGGGATGAACACCAGGTTGGCGAAGCCCACGCCATAGATCGTGGCAACGAAGGCCACCGCGATGCCGGCACCCAGCCGCGATGGGTCGGAGAGGTTCTCCATCACGTGGATCAGGCCCATGACCGCACCGAGGATGCCGATCGTCGGCGCATAGCCGCCGGCCGCTTCCCAGATGCGCGCCGCCTGCCGCATCTGCCCTTCCCAGACGCCGATCTCCACCTCGAGGACCTCGCGCAGGCGGTTTGGCTCGACGCCGTCGACCAGCAGCTGCAGGCCCTTGCGCATGAAGGGGTCGGGCAAGCCGTCGATCTGGTTCTCGAGGGTCAGCAGGCCCTCCTTGCGCGCGACGGCGCTCCAGCTCGCGACCTGGTCGATGATGGTCTCGTGGCTCACGGTGGGCGGCACGAACACCCAGCGTCCCATGCGCATGCCGTCGACGAAGGTGCGCAGCGGACTCTGCAGCATTACCGCGCCCAGAGTGCCACCGATCACGATCAGGAAGGCCGTGGGCTGGAACAGCGAGGACAGGTGGCCGCCCTCCAGCACCTGGCCGACGACGATGGCAGCGATGCCGAGCGTGAGGCCGACGAGGCTGATCTTATCCATGGCACGAGGGGGCCGCGGCAGGGACGGTCATGGTCAGTTCGGCGCCGGGTTCTTCGGCGGACGCCCACGCCGGCGCGCAGCGGGCATCGCAGCGCCGCCGTCGAAGACGCAGGCGCGCAGGCGCGCGACCGCCTGGCTGTGCAGCTGGCATACGCGTGATTCAGTGACGCCAAGCACCTCCCCGATCTCGCGCAGGTTGAGCTCTTCGTCGTAGTACAGGGCCATGACCATCTGCTCACGTTCGGGCAGCTGTTCGATGGCGGCGACGAGCCGGCGACGCACGTCGGCGTCCTCGAGCAGATCGAGCGGGTTGCTGTCGGCCTGGGCGAGGTGACGGTCGAGGTAGTCGTCGTCCTCCTCGCGGTTGAAGTCCTCGAGATAGACGAGCTGGTGGCCGCGCGCGTCCTGCAGCATGCGCTGGTAGTCCTCCAGCGGCATGTCGAGCGACTGCGCGAGTTCGGTCTCGGAGGGCTGGCGACCGTACTGCTGCTCGAGGCTGTGGATGGCAGCCTCGATGCGGCGCATGTCACGGCGCAGGCTGCGCGGCAGCCAGTCGTTCTCGCGCAGGCCGTCGAGCATGGCGCCGCGGATGCGCTGCGCGGCATAGGTCTCGAACTGCGCGCCCAGACCTTGTTCATAGCGGCCGAGGGCGTCGAGCAGGCCCATCATGCCGTTCTGGATCAGATCGTCCACGTCCACGCTGGCGGGCAGCTTGGACATGAGCTGGAAGGCGATGCGCTTGACCAGGGGGGCGTAGGCCTCGACAAGGTTGGACTTGTCGAGCTTACCGTTTGCGTCGTACATCCATTCGACCTGTATCGTCTTGCGGTGCGAGCCCCTGCCCGCACCGGCTCCGGATATCGGAGGCGACGATTGTCCCGCAGGGTCGCCGGCATTACCAGCGGGATAATTCACACTCATCGAGACGTCATCCAAGCCTGCCGTCGAGTGCACGGCCCATGCCGGCCACCCGGCGCAGGAAGGCCGCACCGGCGTCGCGCGCCGCGGTCTGGAGCGGTTCGCGAAGACCTGCCGCGACATCATCGCGTTCAAGCTCGCCCAACCAGGCAAGCGGCACGCCGACATGGCGCCGCACCAGCGCCTGCAGGCTGTCGAAAAAGGCTGCCGCATCCTTGCGTCCGCGCGCGCGGCACACGGCAACATGGACCGAGCCCGCCCCGGCCGCGGCCAGCCCCTTGATGGTCTGGTAGGCGTCGGTTGCGCCACTCGCGCTCGCTTCTGCCACCACCAGGCGGCGCGGGGCCGCTTGCACGAAAGGCGACGGCTCGGCCGCCTGCGCCCCGGACGCATGTACCAGCACGAAGCCCGCGTGGCGGTGCAGGATGCGCAGGGCCTCCACCACGCACGCGCGGCGCGCATCATCGAGCAGCGGCAGGGCAAGCGCAGCGGCTGCAGCCGGCACCCGCCCGACCAGACCGGGCACTGGCTGCAACACGGCAGACAGCGTGGTCCGCCCGTCCAGAAGCTGGAGCAGGTCGGTGCCGTCGCTCACGCCGAGCGCACTGGCCAGGGTTTCGCAGCCCTCGGCCTCATCGAGGATCAGCACGCGCTCAGCCCGTCCGGCAATCCGGTGCGCAGCGAGTACGGCGTTGTCGGCGCGCTGGCGCCCGCCGGCATACAGCGCCACCACCTGCGGCGGGGCGCGCCGGAACAGGCGCCGCAGTCCTGCCGCCTGGTCTTCGCGTCCGTCGAGCATGGTCAGGCCCCTCCCGCCGCGGCGAGCAGCATTCCGGCCTCGTCGCCACTCAGATGCCACGGCGACTCGCCCGCATGCTCGCGCAAAGCGCGATGCAGCAGGTAGGCGCGATTGGGCAGGTGCAGGTCTTCGGGCACGCGCTGGCCGTTGGTGAGATAGCGGATGTCGAGCCCGTGGCGCACAGCGACGTCGAGCGCTGGCGCGAGCGATGCGGCCTCGTCCACCTTGGTGAAGATGCAACCCGCCAGGTCCTCGCCCGCGTAGGCACGCACGACGTCGTCGAGCGTGTCCCCGCGAGCGGTGGCGTTGAGCAGCAGCAGGCGGCGGACATCCCCGGCACCGGCGAGCATCGCGGCCTGCTCGGCCACCATGCGGTCACGCTGGCTCATGCCCATGGTGTCGATCAGCACCATGTGCTTGGTGCGCAGCCCGGCGAGGGTCTGACGCAGGTCGCCGGCATCGCGTACCGAATAGACCGGCACGCCGAGAATGCGGCCGTAGATGCGCAACTGCTCCTGCGCGCCGATGCGGTAGCCGTCGGTGGTGATCAGCGCCAGCTTGCTCGCGCCATGGCGAACCACGCAGCGCGCGGCGAGCTTGGCGGTGGTGGTGGTCTTGCCCACGCCGGTGGGGCCGACGAGGGCGAACACGCCGCCACGGTCGAGCAGATCCTCGTCCGACGCGCGAGCGCGCATCTTTCGATCGAGCGCGGCGCCAACCGCCTCGCGCGCCTCGGTGCGATCGGCATCCTCGGGCACGCTCTCGGACAGCTTGCGCGCCACCGTGGCTGAGAACCCCGCCTCCAGCAACTCGCCGAGCATCGCTGCGCGGGCCGGGGCCTGGCGGCGGGTCTCGCCCCAGGCAAAGCCGGCGAGCTGACGCTCGATCATGCCGCGGATGCCCGTCAGTTCGGCCATCAGGCGAGCGTTGGTCTCCTGCAGCTCGCGTACCCGGGCGCTGCCAAACTCATCCGCGGCCGTCGCTGACGCGGCGGCGCGCCCGGAGAAGACGGCCGGGCTTGCTCCATCGTCACCGCGCGGGCGCAGGGGGGGCGCCGCGGGGCGGGCCAGTGCCTCACGATTGCGCAGCGCATAGTCGGCGGTCTCGATCCGGGGCGGATTGAAGGCCCGCAGCACCGGCGCGGGCTCGGCCTGCGACTGTGCCGGCGGGCGCGTCGCGTTGCGCGCGGCGCTGGCTGCCAGTGCCGAGAGGCTGACCTGGAAATCGGGCTCGTCGGCGGCAGCCGCCGGGGCGGCAGTCGGCGCCGGGCGGGCGGCAGCGGGCGAAACGTCCTGGATTCGCGCACCCGCACGCGCGGTCACGGCGGCGCGGTTGGCAGCCTGGAGCGCGCCGACCGCCTCGCCCGGCAGCGCGAGGATCTCGACGCCGCCTTCGACTGCGCGGTTCGACAGCACGATCGCGTCGGGGCCGAGTGCTTCCTTCAGGGCACGGAGTGCCTCGCGGGCGGTGGGGGCAAAGTAGCGTTTGACGTTCATGGCGATTCTCCCGGTGGCCGCGGTCGACCACTGCTTGATGGGGATTATCGCCAAGCCCGGTCAAGGGCCTGGGGGCGAATAAAGCGGCTTTCCCCCGCTTATTCGCCCGACTGCGTGATCAGCCCTGCGCACCCACCATGGCGGTGACGCGGATGGTGCGACTCTCGGGCACCTCACTGTTGGAGATGACCTTGAGCGAAGGCACGGCACGGCGCAGGAAGCGCGACAGCAGCATGCGCAACTGCGAGGGCACCAGCAGCACCGGCGGCAGGCCGATGTCCTCCTGACGCTGGGCGATCTGCGCGGTCTGGCGCAACAGCGTATCGGCCAGGCCCGGCTCGATCGCGCCGCCCTCGCCGCCCGCGGCCATGGCCTGCATCAGGATGCGCTCCAGCCCCGGCTCGAGGGCCATGACCTGCACCTCGGTGTTGCCGGGGAACAGGCTCTGCATGATCGCCCGGCCGAGCGCCTCGCGCACCCGGGTGGTGAGCTGCACCGGATCCTGCGTGCGCGGCGCATGTTCGGCCAGCACCTCGATTATGCTGCGCATGTCGCGAATGTTGACGCCCTCCTCCAGCAGGTTCTGCAGCACGCGCTGCACGCTGCCGATGGGCAGCAGCTTGGGCACGAGGTCCTCGACCAGCTTGGGTGAGTCCTTGCCAAGGTGGTCGAGCAGCGCCTGCGTCTCCTGGCGGCCGAGGAGCTCGGCGGCATGGTTGAGGATGACGTGGTTGAGGTGGGTGGCCACCACCGTGCTCGCGTCGACCACCGTGTAGCCGAGCGCATGCGCCTGCTCGCGCATCGAGGCGTCGATCCACACCGCGGGCAGGCCGAAGGCGGGGTCGGTGGTCTCGCGCCCGGCGATCGGCCCCGACACGCGCCCCGGGTTGATGGCGAGGAACTGGCCGGGATAAGCCTCGCCGCCACCGATCTCCACGCCCTTCAAGGCGATGCGGTAGGCGTTGGGCTTGAGCTCGAGATTGTCGCGGATGTGCACCGGCGCCGACAGGAAGCCGACCTCCTGCGCGAACTTCTTGCGCAGGCCGCGGATGCGCTTGAGCAGCTCGCCGTCCTGGCCCTTGTCCACCATCGGGATCAGCCGGTAACCGACCTCGAGACCGAGCACGTCCACCTGCGACACATCGTTCCAGCTCGCCTCCTGGCTCTCGGATGTCGGCATCGCGACCTGGGCCGCGGCTTCCGGAGCAGTCGCGGCGGCCGCCTCCTCGGCGATGCGCTTGCGCCGCACCCAGGCCATGGCGCCGAGCGTGCCCGCCAGAAGCAGGAACACCAGGTTGGGCATGCCGGGAATGAGGCCGAGCACGCCGATGATCCCGCCGGTCAGCATCAGCACCTGCGGGTTGGAGAACACCTGGTTCATCACCAGTCCGCCCACGTCGCCCTCGTCACCGACCCGCGACACCACGAGGCCCGCCGCCACCGAGATGATCAGCGAGGGGATCTGCGCGACCAGGCCGTCACCGATGGTGAGCAGGGTGTAGGTGTGCGCCGCGTCGCCGACCGCCATGTCGTGCTGCATCACACCGACGAAAAGCCCGCCGATGATGTTGATCATCAGGATGATGATGCCGGCGATGGCGTCGCCGCGCACGAACTTGGACGCACCGTCCATGGCACCGTAGAAGTCCGATTCCTGCGCGATCTCCTTGCGCCGACGCTTGGCCTCCTTCTCGTCGATGAGGCCGGCGTTGAGGTCGGCGTCGATCGCCATCTGCTTGCCGGGCATCGCGTCCAGGGTGAAGCGCGCGCTCACCTCGGCGATGCGACCCGCGCCCTTGGTGATCACGACGAAGTTGATCACGGTAAGGATCACGAACACCACCAGACCGACTGCGGTGTTGCCGCCGACGAGGAAGTTGCCGAAGGCCTCGATGACCTTGCCCGCCGCGTCCGGACCGGCGTGGCCCTCGAGCAGCACGATCCGGGTCGACGCCACGTTGAGCGACAGGCGCAGCAGCGTGCTCACCAGCAGCACGGTGGGGAAGACCGAGAAATCGAGCGGCCGCGTCGAGTACATCGCCACCAGCATCACCATCACCGAGATGGCGATGTTGAAGGTGAAGAACACGTCGAGCAGGAACACCGGCAGCGGCAGCACCATCATCGACAGGATGATGATGATCAGCAGCGGTGCGGCCAGCTGGCGCAGGTTGGCCGGCGTGAGCAGCTGGCGCAGGTTCAGGGTGTCGTTCATGGCCATGGGTCAGGCAATCATTCCTCGGGGGCGCCCGGGTCCATGCCGGCGGGCACCGGGAGCACGGTGGGCGCGACGGGCGGCAGGCCGCCCTGCTTCATCCAGGCATCAAGCTGGTAGACGTAGGCCATCACCTCGGCGACCGCGGTGTACAGGGCGGCTGGGATGGATTGCTCCAGTTCGCAGTGCTTGTAGAGCGCGCGTGCCAGCGGGGGCGCCTCGAGCATGGGCACGCCGTGCTCCTTGGCAAGCTCGCGGATCTTCAGCGCGAGCTCGCCGCGCCCCTTGGCGACGACGACCGGCGCGCCCATCTTCTCGGCGTCGTACTTGAGCGCGACCGAGAAGTGGGTCGGGTTGGTCACCACCACGTCGGCCTTGGGCACCTCGGTCATCATGCGCCGGCGCGCCATCTCGCGCTGCAGCGCGCGGATGCGGCCCTTGACCATCGGGTCGCCCTCCTGCTCCTTGCTCTCGCGCTTGACCTCCTCCTTGGTCATGCGCAGCTTCTTGTTGTACTGCCAGAGCTGGAAGGGAACATCGATCAGCGCCAGGAGCCCGAGACTGAGCACGATCATCAGCGCGGCGAAGGCCACGGTGTCGGAAAAGTCGACCATCCCGATCTCGAGCGGCTCGACCATCAGGTCGAACAGGTGGTCGATGTTGAGCCAGAGCACCAGCGCAGCCACGCCGCCCACCAGCAGCGACTTCAGGATGGCCTTGACCATCTCGGCCAGGCCATGGACCGAGAACATGCGGCCGATGCCCTGAATCGGGTTCATACGGCCGAAGTTGAAACCCAGCACCTTCGGCGCGAAGACCAGGCCGCCAAGCAGGATCGGCGCCGCCACCGCAGCGACCAGCAGCGCGAGGAAGAGCGGCATCAAGGTCAACAGCGCCCCGTTCAGCATGCGCTCGAGCACGTCGAGCATCAGCACCGTATCGAAGGCCGTCTCGCGGTCAAAGGCGAAGCCGTCACGCACCAGGCCCGCCACGCGCGTCGCCATCCAGTTGCCCATCAGCAGCAGCGCAGCGGCGCCGGTCACAGTGACGAGGAAGGTCGACAGCTCCCGCGACTGCGGGACCTGGCCTTCCTCACGCGCCTGCTCGAGCCTTCGCGGTGATGGGTCTTCTGTCTTCTCGAGATCGCTTTCTTCGGCCACGGCCGGCTCCGTTCGCCCATCCGCACGCCCGGACCAACCCGGACGCCAGACGACGTGTGCGGATTATCGCCCGCCGCCGTCAAGCGCCAGCAGCGGAAAAAAGCGACTAAACCGGCCCTGTTCGCGCCTTGGCGATCGCCACGTTCAGCGCGGTGAAGGCAGGCGGTCGAAGCCGCGCAGGGTGTCGCCGGCCTTGATGCCACGCTCAGCGAACCAGCCCAGATTCATCTCGAGCGCGAAGCGCGCCGGCCCTGCCGCGCAGTGGTTGTCGGTGGTCTGCGGCTGCATGTCCTCGATGTTGATCACCCTGCCCTGCGCATCGACGAAGGCGACCGACAGCGGCAGCAGGGTGTTCTTCATCCACATGCAGTGCGCGCGCGCCTCGGGGAACACGAACACCATGCCACGGTGGAGCGGCATCGCGCTGCGGTTCATCAGCCCGGTCTGCCGCGTCTCGAAAGTGTGCGCTACCTCGGCCTCGATGCGGTACATGCCGGCGCCGAGTTCGGCGACGGGCAATTCGCCGCGCGCAACCGCGGGGCCAGCGAGCAGCAGCGCTGCGATTGCCGCCACCTGGCAGCTGAATGGAATGCGAATATTCATGGCTTGCGTCCGGGGCGCGTGGTGGTCGAACCGGGCCGCATCTTAACCGCTGCGCCCGCAGGCTTGCGAGGAGCCCGCGCGAACGTACCCGACAGCCCGGCAGTCCTCAAGGCGAGCAAGGCGTCTTGCGGACCACGCGCTTCGGACACCGGGTCCGGCTGCATCTCGCGCCACTGGCCGGGCAACAGCCCCTCGAGCCGCCAAGGCCCGATCGCAACGCGGATCAGGCGCAAGGTCGGAAAGCCCACCCTGGCGGTCATCCGCCGCACTTGCCGGTTCTTGCCCTCGCGCAACACGATCTCCAGCCATGCGGTCGGCACGGACTTGCGAAAACGTACCGGCGGGTCGCGCGGCCAAAGCCACTCCGGCTCGGCGACCAGCCGAGCCTGACAGGGCCGGGTGCGGAAGTCGCCAAGGTCGAGTCCAGCGCGCAGTTGCGCGAGGGCATCCTCGGTGGGAATACCTTCGACCTGCACGATGTAGGTCTTCGGGAGCTTGTGGCGCGGATCGGCGATGCGGTGCTGCAGGCGCCCATCGTCCGTCAGCAACAGCAGGCCCTCGCTGTCGGTGTCGAGTCGACCTGCGGCATAGACACCGGGCACGTCGACGCAATCCTTGAGTGTCGCGCGTCCAGCCTCGTCGGTGAATTGGCACAGGACGCCAAAGGGCTTGTTGAGGAGGATCAGGCGGGACATGACCGGCGCGGGGTGTATGGATCGATTCGGGTCGAATCCGGAGATGGCGCGCAGTCTTGGCGGAGGCGGTGAGATTCGAACTCACGAGGGGCGCAAACCCCTGACGGTTTTCAAGACCGTTGCATTCAACCGCTCTGCCACGCCTCCGCAAGGGCGCGCAGTATATCACTGCGGAGCGGCACACCAAATCCTGTCTCTTATACACATCT
>DMCZ01000213.1:801-4348 GCA_003446655.1 Thauera sp. | reverse complement strand
TCAACCAGCTGCTGGTGGATCTCGCGGGGGAGGGTCTCGACGTCGGCCGTCTCAAGGGAGGCGACCCGTTCATCTTCGGTCGCGGGGGAGAAGAGATGGCGGCGGCGCTCGCGGCCGGACTCGAGTGCGAGATCGTGCCGGGCATTACCGCGGCGGCCGGCGCCGCATCCTGTACCGGCATCCCGCTCACCCACCGCGAGCATGCGCAGACGCTCGTGTTCGCCACCGGGCACCTGAAGGACGACACTGTCGACCTCGACTGGCGCGCGCTCGCCCGCCCGCGGCAGACGGTCGTGATCTACATGGGCCTCGGCGCGCTCGACATCATCTGCGAACGCCTGATCGCGCACGGACTTCCCGCCCGGACACCCGCGGCGGTGATCCACGCTGCCACCACGCCGGCACAGTGCGGGGTACACAGCACGCTCGACCGTCTGCCGGCCGCGGTTCGTGAAGCCGGCATCCGCACCCCGGCGCTGATCATGATCGGCGAGGTGGTGGCGCTGGACCCCGGCGTGCTGCTCAGGCAGGCCATGACCTCGCCAGCCTGAAACCGCAGCGGGCACGATCTCGGCCACAGCCTGCAGTTAAACTAGAGCCTCTTTGCAGCGCACGGGGCCCCTTCAGGCATGGCCGACGAAAACCAGTTCTTTCGCCCGATCAGGGACTTCTACCAACGCACCGTCGTCAGCTGCAGCGCCAGCGACCCGCTCGTGGACATCGTGGCGCAGATGCGTGCGCGCAGCATTTCGTGCGTGGTCGTGGTCGAGGATGACCGGCCGCGCGCCATCGTCACCGACCGTGATCTGCGCAACAAGGTCGTGGCGACCGGCAGGGACCCGGCGAACCTGAGCGTGGCCGACGTCATGAGCATGCCGCTGGTGACGATCGGCGAGGACGACGTGCTCTACGAGACGCTGTACCGCATGTCCCGCCACAACATCCATCGACTCGTCGTGGTGGATTCGGCGGGGGCGTTGGCCGGGATCATCACCGTCACGGACATCCTCCGCCTTCAGGCCCACTCGCCCCACCAGCTCGTACTCGACATCGAGAAAGCCGACTCGATCGCCACGTTGCGCGAGCTCCACCAGCGCATCCAGAAACTCATCATCCACCTCGCCGGCACCGGGATCTCGATCCGCGAGATGGTGCGGCTGATCGCGAACCTCAACGACCAGGTCCTGATCCGCCTCATCGCGCTGCTGCGCGCAGAAAAATACTCCGACCTGACCACCGACTTCGCCTTCGTCGTCATGGGCAGCGAAGGCCGAGGCGAGCAGACGCTGTCCACCGACCAGGACAACGCCATCATCTACGACGACAGCGTGGAGGGCGCTGAGCTCGCCCGCCTGGAGGACTTCTCGCGGGATCTGATCGAGGCGCTGATCTCGATCGGCGTTCCGCCCTGCCCCGGCGGCATCATGGCCAGAAACCCGGAATGGCGGCGCAGCCTGTCCGGTTGGCGCCGGGAGCTCACCCGCTGGCTATCCACGCCGACCCCCGAGAACGTGATGACCGGCAGCATGTTCATGGACCTGCGCCTTCTTCATGGTCGCGCCGATCTCGTCGAGACCTTGCGTGCCCACGCCTTCCACTACATGAGCCAGGAGCAGGGCTTCCTGGTGCGCATGGCGCAGAACATGACCCACTTTGCGCCGCCGCTCGGTTGGTTCGGCCGCATCAAGGTCGAGAAATCCGGCCCCAACCGCGGCAAGATCGATGTCAAGAAGGCCGGCATCTTCGCAATCACCGACGGCATCAAGGCGCTCGCGATCGAGGCTCGATGCCTGCGAGGCAGCACCCACGATCGCATGGAAGCCCTCGCCGAAGGCGGCGTCCTGAGCGCCGAACAGGTTGCGGATCTGCGCGCTGCCCTCGACTTCCTGGTGTTGATGCGCCTGCAGGGCCAGGTCGCTGCGCTACGTAGCAACGAGACACCCAGCAACTACGTGGCGCTGGAACATCTGAATGCGATGCAGCATGGCGAGCTGCGCCTGGCGCTCGAGGGCGTCGCGAAGTTCCAGTCCTTCATCAGCCACCACTTCAAGCTCCAACTGCTGCGCAACTGAGCCGCGGCGGGCTTGCTCAGTCCTCGACGAGCTGGCGATGCACGCAGACCGCGGTGGACCGCGGCCGCACCGGGCGGCCGCGCGCCTGCAGGTGGGCGCGGGTGAACGCCGCCCCGAACAGCAGGATCAGCGAGGAGTAATTCACCCACAGCAGCAGCAGCACGAGCGAGCCGGCCGCGCCGTAAGTGGAGGCGGTCGCGGTCGTGGACAGGTAGATCGCGATCAGCGCCCGCCCGAGAGCGAACAGCAGCGCGGTCACGAATGCGCCGAGCAGCACGTCGCGCCAGCGCAGCACCACGTCCGGCAGCACGCGGAAGATGGTGCCGAAGAGCAGTGTGATCACCACCAGCGACACGACCCAGTCCAGGCCGAGCACCACCGGCACCGGCACCGGCAGCCAGTCCTGCGCGAAGGCGATCACGCCGCGCACGAGGATGCTCAGGGTGAGGGACACCAGCAGCACGAAACCGATGCCGAGGACGACCGCAAGCGAGAGCAGCCGCGTCTTGAGGTAGATGAACACGCTGCTGCGCGTCGGCCGCGGCGCGACGCCCCAGATCGCATTGAGCGCGGTCTGCATCTGCGTGAACACGGTGGTGGCACCGAACACGATCGCCGCAAAGCCGGCGACGGTGGGCAGCAGCCCGGTGTGCTGGATGCGGCTGTTCTGGACGGCGGTCTGGATCGCCGCCGCAGCCTCGGGCCCGATCGCCACCTGCAGCTGCTCGGCGATCCGTCCCTCGGCGGCGCTTTCGCCGAGCACCAGCCCGACCAGGGTCACGGCGACGATCACCACCGGCGCCACCGAAAAGACGGTGAAGAAGGCGAGCGCTGCCGCGTGCACGAAGACCTGTGCCTCGAGCCAGAGCGTCACGGTGGTCTTGATGACCGCAGACCAGTACTTCAGGACGGAAACCATAGGGCGAGCCATGCCCGGATGTTACTGCCATCCCCGCGCCGGAGTCTCCCGGCGCGGAAGGGATGCGCAGGGCACGGCCTCCCGCCCAAACCGCGAGGGGCGCGGCCTGGCGGGATCTTTCAGTGGGGGATCACTCCCACTCGATGGTCGCCGGCGGCTTGCCGGAGATGTCGTACACCACGCGGTTGATGCCGCGGACCTCGTTGATGATGCGGTTGCTCACCTTGCCGAGCAGGCTGTGCGGCAACTCGGCCCAGTGCGCAGTCATGAAGTCCTGCGTCTGCACCGCGCGCAGCGCCACCACGTACTCGTAGGTGCGACCGTCGCCCATCACGCCCACGCTCTTCACCGGCAGGAACACCGCGAAGGCCTGGCTGGTCTTGTCGTACCAGTCGGCGGCGCGCAGCTCGTCGATGAAGATCGCGTCGGCGCGGCGCAGCAGGTCGGCGTAGTCCTGCCTGACCTCGCCGAGGATGCGCACGCCCAGGCCCGGCCCCGGGAAGGGGTGGCGATAGACCATGTCGTGCGGCAGGCCGAGCGCCACGCCGAGCTCGCG
>DMCZ01000213.1:0-516 GCA_003446655.1 Thauera sp. | reverse complement strand
CCGATGATCTTGCGCTTCTGCTCGGGGTCGGTGACGCCCTTCAGGTGGCCCATGAACTGCTCGGTCGCATCCACATGCACGACCTTGGCATGGAGGCGGCCAGCGAACATCTCCATGACCAGCTTGCCTTCGTTCAGGCGCAGCAGGCCGTGGTCGACGAACACGCAGGTGAGCTGATCGCCGATCGCGCGATGGATCAGCGCCGCCGCCACCGACGAATCCACGCCGCCCGACAGACCGAGGATGACCTCCTCGTCGCCCACCTGGTCGCGGATCTTCTGCACCGCCTCGGCGATGTAGTCGGGCATGTTCCAGTCGTGACCGCAGCCGCAGATGTCGTGCACGAAGCGGCCGATCATCTCCTTGCCCTTGATCGTGTGCGTGACCTCGGGGGGGAACTGCACACCGTAGAAGCCGCGGGCCTCGTCGGCCATGGCTGCGATCGGGGTGGATTCGTTGCTGCCGATAACCTTGAAGCCCGGCGGCCGCTCCGTGACCTTGTCTCCGTGGCTCTTC
>DMCZ01000043.1:2725-3469 GCA_003446655.1 Thauera sp. | reverse complement strand
ACCAAGATCCGCGTCTCGGGAGGTCGCGCGCTCAAGAATGCGAAAACTTTTGCCGCCCCCATCCCCCCTGCTGGCCGACAAGCTGGGCGCGGCGATAGGCGCCAGCCGCGCCGCGGTCGATGCGGGCTACGTGCCCAACGACTACCAGGTCGGCCAGACCGGCAAGATCGTCGCCCCGCAGCTCTACATCGCGGTCGGCATCTCGGGCGCGATCCAGCACCTGGCGGGCATGAAGGACTCCAAGGTGATCGTGGCGATCAACAAGGACCCCGAGGCGCCGATCTTCCAGGTCGCCGACTACGGCCTGGTGGGCGATCTGTTCCAGGTGGTGCCGGAACTCACCAGTTCGATCTGAGCTTACTGGCCGCCCCCGCTCGCATGGATCTCCCCGCAACGCTGTTTTCTGCGGCAGGTCAGGGGGTCATGCTGGCGATCGCCGTACTGAGTCTTTACGCGACGGTTCGGCGTGCGCCGTGGGGGCGATTGCGCGAGGCCACGCAGCTCAACCTGCTGCTCGGCTTCTCGGTAGGGTTGATGCTCCTCTGGAGCATGAAGGCCGGGGTCAAGCCTGGCCTCTCCCTGCACATGCTCGGCGCGATGGCGGCCACGTTGGCGCTCGGCCCCTGGCTGGCCTTGCTTGCCCTCGGGCTGGCCTTGGGCGGCATTACCTTCAATGGCACGCTGGAATGGCTCGACTGGCCGGTGAATTTCGTCCTCATGGTGCTCATCCCGGTCGCCTTTGCG
>DMCZ01000043.1:0-2499 GCA_003446655.1 Thauera sp. | reverse complement strand
TTTCTGCTGAGCGAATACCTGCCGTTCTTCCTGCTGCTTGGATTCTCCGAGGCCTGGATCAGCGGCGCAGTGATTACGCTGCTGGTGGTCTATCGGCCTGAATGGGTCGCGGCATTCGACGATCGCCGCTATCTCCTCAACAAATAGTTCGGTTCGTTTTTTCTGGAGCACAAGGACAAATGAGTACTTACAACGCCCCCCTGCGCGATATGCAGTTCGTCATGCGCGAACTCGCCGGTCTCGATGAAGTGAGCCAGTTGCCTGGAAACGAGGAGGTTTCGACCGATCTCGTGGACGCCATCCTCGAAGAGGCCGACAAGTTCGCGAGCGGCGTACTCGCCCCGCTGAACTGGACCGGCGATCAGGAAGGTGCGAAGTGGAAGGACGGCGAGGTTACCACCGCGCCAGGCTGGAAGGACGCCTACACCCAGTTCGCCGAATCGGGCTGGACCGCGCTGCCCTGCGATCCGGAATATGGCGGCCAGGGCTTGCCCAAGCTGCTCGCCACCGCAGTGATGGAGATGTGGAAGTCAGCGAACATGGCCTTTTCGCTGTGTCCGATGCTGACCAGCGGCGCTATCGAGGCGCTGATGCTGCGCGGTACCGACGAGCAGAAGAACCTCTATCTGCCCAAGATGATCGCGGGCGAGTGGACCGGCACGATGAACCTGACCGAGCCGAACGCGGGTTCCGACCTGGCTGCGGTGCGCACCAAGGCCGAGCCTCAGGGTGACGGCACCTACAAGATCTTCGGTCAGAAGATCTTCATCACGTACGGCGAGCACGACCTCACCGACAACATCATCCACCTAGTGCTCGCCCGTCTGCCGGACGCACCCGAGGGTGTGAAGGGCATCTCGCTGTTCGTCGTGCCCAAGTTCATGGTCAATGCCGACGGCAGCCTGGGTGCCCGCAACGACGTCCACTGCGTGTCGATCGAGCACAAGCTCGGCATCCACGCCAGCCCGACCGCGGTGCTTGCCTTCGGCGACAAGGGCGGCGCGATCGGCACCCTGGTCGGCGAACCCAACCGCGGTCTCGAATACATGTTCATCATGATGAACGAGGCCCGCTTCGCAGTTGGCATGGAAGGCCTGGCCCTGTCCGAGCGCGCCTATCAGCACGCGCTGCAGTATGCCAAGGACCGCATCCAGGGTACCGATGCGGGTGTGCGCGGCGGTCCGAAGGTGAACATCCTCCATCACGCCGATGTTCGTCGCCTGCTCATGAACATGAAGAGCAAGACCGAGGCGATGCGTGCGCTGGCCTACGTCGTCGGCGCCGCCTTCGACAAGGCCCACAATCACGCCGACGAGGCGGTGCGTGCGCAGAACCAGGCCTTCGTGGACCTGATGATCCCGGTGGTCAAGGGCTGGTGTACCGAGAACTCGATCGACGTCACCTCGGACGGCGTGCAGGTACATGGCGGCATGGGGTTCATCGAGGAGACGGGGGCCGCGCAGCACTTCCGCGATGCCCGCATCACGACGATCTACGAGGGCACGACGGCGATCCAGGCCAATGACCTCATCGGCCGCAAGATCGCCCGCGAGAATGGCGCCACCGTGGGAGCCGTAGTGAGGATGATGCGTGCGGTCGAGGCCGAGGTCGTTGCAGTCGACGACCCGGCATTTGCGGCGATTGCCCGCTCCCTCAAGGCCGGCATCTCCGCAGTCGAAGAGGCGGTAGCCTACATCCTTGCCACCTACTCGGCCGACATCAAGGCTGCGTCGGTGGGCTCGGTGCCCTTCCTCAAGCTCCTCGGCATCGTCGCCGGCGGCTGGCAGATGGCACGTGCTGCGCTGGTCTCCCGGCGCAAGCTGGACGCGGGCGACGGCGATGCGAGCTTCTACCAGACGAAGATCGTCACCGCGCGCTTTTATGCCGACCACGTGCTGTCGCAGGCCCCGGGGCTGGCATACACCGTCGTCAACGGCGCGGCCGGCGCCCTGGCGTTGAGCGAAGAGCAGTTCTGATCCGGCAACGCGGGCCGGCCCTCCACTGGCGAGGGTGGGCCCGGTGTCTTGGAGACCAAGCAACAACGCCCGCTTCGGCATCCGAAGCGGGCGTTGTCGTATTTCCTTAAGCCCGGCCCGGAACGCTGAAGCGCCTCTCGGACCGGGTCAGGCAGATCACTCCACCTTCGCCTTCTCACGCAGCTCAAGCACGTGGCGTTCGACCTTCTGCTGCTGCAGGCGCTGCTGAAGCTGCGGCTTGACCTCTTCGAAAGCCGGAGCCTGGACGTCGCGAACGTCGTCGAGCTGAATGACGTGGTAACCGAAATCGCTCTTGACCGGCGTCGAGGTGTACTTGCCCTTCTGCAGCTTCACCATCGCGTCCGAGAACGGCTTCACGTACATGCCGGGATTGCTCCAGCCCAGTTCGCCCCCGCGATCCTTCGAGCCGGGGTCGCGCGATTCCTTGGCTACCTCTTCGAAGGGGGTGCCGGTCTGGAGGCGGGCGATGATGGCCTTGGCTTCGGTTTCGGTCTCGACCCTG
>DMCZ01000044.1 GCA_003446655.1 Thauera sp. | reverse complement strand
AGATGTGTATAAGAGACAGACCTATTACGTTAGGCGTCAAAAATGGCCTTGTCTGAACCACCAGATCCGAGTTCCCCGTTCGCGCGCATAGAAAGTCGTCGAGAAAAGATGGTCACCTTGGTGGCGTTCGTCTTCATGACCGGCCTATGCGCCTCTCTGCCCTTGTTCATGGACGTCAGCCTCAAAGACTTCCACACGTGGCTTGCGCTGTACGGAGTGATCTTCTTTGGATCGATGTCTATTCACTCATGGAAAAGCATCCGAAACAACTGGAGCATTCAAGAAGACAACCAAGCCAGTCGCGGTCCTCTTGCCATCTTCCAAAGCATTTGGGCCATGCTGGCTCTCGCCGCCCTCTGGCTGCTAGCGCGCTACGTCCTGCCCTAACCAACCAAGGCGGCGAATGTCCAAAGGCCAACACCGTCGCCGCGCGCTGACGCCTAACCCCTCAGTCAAGGGGACGTCCACAAGCGGGCTTCGCCCACTTGTGGACGTCCCTTACCTCGAACGTTGAACGACAGCTTTCCCAAAAGCTCTACGGCTGCTCTGGGTCGGCTGCACTCGATGGCGTCCGGCAGCTTTCGGGATGCGAAACTTGAGCGGCCGGTTTCCGGCGCCGAACTAAGAAGGTTGCTCGTCGCGTCCCGACCCACAAGAGACGTCCAGCACCTCAATGGCCCGAAGACAGCTTTCCGAGTGAAGCTGTCACCCCGAAAGGCAGCGTTGCGGAGCTGTGAACCTAAATCCGGCAGTTACCCCCCTTTGTTTGCTGCCTGATCATGCAAACGTGGTGAGGTAACTGCCGGATTTAGGCTGATTGGACAGCGGCGGAACGCCCATCGCGTGCGTGGGTGGTACGTTCGGCTTGTCGTGGCTGTGATCAGCCGGGTTGTGACCGTGCTGGTGGGGGCTGCCCTCGTCCTCGAAGTCATCATCGCTATGACCATGATCGTTTTGATCCGTGGCCGCCCCAGTATGCGCGTGTGTAGTCGCACGCAAGGGTGCGCGCGACAGGGATGTTGCGCTCGAGAATGCGAACAGGGCATGCGAGAGCATCAGCAGCCCAACCAACACTCTCGCCAGCGCGCGAGCGATCCTTTTCGAGAAGATAGAGGTGGCCAGAAGAAAGGTCATGTCGGGTCGGGTTCAGGCAGGCAGGCAGGCAGGCAGGGAGCCTTTCGCGATCCGTGGCCGGTTTATACAGGAGTCGGATTCAATACGGCAATTCGGCAACACTCGGAAACGAGCGCGGGCAAAAGGGTGTTTCGGCACCTAGCGCCAGGTGGATGGATCGCCTGGTTCGGATGCCCCTCAGTGCAGCTTCACCTGCGGTTCCGTGCGCCGCGTCAGCGTGCGCGCGAAGGTGATCCAGGATCACCTTGGCCCAGCCGTGCAGGGCGAGCTCGTGCATCTTGTAAAGCGAGGTATACATCGGCTTGGCGTACCAGCCTGCGATGAACAGGTCGCCGCGCACCAGGCCGCCCATCATGTTGCCGACGGTGCTGAACTTGCCGAGCGAGACGAGCGAGCCGAGATCGCGGTAGTGGTAGTCCTGCAGCGGCTTGCCGTCGAGGCGGCGGCGGATCTGCTTGAACAGGTGCGAGGCTTGCTGGTGGGCCACCTGGGCGCGTGGCGGGACGAAGCCGTTCTTCTCCGGCCAGGGGCAGGCGGCGCAGTCGCCGATGGCGAAGATGTCTGCATCGAGGGTCGTCTGCAAGGTCTGGCGCACCAGCAACTGGTTGAGGCGATTGGTCTCCAGGCCGTCGAGGCGGGTGAGGAATTCCGCGGCCTTGACGCCGGCCGCCCACACGGTCAGCTCTGCCGGCAGTACCGAGCCGTCGGCCAGGCGCACGCCGTCGGCCAGCACTTCGGCGACCTTGGCGCCGGTATGCACTTCGACGCCGAGCTTGCGCAGCAGGCGCTCGGTCGAGCGTGACAGGCGCTCGGGCAGGGCGGGCAGTACGCGCGGGCCAGCCTCGATCAGCACCACCTTGATGTCGCGCTTGGCGTCGACGCGATCGAGGCCGTAGGCCACGACCTGGCGCATCGTGTGGTGCAGCTCGGCCGACAGCTCGACCCCGGTGGCGCCGGCGCCGATGATCGCCACCTTGAGCTGTTCCGGGCGCAGTTGCGTCTGCTGCGCCTGTGCGCGCACGCAGGCATGCACCATGCGTGTATGAAAACGGCGCGCGTCGGCCGCGGTCTCGAGCTTGAGCGCGTGCTCCCGCACTCCGGGGGTGCCGAAGTCGTTGCTCTGGCTGCCCACGGCGATGACCAGCGTGTCGTAGGGGAAGGAGCGCGCCGGCGTCAGTTCGCCGCCCTTGCGGTCGGTGAAGGGGGCGACGTGGACTTCGCGCGTGATGCGGTCGATGCCGGTCATCTCGCCGATGCGAAAGCGAAAGCCATGCCGGTGGGCATGCGCGAGGTAGCCGACCTCGTGGTCGCCAAAGTCCATGCTGCCGGCGGCGATCTCATGCAGCTTGGGCTTCCAGACGTGGCTGTGCTTGCGCTCGATGAGGGTGATCTCGGCCTTGCCACGACGGCCGAGCGTGTCGCCCAGGCGGGTGGCGAGCTCGAATCCGCCCGCACCACCACCGACGATGACGATGCGGTGCGGGGTGCTGGTGGTGCTTTGATTCATCCGTTCATCATCCTGTGGGCGGGTGCAGGCGCAGTGAGGGAGCCGGCGCTCACATCCCTTGGTAGATCGGCCCTTCGCCGCCCTGCGGGACCACCCAGTTGATGTTCTGGGTCGGGTCCTTGATGTCGCAGGTCTTGCAGTGCACGCAGTTCTGCGCGTTGATCTGCAGGCGTGGGCCGGCTTCGGCCTGAACGATCTCGTACACCCCGGCCGGGCAGTACCGCTGCTCGGGGGCGTCGTATTTCGCCAGGTTGATCGCGATCGGCACCGAGGCGTCTTTGAGCTGCAGATGGCAGGGCTGCTCTTCCTCGTGGTTGGTGTTGGACAGGAACACCGACGAGAGGCGATCGAAGGTGAGCACGCCGTCCGGCTTCGGATAATTGATCTTCCCGCACGCGGCCGCCGGCTTGAGCTGGTCGTGGTCCGAGGTGTTGTGCAGCGTCCACGGCACCTTGCCCTTGAACAGCACCTGGTCGATGCCGAACAGCAGCGAGCCGACCCACAAACCCTTCTTCATGTAGGGCTTGAAGTTGCGCGTCTTGTGCAGCTCGGCGTGCAGCCAGGAGGCCTGGAAGGCGGCCGGATAGGCCTCGAGCGTGTCGCGCTGGCGCTCTGCGGCCAAGGCCTCGAACGCGGCTTCGGCGGCGAGCATGCCGGACTTGATCGCGGCGTGGCTGCCCTTGATGCGCGCGGCGTTGAGGAAGCCGGCGTCGTCACCGATAAGGCCGCCGCCCGGGAACACCAGCCTGGGCAGGCTCTGCAGGCCGCCGGCGGCGATCGCGCGGGCGCCGTACTGCAGGCGCTTGCCGCCTTCCAGGACCTTGCGGATCTCGGGGTGGGTCTTGTAGCGCTGCATCTCCTCGAAGGGCGACAGATGCGGGTTGGCGTAGTTGAGCCCGACCACGAAGCCGACCGCGACCAGGTTGTCCTCGAGGTGATAGACGAAGCCGCCGCCATAGGTGGCCTTGTCCATCGGCCAGCCGGCGGTGTGCACCACCAAGCCCGGCTGATGCTGCTGGGGCTTCACCTCCCACAGCTCCTTGATGCCGATGCCGTAGGTCTGGGGGTCGGCGCCGTCGCGCAGATTGAACTTCGCCTCGAGCTGCTTGCCGAGGTGGCCACGACAGCCCTCGGCGAACAGCGTGTATTTGGCGTGCAGCTCCATGCCCGGCTGGTGGTGCGGGCCGGGTGTGCCGTCACGATTGAGCCCCATGTCGCCGGTGGCGACGCCCTTCACCGCGCCCGCCTCGTCGAACAGGATTTCGGCACCGGCAAAGCCCGGATAGACCTCCACGCCCAGCGCCTCGGCCTGCTCGCCGAGCCACTTCACGACGTTGCCCAGGCGCACGATGTAGTTGCCGTGGTTAACGAAGCAGTCGGGCAGCAGGCCGTTGGGGGCCTGGCGGGCGCCGGTCTCGGAGAGGAACAGCACGCGGTCCTCGGTGACCGCGGTGTTGAGCGGTGCGCCGCGTTCCTTCCAGTCGGGGAAGAGTTCGGTCAGCGCCTGCGGGTCCATGACGGCCCCCGACAGGATGTGGGCGCCGATCTCGGCGGCCTTCTCGATCAGGCAGACCGAGAGTTCCTGGCCCTTCTCGGCGGCCAGTTGCTTGAGCTTGATCGCTGCCGACAGCCCCGCAGGGCCGCCGCCGACGATCAGCACATCGAATTCCATCGATTCGCGCATGGTTCGATACTCCTTTGGCAGGGTCCTGACCTGGGCGATCATGACCCGCAATACGAGGTCAACAAAACGGCTCGGGAAGCAGTGCGTTCCCGAGCCGGAACGGTTCGAGCGCTCAGCGGGCAGGAAGACGAGATCTGTCGAACCCGCTGGAAGCGAGAACGCGGCGTCCGATCAGGCAAGGATGGATGTCAGCTCCGGCACCACCTGGAACAGATCGCCCACGAGACCATAGTCGGCCACCTGGAAGATCGGCGCTTCCGGATCCTTGTTGATCGCCACGATCACCTTGGAATCCTTCATGCCCGCAAGATGCTGGATCGCGCCCGAGATGCCGACCGCGATGTAGAGCTGCGGGGCGACGATCTTGCCGGTCTGGCCGACCTGGTAGTCGTTGGGCACGTAGCCCGCATCGACCGCGGCGCGGCTGGCGCCGAGCGCGGCACCGAGCTTGTCGGCGAGCGGCTCGAGCAACTGGTGGTAGGCGTCGCCGCTGCCCAGGCCGCGGCCGCCGGAGACGATGATCTTGGCGGCACCGAGTTCGGGACGCGCGCTCTTGACGATCTCGCGGCTCACGAGCGCGGTCACGCCCAGGTCGGCAGCGGCGGCGACCGCCTCGATGGCGGCGGCGTTACCGTCGGCGGCCGCGACGTCGAAGGCCGTGGTGCGCACGGTGATGACCTTGACCGCATCGGCGCTCTTCACGGTGGCGAGCGCGTTGCCGGCGTAGATCGGGCGCACGAAGGTGTCCGCGGCCTCGACCGCGACGATGTCGCTGATCTGCGCCACGTCGAGCAGCGCGGCGACGCGCGGCAGCATGTTCTTGCCAGCCGGGGTCGCCGGGGCGAGCACGTGGCTATAGCCGGCGGCCAGGCCCTTCACCAGCTCGGCCACGTTCTCGGCGGTCTGGGCTTCGTAATGAGCAGCGTCGCACACCAGCACCTTGGCCACACCGGCCACCTTGGCGGCGGCTTCGGCCACACCGGCGCAGCCGGCACCGGCCACCAGCATGTGCACATCGCCACCGAGCCTGGCAGCGGCGGCCACGGTGTTCAGCGTCGAGGCCTTCAGCGATTGATTGTCGTGTTCAGCAATAACGAGAATGGCCATGTTCAGATCACCTTCGCAACGTTCTTGAGTTTGTCGACCAGTTGGGCCACGTCGGCCACGCGCTCGCCGGCGCTGCGCTTGGGCGGCTCGGACACTTTCAGGGTCGCCAGGCGCGGGGCCACATCGACGCCCAGATCGGCCGGCTTGACGGTGTCGAGCGGCTTCTTCTTGGCCTTCATGATGTTGGGCAGCGTGGCGTAGCGCGGCTCGTTCAGGCGCAGGTCGGTGGTGATCACCGCCGGCAGGCCCACCGACAGGGTCTCGAGGCCGCCGTCGATCTCGCGCGTGACCTGCGCCTTGCCATCGGCCAGCGCCACCTTCGAGGCGAAGGTCGCCTGCGGCCAGCCGGCCAGCGCGGCCAGCATCTGGCCGGTCTGGTTGGCGTCGTCGTCGATCGCCTGCTTGCCGCAGATCACCAGGTTCGGCTGTTCCTTGTCGCACACGGCCTTGAGCAGCTTGGCCACGGCCAGCGGCTGCAGCTCGACGTCGGTCTCGACCAGGATGGCGCGGTCGGCACCGATCGCCAGCGCCGCACGCAGCGTCTCCTGGCAGGCGCCCACGCCGCAACTCACGGCCACGACTTCGGTGATCACGTCGGCTTCCTTCAGCCGCACGGCCTCTTCCACCGCGATCTCGTCGAAGGGGTTCATCGACATCTTGACGTTCGCCAGATCGACGCCGCTGCCATCGGCCTTGACGCGAACCTTGACGTTGTAATCCACAACGCGTTTGACTGGGACCAGAATCTTCATGAGTCATCCTCCTTGTTATTGGCGCCGACTGGCGCCTCTATGGCGTGTTGTTTCGCCATGCATGCGATGCCCACGGAGTCGAGTTGCTCGATCCCGTGCCCCGCGTTCGTCGTTTGCAAACCTGCCGGCACCGGCTGCATCGGACCCGGCAGCCGCCCCCTTCCCAAGCTGTGCGGCTTGCAATCGGAAGGGGTTGAGCGAGCTGCCGGCTGTCCCTGTCTTCAGAAGGTCGCGCCGACGGCGAGGGCGAAGAAATCCCGGTCCTTCGCGAAGTTGTATCGACCGCCCCAGATCGGCGTCCAGGAGGCCTCGACGAAGAACCGTTTCTTCACGTCCGCCTGCAACGCAACGATCGCCAGACGCCGTCCCTCGATGAAGAGCGAGTCGTAGGACCAGCCCTTCACGTCATGGCCAAAGGTGATGGACGGCTTGAGATCCACGCCATCGAAGACATTGCCATATACGGAAGATGCCCTCAGGCGGTAGCCCCAGGCCAGCGCCGAGGCGTAGCCGTCGTTGCTGCACTGCGCAGCCGACGCTCCAGGCACGCACACGCCATTGACCGGACCTTGCCCGTAGAGATCGGAGCGAACGTAGCGCCGCTCGCTCACGTCCGGCAGGTCGTGGATGTACTTCACGCCGACTTCGCCCGCCAGGGTGAAGTCGCCGCCCAGCACCTTGCCGAACGGCCTGGACGCACCGGCGCTGAATTGGCTCATCTTGAGGCGGTCGTAGCCGTGGTAGACACCGCCCGCCGGCGTCGCCGTCGCATCGGCCCGGAGCAGGCTCGGGGCGGTGTTCGACACGAATGCCGAGAGCAAATCCCCGGTCGCCAACTGGATGGTCTGGTTGGGGCGGTAGGTATATTCGGCGAAGACCCGGGTCTGGTCAGGCAGACGCGTCTTGAAGTTCAGCCCCCAGACCTTCACGTCTTCCGGATACTCAACGAAGTACTGCACATTCTCGCCGTTGGGGTCGCCCGGAATGAACGGGGCGGTCCCTGACGACTTGAGCACGCTGACCGCGAGCCGGCGGCTGTGATAGTTGGCGAAATAGGCGCCGAACTGCCCCAGGTTCTCGGCAAGATAAGTCACGCCGACGCCATATTGGCCGCCGTCCGAAGGATCCCCGTCCGCCCCGCGCTTGACGACCAGCCCAAGGTCCTCGGCTTGTGCATCGCTGACCGTCACAGGCGCGACGAAGACCTGGTTGCAGCCCGCAGTCGCGTAGTCGACGAATGCACCGAAGGTGCCGCAGCCCGCCAGTTCACTGGGGCGGAAGCCGAACTGGTAGAACGCCTCGACATTGGTGTTCTTGTTCAGGCCCAGCCTGGCGAAGACCGCCGGAATCGGAATCCGGGTCTCCTCGGGAACCGCGCCGGCGCGCAGGCGCGCGGGATTGTCGATCGGGTTGATCTGCTCCAGACCGCCCAGAATCGTACCTGGGGAGCCCCAGTCGATGGTCTGATAGCCGATGCGGGTGAGCAGGGATTTGCCGTCCAGGTCGAAGTTGCCGTAGACGTTGGCCCTCAGGTCGGCCCCCGAGAAACGTCCGAGGCGACTGAAGCCCTTGTCGCTGAGGTTCTTGTCGGGCGCGTAGCCGTTGGCCGCATTGCCGTGCGGGACGCTGTCATCTTCAAGGTCGAAGTCGTGCCAGGCCTTGACGCGCACGAACATCCCCAGGTTCCGGTACTTCAGGTCGGCATCGAGCACGGCCTTGAGCACGGTCGAGGTATGGTCGCCACGCCCGTAATTCAGTTCGCCGTCGTCATTGTTGGTGCCGCCCCTCGCCGTACCGTTGACGCCCACTGCTACGCCGTTGCCGTACGGAACCAGCTCGGGATTACGGTCATCCGCGCGGATGATGGTGCCGTAGGTCATCGTCCCCTTGGTGCGGACCGTCACCTCGCCGAACTGGAATTCCTTCGGCTTCGCGACGCCGGGCCCTCCGGCGGTCAGCTCAGCCGCCTGTACCGCGCCCATGAGGCACGTATGTGCAAGCACGGCAGTCCCCAGGATGCGAATCGACGACGCGCGCCACTGGCCGCGAACGCCGCTTGCAGTCGTCGTGCTCGCCCGCGCCGCCCCCTGCGCAACGGCACGGATTGCCTGCGCTGCAGGGTCTCGATCAGCAGGGGTACAGCCATGGCACCTGGCTCGATCGGGGGCCTTGTCGATGAACGTTTCCTTCACGTCTTGCTCCTTTGGTCGATATCGCCTGAATGGGCGGTGTTGTTTTGAGGTTTTCTTGCAATGCGAGCGTCGATTCGACCGCTCGAGCGCCCCCGTGCAGGGGCATGGGAATGGGAATGGGGATGGGTTTTCCGGGATCCGCCGCGCAGGAAAAGACCCCATCCGGCACATGTGCCGGATGGGCAAATCGCCAACAGAGGGAGAGAGGGAGCTCCGCTGGTCGAAACCGGCCTGTTACCTCGCGGACGGGCTCTGTCTCATTCGAACAGCACGTCGCCAAAGCCCCGGATCGCCGCGTCGCCGGCCATCGCCACCTTGCTCCAGGCCTCGGCCTGCGCCAGCAGTTGGTCAGCGTAGAAGCCGGCGGTGGCGATCTTGCTGCGATAGAACCGCTGGTCGCCGGCTTCGCTGTCCAGGTAGCCGGCGGCGGCCAAGGCCGCCCTGCCCATCATCCAGCCGCCGCAGACGAGGACGGCTAGGTTGAGGTACGGCAGGGCCGCGGTCAGCACGGCCGCAACGTCCGACCTGACAGTGCCCAGTACCCACTCCGTGGCGTCGGACCAGGCCTGTTTCGCGCCCAGCAGTTGCGCGCCGATGGCACGCAGTTCGGGCCGGTCGGAAGCCAGCAGCGCGTCGGCCGTGCCCTGCACCTCGGAGAGGACGGCCTGGGCGGTGGCGCCCTGGTCGCGCATCAGCTTGCGGAAGATCAGGTCGTTGGCCTGGATGCCGGTGGTGCCTTCGTAGATCGTCGTGATGCGCGAATCGCGCCAGTGCTGCGCGGCGCCGGTCTCCTCGATGAAGCCCATGCCGCCGTGCACCTGGATGCCGAGCGAAGTCACCTCGACCGCCATCTCCGTGCCGCCACCCTTGACCACGGGAATCAGCAGTTCGGCCAGGAACAGGTCGCGCTTCTTCTGCTCGGGATCGGTGCCGGCGTGCGCACGGTCGAGCAGCCCGGCGGTGAAGTAGGTGACCGCGCGGCAGGCTTCGACGCGCGACTTCATCAGCATCAGCATGCGGCGCACGTCCGGATGCTTGTCGATCGTGACCAGCGCTTCGCCGGTCACGGCGTCCCGCCCCTGCTTGCGTTCGCGGGCATAGCCGAGCGCCTGCTGGTAGGCGCGCTCGCCGAGGGCGACCCCCTGCAGACCGACGCCCATGCGCGCCTCGTTCATCATGATGAACATGTACTCGAGGCCGCGATTCGCCTCACCCAGCAGATAGCCGACGGCGCCGCCTTTGTCACCGAAGGCCATGACGCAGGTCGGGCTGGCGTGGATGCCGAGCTTGTGCTCGATCGACACGCAGTAGGCATCGTTGCGCTCGCCGAGCGAACCGTCGGCATTGACCAGGAACTTCGGCACCAGGAAGAGCGAGATGCCCTTCACGCCCGCCGGGGCGTCCGGCAGGCGGGCGAGAACGAGATGGACGATGTTGTCCGTCATGTCGTGGTCGCCATAGGTGATGAAGATCTTCTGGCCGAAGACGCGGTAGCTGCCGTCAGCCTGCGGCTCGGCGCGGCTGCGGATCAGGGCCAGATCGGAACCCGCATTCGGCTCCGTCAGGTTCATCGTGCCGGTCCATTCTCCGGAGATCATCTTCTCCAGGTAGATGGCCTTGAGTTCGTCGCTGGCGCAGGTCAGCAGCGCAGCCACGGCGCCACCGGTCAGCAGCGGACCGAGCGAGAAGGACAGGTTGGCGGACGAGGCCATCTCCTTGACCGCGATGCCGATGGCTTCCGGCAGGCCCTGCCCGCCGTACGCCGTCGGCGAGGCCAGGCCGTTCCAGCCGGCGTCGCAGAAGGCCTTGTAGGCTTCCTTCCATCCGTCGGCGGTGACGACGCCGTCAGGCCCGAGCTTGCAGCCCTGCGTGTCGCCGATCCAGTTGAGCGGGGCCAGCACGCCGCTGGCGAACTTGGCCGCCTCCTCGAGGATGGCGTCCGCCATGTCGGGCGTGGCTTCTTCGTAGCCGGGAAGCGCGGCGATGGCGTCGAGACCGACGATCTCGTCCATCACGAAGCGCATGTCCTTCACGGGGGCGATGTAATCACTCATGGTGTTCTCTCTTTCGATCTGTTCGTTCAGATGCTTTCGAAGATGCCGGCGGCACCCATGCCCGTGCCGATGCACATGCTGACCATCCCGTACTTGCCGCCGGTACGGCGCATGCCGTGCAGCAGCGTCGCCGTGCGGATGGCGCCGGTGGCACCGAGCGGGTGGCCGAGCGCGATCGCGCCGCCCAGCGGGTTGATCTTCGACGGGTCGAGGTCGAGCTCCTTGACTACGGCGAGCGCCTGCGCTGCAAAGGCTTCGTTCAGCTCGATCCAGTCCAGGTCTTCCTTGCGGATGCCGGCTTGCTGCAGCACCTTGGGGATCGCGACGATCGGACCGACGCCCATAATCTCCGGCGCCACCCCGCCGACGGCAAAGCCGGCAAAGCGGGCGAGCGGGGTCAGGTTGTGTTCCTTCAGGACCTTCTCCGAGACCAGCATCACGGCGCCGGCGCCATCGGACATCTGCGAGGCGTTGCCCGCGGTGACCGAGCCCCTGGCGTGGAAGACCGGGCGCAGCCTGGCGAGCTTCTCGACGGAGATGTCCGGGCGTGCGCCCTCGTCGTCGGTCGGCGTGCGGTCGCGCTGGCGGATTTCGCCGCTGGCCAGATCGGGCTTGTAGTCACGCACGGTGAAGGGCGAGGTCTCGGCCTTGAAATGCCCGGCAGCGATCGCGGCGCAGGCCTTGCGGTGGGACGCCTCGGCAAAGGCATCCTGCGCCTCGCGGCCGATGCCCCACTGCTGCGCCACCTTCTCGGCGGTCAGGCCCATGCCGTAGGCAATGCCGATGTTTTCATCGGAGAACCAGGCGGGGTTGGCCGCCACCTTGTTGCCCATGATGTTGGACATCGCGGTCATCGACTCCGTACCGGCGGCGATCATCACGTCGGCCAGGCCGAGACGGATCTGATTGGCGGCGTCGGCGACGGCCTGCAGTCCGGAGGAGCAGAAGCGGTTGATGGTGATGCCCGGGACGGTATTCGGCAGACCGGCGAGCAGCGCACCGATGCGGGCCACGTTCATGCCCTGCTCGGCTTCGGGGATGGCGCAGCCGACGATGACGTCGCCGATGCGGGTCGGGTCGACGCCGGGCGCCTGCGCGACCACGGCGCGGATGGCGTGGGCCAGCATGTCGTCCGGCCGCGCATTCCTGAACATGCCGTTGCGCTTGCCCACCGGCAGGCGGGTTGCGGCGACGATGTAGGCTTCCTGAATCTGTTTGCTCATTATGGTGTTCTCCTGGGCCGGATCAGTTGCGGAGCGGCTTGCCGGTCTCGAGCATGTGCTGGATCCGGGCCTGGGTTTGGGGGTTCTTCAGCAGCTCGACGAACAGGCGGCGCTCGACCGTGAGCAGCCAGGCCTCATCGACCAGACTGCCGCTATCGACTTCACCACCGCACAGCGCAACCGCCGCGGCACGGGCGACCTGGTAGTCGTACGCGGAGATCATGCCGCCGTCACGCATGTTGACCAGCGTCATCTCCAGGGTCGCGATGCCGCCGCGCCCGGCCACCGGCACGGCACGCGCCGTGGCGGGGGGCGCATAGCCGGATTCGGCCAGCGCACGGGCTTCGCGGATCGCCACGTAGAGCAGCTCGTCGGGATGGAACAGCACGGTATCGGTCGCGCGGGCGAAGCCGTAGCCCACCGCCTCCGCGGCGCTCTTCGAGACCTTGGCCGTGGCGATGTTCATGAACACCGGTTGCAGGAAGGCCATCAGCTCGGCCGGGGTCGCGGTCCGCCCCGCCCATTCCGCCGCCTGCAGCGCGAACTCCTTGCAGCCGCCGCCGGCCGGGATCAGGCCGACGCCCGCTTCGACCAGGCCCATGTAGCTCTCCAGCGCCACCACGCGGCGCGTTGCCTGCATGGCGAACTCGCAGCCGCCGCCCAGCGCCATGCCCTGCACCGCCGCCACCACCGGCACCGCCGCATACTTCAGCGCCTGACCGGCCTGCTGGAAGGCGGCGACATAGCGGTCGAGCTGCGCAAAATCGCCGGCCACGCACCCCTCGGCCACCTGGGCCAGGTTGGCGCCGACGGCGAACGGCGGCTGGTGCCAGATGACCAGGCCGGACAGGCTCTGCTCGGCCTGGCGCACCGCTGCCACCACCCCATCGACCACTTCGCTGCCGATGGCGTGCATCTTGGACTTGAAGGAGAGGATGCCGATGCCGGCGTCGACCGCCGGCAAACGCCACAGACGGACACCGTCGTTCTCGAACAGGGTCTCGCCGGACTGCTCGGGCGCCAACGAACCGTCGCCGAGGACGGCTTCCTGGAAGAGCTGGCGCTGGTACACCGGCAGCGCGGAACGCGGCACATAGGCCTTACGGCGCGGCGACCACGAGCCCTGCGGCGTGTGCACACCCTCACGATCTTCCAGCACCCAGGCGGGCAGCGGCGTATCGCTCATCGTCTCGCCGGCGGCGATGTCGGCGGCGATCGCCCGGGCGATGTCCGCCCAGCCGGCGGATTGCCAGATCTCGAACGGCCCCTGCGTCCAACCAAAACCCCAGCGCATCGCGAGATCCAGATCGCGGGCATTGTCGGCGATGGATTCGAGCTGCACGGCGGCATAGTGGAAAACGTCGCGGAAGATCGCCCACAGGAACTTCGCCTGCGGGTCCTTCGAGGCACGCAGTGCGGCGAAGCGGCTGGCCGGGTTCCTGTCCTTGAGGATGCCCGCCACCTCGGCGCTGAGTTCGCCGCTCGAGGGGCGGAAATCCTGCAGGCCAAGGTCCAGCACGTGGACTTCCTTGCCGACCTTGCGGTAGATGCCGCCCTTGGTCTTCTGACCCAGAGCCCCCTGCGCGATAAGCTGTTCCAGCCAGGCCGGCACCTTGAAATGCGCATGCCATGGATCGTCGGGCAGCGTGCCGTGCATGTTGCGCACGACGTGGGCCAGCGTATCCAGGCCGACGACGTCCGCGGTGCGGTAGGTGGCGCTCTTCGGGCGGCCGATCTTCGGCCCGGTCAGGGCGTCGACCACATCGAAACCAAGCTCGAAGCGCTGGGTGTGATGCATCACCGCCAGGATCGAGAGCACGCCGATACGGTTGGCGACGAAGTTGGGCGTGTCGAGGGCGCGGATCACACCCTTGCCGAGGCGCGAGGTCAGCCAGGTCTCGAGCGCATCGAGCGTGCCCGCATCGGTCGTGCGGGTGGCGATGATCTCGACCAGGCGCATGTAGCGCGGCGGGTTGAAGAAGTGGATGCCGCAGAAGCGCGGACGAACATCGGCCGGCAGCGCCTGCGACAGCGCGTCGATCGACAGTCCGGAGGTGTTGGAGGCGATGATGGCATTGGCCGAAATGTGCGGCACGATCTTGCCGTACAGGTCGTTCTTCCAGTCCATGCGCTCGGCGATCGCCTCGATGATCAGCTCGCAGCCGGCCAACTCGGCCAGATGCTCATCGTAGTTGGCGGCCGAGATCAGCTTCAGCGCCGCCTTGTTCGCCAGCGGCGCCGGTTCGAGCTTCTTCAGCCCGTCGATGGCCTTCCTGACGATGCCGTTCTTGTCGCCTTCCTTCGCGGGCAGGTCGAAGAGGACGACCGGCACGCCGGCATTGGCGAGATGCGCCGCGATCTGCGCACCCATGACCCCGGCGCCGAGTACGGCGGCTTTCTTGATATGCAGTCTGTTCACGCGATTGACTCCTGGTTTGCGATGGCCGTCAGGCCAGATGTTCGCGAATGGCTTTCTTGTTGATCTTGCCGACGCTGGTGCGCGCCAGCTCCTCGACGAATCGGATCTCGTCGGGCACCGCGTAGCGCGAGATGTGGCCCGCCTCGGCCGATTTCGCGACGGTGGCCTTGATCTCGTCGGCCGTGGCCGTCTGCCCCGGCTTGAGGACGACCATCGCCAGCGGACGCTCGCCCCACTTGTCGTCCTTCACCCCGATGACCGCGACCTCGCTGACCGCCGGGTGCTGGGAGATGATGTTTTCGAGCTCGAGCGAGGACACCCACTCGCCGCCGGTCTTGATCACGTCCTTCAGACGGTCGGTCACCTGCAGGCAGCCGGCCGGGTCGATGGTCCCGATGTCGCCGGTATGGAGGTAGCCGCCGGCCCACAGCTCGTCCGATGCGGACGGGTTGTGCAGGTAGCCCATGGTCAGCCACGGCGCGCGGACGACGATCTCGCCGGTGCTCTTGCCGTCACGGGGGGCGTCGAGGAGGTCGCCGTCGACGGTGTGGAGATCGACCAGCGGCACCGGATAGCCGGTGCGGATGCGCTGGTCGGCCTGGCCGTCCAGATCCTCGGCCGGGAGGTCGCCGGGCACTCGGGCGATGGTCAGGATCGGGCAGGTTTCCGACATGCCGTAACCGGCGAAGACGTCGATACCGCGCTCCAGCGCCGCGGCGGCGAGCCCTTTGGGCAGCGCCGAACCGCCGATGATGACCTTCCAGCCCTTGAGATCGACCGCCTTCGCCTCGGCGTTGGTCAGCAGCATCTGCAGGATGGTCGGCACGCAGTGCGAGAAGGTGACCTTCTCGTCCTGGATGTAGCGGGCCAGGGTCTCGGGCGCATAGCGGCCGGGATAGACCTGCTTGAGGCCGAGCAGCGTCGCGATGTAGGGCACGCCCCACGCGTGGACGTGGAACATCGGGGTGATCGGCATGTACACGTCGCCGCGGTGCAGGCGGCCGTGGTCCTCTGCGGTACCCAGATGGGTGGCGACCGCCAGCGTGTGCAGCACCAGTTGGCGGTGGCTGAAATAGACGCCCTTCGGCAGCCCGGTCGTACCGGTCGTGTAGAAGGTCGTCGCCCGCGTGTTCTCGTCGAAGTCGGGGAAGTCGTACTCGCTCGACGCCTTCGCCAGCAAGGCCTCGTACTCGCCGACAAAGGGAATCTGCCACATCGCCATGTCGCTGCCGGTATCGGAGATCAGCACGAAGCGCTTCACCGTCTCCAGTTGGCCCTTGATGCCCGCCAGCACCGGGATGAAATCGGCGTTGACCAGGACGATGTCGGCACCGGCGTGATTCAGCGTGTACAGGATCTGCTCGGGCGACAGGCGCACATTCACCGTCTGCAGCACCGCACCCATCATCGGCACGGCGAAGAAGCATTCGAGATAGCGGTGGCTGTCCCAGTCCATCACCGCGACGGTATCGCCCGGGCCGACCCCGGCATCGCGCAGCGAATTGGCCAGGCGACGGATCCGGGCGGCCAGGTCGCGGTAGGTCTGGCGGTGGCTGTCGCGGTAGACGATCTCCTGATCGGCGGCAGTCGCCAGCGGTGTATGCAGGAGTTGCTTGATCAGCAGCGGGTAGGCGTAAGCCGAAGCTGCGGCTTGGATGGATTCGGTGGGCATGAGCGAGGTCTCCGGAAAGTCTTCTCTTTTCTTGCGCGCCGGCTTGGGCCAACCAACACCTTCCGCCATGCGCTCTGCGCCTGAGTCCGGTTTCCCGCATCGACAGAGAACTGCTGGCGCGGCCGGACGATCTGGCAATCCAATCCACTTATGCGCGGATTGCGGGAGCAATTCTAAGAACGAGCGCATCCGATGCCGATTGCGACTTGCGCCGAAACACTTGCATAATCGGCCATTCTCGCGATGCGAAGCACCGCACCATGGCCCCGACCGACATCACTGCCGGCACGATCCCGATGTCCTTCGTGCTGAACCTGTTGAACGGCACGCCGCTCGATCCGGCGGGGCAGGCGGACGCGCTGGCGCGGGCGGGTATCGCTCCGGTCCTCCTTGGCGCGGAAACGGCCAGGGTGACCACCGAGCAGTTCGCCACCCTCTACCGGCAACTGGCCAGCCAACTGGATGACGAACTGCCGGGGATGTTTTCGCGGCCCGTGCGCTCGGGCTCGTTGAAGTTTCTCTGCCTCAGCCTGCTCGACTCGGCGACGCTGCAGACCGCCCTGTTCCGACTCAGCCGCTTCTTCCACCTGCTGCTGGATGACTTCCGCATCGAACTTGCTCGCGAAGGCAGCCTCATCCGGATGGCCCTGATTCCGCGGACGCCGCAGGCCGCGGCGAATACCTTCGGACAGGAGATCTTGCTCAAGCTGATCCACGGCGTGGCGTCCTGGCTCACCGGGCACCGCATGACCCTGGCGCGTGTCGATTGCAGTTATCGGCGCCCGAGCCACGCGTCGGAATACGGTTTTCTCTACCCCGGCCCGGTGTTTTTCGAGCAGGCGGTTTCAGCCCTCTACTTCGAGGCCGCCCAGTTGGCCACGCCGATCCGCCAGGACCGGCGCTCGCTCGCCCGGTTCCTGGCCCGGGCCCCCGGCGACTGGCTGTTCGTCGCCTTCGAGCAGCACCCGACCCGGCAGAAGGTCCGCGAGCACTTGCGCCCACGCCTCGGCCTCCCGATTAGCGCCGGTCAGACCGCCAGCGCGCTGCACCTGTCCCTGCGCACGCTGACCCGCCGGCTGGCCGCGGAGGGCACCACCTTCCAGGCGATCAAGGATGAACTCCGCCGGGACGCGACGATTCAGTTGCTGACGAAGACCAATACCCCGATCGCCGTCATTGGCCAGGAAATGGGCTTCGAGGACCCCAACGCCTTTCATCGCGCGTTCCGGAAATGGACCGGCAGCACCCCGGGCGCCTACCGCCCCAAGTGAGGCTCACCAGTAGGTCACCGAGGGCCCGACCCATGCCTTGCAGGTGGCCGGTCGCGTTAGAGCGCGCTATCGTTCGCCCGCAGCACCCGCTGGGCACGGCGTCGATGGAAGCGTTGCGGGTGCTTTCGCGCGGATCGGGAGAGGGGCATTGCACTCAATTGTGATTGCGCGCACGACCCGTGAGCGCGGCGCGCATTACGGGCTGGGCGTGAAGGAGAAGGTCTGAACCAGCACGACTCGCTCCTGTGTGCCGACATCGACCCTCGAGGCCCGCCGACGCTGTGCGTACTGCGCGGGCCGCGCGCGGTCTGAACTCGATGCCGCCACCCTTACGGATTCTTGATTAGCAACGATGTTCAGCCAGGCACCCCAACAGGTCTATACTGTACAAAGATACAGCTTTTCCGCTGAGAGGTGTGCCATGCCGATGAACCGAATCAAGTTTCAATCCGGACTGTCCATGCCCGAGTTTCTCCAGCGCTACGGAACCGAGCCGTCCTGCGAGGCGGCTTTGGAGCAGGCAGC
>DMCZ01000185.1:1886-3724 GCA_003446655.1 Thauera sp. | reverse complement strand
CCCCTCGACGCGCAGGTTGCGGCTGCTCGCCATCGCCAGGCCGAAGTCCTCGGGGGGGATCTCGTCCTCGCGCACCTGGTTGTCCTTGGGTTCGCCGACCAGGGTGGCGCCGCCGAGGCTGACCTCGTCCATGCCGTCCAGGCCGTGCACCACCAGCACGTGGTTGGCGCCCAGGCGCTGCATCACGCGCGCCTGGATGCCGACCAGGTCGGGGTGGAACACGCCCATCAGGGTGTTGGGCGCGCCCGCCGGGTTGGTGAGCGGGCCGAGGATGTTGAAGATCGTGCGCACGCCCATCTCGCGCCGCACCGGGGCGACGTTCTTCATCGCGCTGTGGTGGGCCGGGGCGTACATGAAGCCGATGCCGGTGGCTTCGATGCACTCGGCGACCTGCTGCGGGCTGAGCTCGAGGTTGACGCCCAGCGCCTCGATCACGTCGGCCGCGCCCGATTTCGACGACACCCCGCGCCCGCCGTGCTTGGCGACGCGCGCGCCGGCGGCGGCGGCGACGAAGATCGTGGTGGTGGAGATGTTGAAGGTGTTGGCGCCGTCGCCGCCGGTGCCCACCACGTCGAGGAAGTGGTCATGCGGCGGCTGCACGACGACCTTGGTCGACATCTCGCGCATCACGGTGGCGGCGGCGGTGATCTCGCCGATGGTCTCCTTCTTGACGCGCAGGCCGGTGAGGATGGCGGCGGTCATCAGCGGCGAGACCTCGCCGGCCATGATCTGGCGCATCAGGGACAGCATCTCGTCATAGAAGATCTCGCGATGCTCGATCGTGCGTTGCAGGGCTTGCTGGGGAGTGATCGTGGTCATGTTCGTCTCGCAGCGTTCGACTCAGGCGGCCGCAGGCGCGGCGGCGCGACGGTCGAGGAAGTTCTTCAGCAGCGCGTGGCCGCATTCGGTGAGGATGGACTCGGGGTGGAACTGCACGCCCTCGACGTCCAGCGTGCGGTGGCGAACGCCCATGATCTCGCCGTCGTCGGTCCAGGCCGTCACTTCCAGACAGTCGGGCAGGCTGGAACGTTCGATCGCCAGCGAATGGTAGCGTGTGCAGGTGAGCGGGTTGGGCAGGCCGCGGAACACCCCGAGGTCGAGGTGGTGCACCGGCGAGGTCTTGCCGTGCATGAGCTTCTGCGCGTGCACGATGCGCCCGCCAAAGGCCGCGCCGATGCTCTGGTGGCCGAGGCAGACGCCGAGGATGGGCAGCTTGCCGGCGAAGGCCTTGATCGCCGGCACCGAGATGCCGGCCTCGGCGGGCGAGCACGGCCCCGGCGAGATGACGAGGTGCGCGGGGGCGAGACGCTCGATCTGGTCGAGGGTGATCTCGTCGTTGCGATACACCTTGACGTTGGCGCCGAGCTCGCCGAAGTACTGCACCAGGTTGTAGGTGAAGCTGTCGTAATTGTCGATCATCAGCAGCATGGTGATTCCCTTCGCAAAGGCTGCCGGGGATGAGACCGGCTTCGCCTGCAAGTACTTGAGGCGGGAGAGGTTGCGGAATGCATGCGCCGCCGGGGGTCAGACCTGCGTGTCCAGCCCGCCCTCGGCCATCTCCGCGGCGCGCAGCATGGCGCGCGCCTTGCTCTGCGTCTCCTGCCATTCGGCATCGGGGTCGGAATCGGCGACGATGCCGGCGCCGGCCTGGACATGGATCTGGCCGTCCTTCACCACCGCGGTGCGGATCGCGATCGCGAGGTCCATGTCGCCATGAAAGCCGAGGTAACCGACCGCGCCGGCATAGACGCCGCGCTTGACCGGCTCGAGCTCATCGATGATTTCCATCGCCCGCACCTTGGGCGCGCCCGACACGGTACCGGCCGGGAAGGTGGCGC
>DMCZ01000185.1:601-1837 GCA_003446655.1 Thauera sp. | reverse complement strand
GTAACCGACCGCGCCGGCATAGACGCCGCGCTTGACCGGCTCGAGCTCATCGATGATTTCCATCGCCCGCACCTTGGGCGCGCCCGACACGGTACCGGCCGGGAAGGTGGCGCGCAGCACGGCGAGCGCGTTGAGGCCGTCCTTGAGCTTGCCCTCGACGTTGGAGACGATGTGCATTACGTGCGAGTAGCGCTCGATGGTGAAGCGCTCGGTGACCTTGACCGTGCCGGTCTCGGACACTCGCCCGGCATCGTTGCGGCCGAGGTCGAGCAGCTGCAGGTGCTCGGCGCGCTCCTTCTCGTCGGCGAGCAGTTCCTGCTCGAGCGCGAGGTCCTCGGCCACGGTGGCGCCGCGCTTGCGGGTGCCCGCGATCGGACGCACGGTGACCACGTCGTCCTCGAGCCGGGTGAGGATCTCGGGCGAGGCGCCGACGACGTGAAAGTCCTCGAAGTTGAAATAGAACATGTAGGGCGAGGGATTGAGCGAGCGGATCGCGCGGTACAGCGCCATCGGGCTGGCGGCGTAGGGCTTGCTCATGCGCTGCGACAGCACCACCTGCATGACATCGCCGTCGACGATGTACTGCTTGGCGCGGCGCACGGCGTCCTTGAAGGCCTCCTCGCCGAAGCTCGACACCGGCGGCGCGGACTCGGTGCGCGTCTCCTCGGGGATCTGCACCGGCGCGCGCAGGCGGGCGAGCAGCTCGCGCAGGCGCTTCTGCGCGCGCTTGTACGCGCCAGGGACTTCCGGTTCGGCGTATACGACCAGGGTCAGCTTGCCACTGAGGTTGTCGACGATGGCAACTTCTTCCGACAGCAGCAGCAGGATGTCGGGGGTGCCCAGGGTGTCGGGCTTTTCGGTCTTCGCCAGCCTGGGCTCGATGTAGCGCACCGTGTCGTAGCCAAAGCAGCCCACCAGGCCGCCGGCGAAGCGCGGCAGGTGCTCGCGCGGCGGCACCTTGATGCGGTTCATGAACTCGGCGACGAAGTTGAGCGGGTCGCCGTAGTCGCGGCGCTCGACCAGGCGGTTGCCGGTGAGCAGCAGCGCCGAGCGCTGGTAGACCTCGATGCGGGTCGGCGAGGACAGGCCGATGAAGGAGTAGCGCCCGAAGCGCTCGCCGCCCTGCACCGATTCGAGCAGGTAGGTGTAGGGCTCGTTGGCGAGCTTCAGGTAGATCGAGAGCGGCGTGTCGAGGTCGGCGAAGGCCTCGAGGGTAAGCGGAATGCGGTTATAGCC
>DMCZ01000185.1:0-418 GCA_003446655.1 Thauera sp. | reverse complement strand
GCAAAGCTGGCGGGATGGGCAGGTGATCTACGCTGCCCGGGTCCCGCGGGGGGGGGGATCGCGTTCAGTGGCCCAGAGGCCAACGCCAACCACCGCGCCAGCCCGGCCGGACGGAGGAGAAGGCGGCGAGGAAGCGATCCCGGATTGCGCGCATCACGATGTCGATCTGTGGTGGAGGTATTGGCGAGTCAGGGCGCAAGCCGCGCCGCGGCTATGCTGCGGCGATATGATCCAGCGCCTGAACCGCGTTCGATAGTAGCCCATCGCATTCAATGGTGTCCACCGGCACCCCTTCGCTGTATCCGTAAGTGACCAGCAGCACCGGTATGCCTGCGCCCTGGGCGGCAAGGGCGTCGTTGGCCGAGTCGCCGATCATCAGCGCCTCGGTCGGCGCCACCTCTGTCTCTTATACACATCT
>DMCZ01000049.1:3362-3610 GCA_003446655.1 Thauera sp. | reverse complement strand
TCCGCCGCGCAGCCGCTTCAGCCCTTGGCTGATGCCGGCAGGAGCACGACGCACGTACCCGCCAGGCGATCGTGCAGGAACTGGCGATCTCGGTCGACCAGCGCCCAGAGCAACCCGAAACCGCAAAGGAGTACGGAAGGCCAGGCCAGCGCATAACGCAGCCAGCAGCGTCCCAGGCTTGCGGTACGCCCCTCGGCCCCATCAACGATCTTCAGGCGCCACGTCTGCATCGCCAGGGTCTGCCCCCC
>DMCZ01000049.1:732-3085 GCA_003446655.1 Thauera sp. | reverse complement strand
GCGACGGCGCCGAGGATCAGGTAAGGGACGAGGAAGGTCAGCGCGAGGACGCCGAGCAGCAGCATCGATTCATAGAGCATCGAAGCCAGGCGGCGTCGCAGGCCGGCAATCTCCGCGACCGGCCGTGCGCTGCCACCCTCCGGCGCCGCCGACGATGAACTGGATGCGGCCTGCTGCTGCCGAATCTTGACAGCCCTGCTCGTCCTGCGGGTCATTGGAGGTATTCCGGGAAAGATTGCGTGCGCACGGTTGCCAGCATCGGCGCACAGATGAATCCGCACGCCCGCGCATCGCAGCGGCTGCGCCGGCGCATGAGCGAGCTTCGGCTCCGAGACGCGCACAACCGGCGCCAGCCTTGACCAAAACAGCAGCCGCCGGTAACGTTCTGCGTTTGTTCAAACCCCTAAAGTCAAGCGAGTTCGCGATGGTGCTGTCCGGAGCCGAAATTGTAATCAGGTGCCTGCAGGAAGAAAAGGTCGAGTATGTCTTCGGGTACCCCGGCGGCGCGGTCCTCTTCCTGTACGACGCGCTGTTTCAGCAGGATCAGGTCCGGCACGTGCTGGTGCGCCACGAGCAGGCTGCGGTGCACGCCGCCGACGGCTTCGCGCGCAGTACCGAGAAGGTCGGCGTCGCGCTCGTGACCTCCGGCCCGGGCGCGACCAACGCGGTCACCGGCATCGCCACCGCCTACTGCGATTCGATCCCGATGGTGATCATCTCCGGCCAGGTGCCGACCGCCGCGATCGGCCAGGACGCCTTCCAGGAGGTCGACACGGTCGGCATCACCCGCCCCTGCGTGAAGCACAACTTCCTCGTCAAGGACGTACGTGACATCGCGCTGACGATGAAGAAGGCCTTCTACCTCGCGCGCACCGGCCGTCCTGGCCCGGTGCTGGTCGACATCCCGAAGGATGTGACCATGCAGCGCTGCGAGTTCGAGTATCCGAAAGAGATCTCGATGCGCTCCTACAACCCGGTGGTCAAGGGCCACTCGGGCCAGATCAAGAAAGCGGTGCAGCTGCTGCTCGAGGCCAAGCGACCGATGATCTACACCGGCGGCGGCGTCGTGCTGTCGAATGCGGCCGCCCAGATCACCAAGCTAACGCGCCTGCTCGGCTATCCGATCACCAACACGCTGATGGGCCTCGGCGGCTACCCGTTCAGCGACCGCCAGTATCTCGGCATGCCGGGCATGCACGGCACCTTCGAAGCCAACATGGCGATGCATTACAGCGACGTGCTGCTCGCCGTCGGCGCCCGCTTCGACGACCGCGTGATCGGCAACCCGGCGCACTTCGCCGAAGAGCCGCGCAAGATCATCCACATCGACATCGACCCCTCGTCGATCTCCAAGCGCGTGAAGGTTGACGTGCCCATCGTCGGCGACGTCCGCGAGGTGCTCGACGAGATGATCCGCCAGCTCGAGGCGGGCGAGGCGCGCCCCAATCCGGACGCGCTCGCCGCGTGGTGGAAGCAGGTCGAGGAATGGCGCAGCCGGCGCTGCATGGTCTACAAGAACTCGGACGAGATCATCAAGCCGCAGTTCGTGATCCAGAAGCTGTGGGAAGTCACCGGCGGCGAAGCCATCGTCACCTCCGACGTCGGCCAGCACCAGATGTGGGCGGCGCAATACTACGGCTTCGACAAGCCGCGGCGCTGGCTCAACTCCGGCGGTCTGGGAACGATGGGCGTGGGGCTCCCATACGCGATGGGCGCCAAGCTCGCCAACCCGGACATGCAGGTCGCCTGTGTGACCGGCGAGGCCTCGATCCAGATGAACATCCAGGAACTGTCGACCTGCAAGCAGTTCCGCCTGCCGATCAAGATCTGCAACCTCAACAACCGCTACCTGGGCATGGTGCGCCAGTGGCAGGAGCTGTTCCACGGCGGCCGCTACTCCGAGTCCTACATGGACTCGCTGCCCGACTTCGCCAAGCTGGCCGAGTCCTACGGCCACGTCGGCATCCGCGTCGACCGGCCCGCCGACGTGGAAGGTGCGCTGCGCGAGGCCTTCACCACGCACAGGGACGAGCTCGTGTTCCTGGACTTCCAGGTCGACCAGACCGAGAACGTCTATCCGATGGTGCAGGGCGGCAAGGGTCTCACCGAGATGATCCTGTCGGCCGAAGACCTCTGACCGCCTCCCACCGAATCCGGAACACAACACCATGCGTCACGTCATCTCCCTCCTGATCGAAAACGAATCCGGCGCGCTGTCGCGCGTGTCCGGCCTGTTCTCGGCCCGCGGCTACAACATCGAATCGCTGACCGTGGCGCCGACCGAAGACTTCTCGATGTCGCGGATGACCATCGTCACCACCGGCTCGGATGACATCATCGAGCAGATCACCAA
>DMCZ01000049.1:0-499 GCA_003446655.1 Thauera sp. | reverse complement strand
GCCGACATCTTCCGCGCCCGCATCATCGACGTCACCGACGCCTCCTACGTCGTCGAGCTGACCGGCAACCAGGGCAAGCTGGACGCCTTCATCGGCGCCATCGACCCTGCCCTGATCCTCGAGACCGTGCGCTCCGGCGTGTGCGGCATCGGCCGCGGCGACCGCGTGCTCAAGGTCTGAATCTCGAAGCGCTGAATCACCCTCCCCCCGCACCACATCCCGACCCAAAGGAAAGACATGAAGGTTTACTACGACAAGGACGCCGACCTCTCGCTGATCAAGGGCAAGCAGGTCACCATCGTCGGCTACGGCTCGCAGGGCCACGCCCACTCCCAGAACCTGCGCGACTCCGGCGTGAACGTCACCGTCGGCCTGCGCAAGGGCGGCAGCTCGTGGTCCAAGGCCGAAGCGGCCGGCCTGACGGTCAAGGAAATCGGCGAAGCCGTGAAGGGCGCCGACGTGGTCATGATCCTGCTGCCGGACGAGACCGCGCCGCAGG
>DMCZ01000054.1:5432-6802 GCA_003446655.1 Thauera sp. | reverse complement strand
AGATGTGTATAAGAGACAGCTCCAGCGGCGGCCCCGTTGCCGCGTCCCGTGACACGACCTGCCGCGGCGGCCCGCGCAGCGCCGGCGCCGGCACCCGCACCACGCGCGGTCCCGGAGACCTACACCGTGCGTCGTGGTGACACGATGCACCGCATCGCCAGTGCAAACGCGCAGCCGGGGACGACCCTCGATCAGATGCTGGTGGCCTTGCTGCGAGCCAACCCGCAGGCCTTCGATGGCGGAAACATCAACCGCCTGCGTGCGGGTGCCGTGCTCAACGTTCCGTCGGCTGAGGCCGTGCGAGCCATCGATACGGCCGAGGCGCGTCGCGAATTGCGTGCCCAGGCGGCCGATTTCGAGGCCTATCGGCGAGGGCTGGCAACGGCATCCAGCAGCCGGGCGCCCACGCCCTCCGCGCAAGCGGAGCAGGAGAGCGCTGGTCGCATCGTGCCGAGGGTCGAAGCGCCGGCGCCGTCGGACGCAACGGGCGATCAGGTCACGGTGTCGCGCAGCGATACGGGTGAGGATGCAGGCGCCGAGGCACGCCTGCAGGCGCTCGAGGAGGAGCTCAGCACGCGCTCCAAGGCACTGGAGGAGGCCAATGCGCGCCTCGCTCAGCTTGAGCGCAGCATCAATGACCTGCAGCGCCTGCTTGAACTCCAGAGCGGGACGATGGGACAGTTGCAGGCAGGTGCAGAGGATTTGACACCGGCGGCCCCCGCCAGTCCTGAGGGGCAGGCGGCGAGCGTCGATGCGGCGAAGGACGGACAGGCACCAGTGCCTGCCGCGCCCGCTCAGGTGGCACCCGCTCCGGCTGCCGAGCCGCCGTCAAAGCCGGTGGCGCAACCCGCCGCTGCTCCCGCTCCCGCCCGGCAGGCGGCTCCGGCGCCGGTCCAGGCGCCGCCGCAGCCGAGCTTCATCGAGTCCCTGCTCGCAGACCCGGCCGTGCTCGCGGGCGGTGGCGGCATCCTGGCCCTGCTGCTCGCATACGCAGGCCTCAAGGCACGCCAGCGTAGGAAGGAGGCCGAGATCCAGGCGGCCGACGCCGCACTCGGGGCCTCCACGATGGGCGGGGCCGGCCAGGGCGTGTTCGCGGGCACGGGGGGGCAGAGCGTCGATACCGGCGCGACGAGCATCATGCACACCGACTTCAGCCAGTCGGGGCTGTCCTCGATCGACACCGATGAGGGGGTCGATCCGGTCGCCGAGGCTGACGTCTACATGGCCTATGGGCGGGATGTTCAGGCCGAGGAGATCCTCCAGGACGCGCTCAAGGCCGATCCGGGCCGCGCCGCCATCTACGTCAAATTGCTCGAGATCTACGCTCAACGCCGCAGCAGCCGTCAGTTCGACGCGATCGCCAGCGAGCT
>DMCZ01000054.1:2080-5338 GCA_003446655.1 Thauera sp. | reverse complement strand
TTCACGACCAGTGGCGCCGTCGAGCCCAGTCACTCACAGATGCGCGATACCTGGACCTTGCCGGGGGACCTGAGCCGGATCGGCTCGGAGGATGCCGCGCCCGTGGTGCCCGAACAATCGGCAGAGCCGGCGACCGAAGAGATCGCCGACGAACTGGCCATCGATGCGGGGGTCATCGACTTCGAGCTCGATCTGGGTGACGAGGCTTCGGTGGCCGAGCCGAGCGCCGCGCCCGCGCAGAGTGAGGTACACACCTTTGATCTCGATTTCGCGGCCGATTCCTCGTCGCCTCCGGCGCAGGATCAGGCGGACGCCGGCATGGTCTTCGATCTCGACATCGGCGAGCCCGAGACTCCGGACGAACCCATGGCCAGGGCCGTGTCGCCGAATCCATCACCCTCCGCGCCGGTGGCCGATGCGGGCCTGGCCACCGTGCTCGATGACGTCGGGGCGATGGCCACCGGGCTGGATTTCGAACTTCCCGATCTCGAACTCGACTCGGCGGGCGATCGATTCGACCTCAAGGCGACAGTGGTCGGAGATTCGGCCGTCAGCCTTGACCAGGCCGGAACGGACTCGGCTGACGCGCTCGATACGTCCGCCTCTACGCTCGCTGGGGCCGCCGAGCAGTCGCCCGTTTCCCAGGAGCCGATGGTCGACCTCGAGAAGACCAGCTTCGACAGCAGCCTGCTCGATTTCGACTTCGAACTGGACGCGCCGACCTCCTCCGGGGCGGTTCAGCCTGCCCCAGCGCCCGGTTTCGACCTGACCTCGATCGATCTTGATCTTGAGCACCTTGATGATGGCAAGGCGCCGGACGTTGTCGAGGTGTCGTCCTCGATGGCCGAAACCCAGTTTGACGGCCCGCCGGGCCTAGAGCTGGATGCGCCGGAGCCCGACGCCGCCGCAGCGCCCGACAACGAGGAAGCAGAAACCAAGCTCGAGCTTGCGCGCGCCTACGAGGAGATGGGCGACAAGGAGGGCGCGCTCGAATTGCTCGAGGAAGTCGTGCACGAAGGCTCGGCGAGACAGCAGGCTACGGCGCGCGATATGATCGCCCGCCTGGGCTGAACGTCCTGCCGACAGGCCGCTCCGGGTCTCGGTCCGGGGCGGCTTTTCGCGTTCACAGACATGCATTCCGGGTTGATCCTGATTCTCTGGCTCGCAGCCGTGGCCTCGATCCAGCTGCTCTCGCCGCCCGTTCTTGGCGTGGTGCTGCCGGGCTGCCTGATGGCCGCATTCGCGCTCGCGCCCGCGCGCCTTCTGCGCCTGCTGCGCAGGGTGCGCGTGCTGCTGTTGGCAATCGCCATCCTGTTTTCCTGGTTCACGCCCGGCGAGGCGGTTTTTCATGATTGGCCGCGCCTTGGTCCGACGCGCGAGGGGGTGGCGCTGGCCGCGCTCCACGCGGCGCGGCTGGTGGCGGTGGTTTGTGCAGTGGCGGTGCTGCTCGAGCGCCTGCCGATGCAGCGCCTCGTCGGCGGCCTGCATGCCCTCAGCGGCCCGCTTCGCCTGATCGGCGTGCCGCCCGAACGCCTTGCCCTTCGTCTGCTGCTGGTACTGCGCTATGTCGAGGCGGCGCCCCGGGAACATGGCAGGACGCAGTGGCGCGATTGGTTGAATGCCGAAGGCAGTGAAGAGGAAACAGGCATGGAGGAGATCGTGGTGCTGAACAGGGAGCGCCTCGGCGTGGTTGATGCAGCGGTCGCCCTCGGGCTGTTCGGGGGCTTGCTGTGGTGGAGCCTGGCGTGAGGCGAATCGTGCTCGGCGTCGAATACGCCGGTGATGCCTTCTGCGGCTGGCAGAGTCAGGCCCATGGTCGGACCGTGCAGGACGTGCTCGAGACGGCCTTGGCCCAGATCGCCGCCGAGCCCGTTCGTCTGCATTGTGCCGGGCGTACCGATACCGGTGTGCATGCCAGTGCGCAAGTCGTGCATTTCGATACCGCCGCGCAGCGTCCGGCCTCGGCCTGGGTGCGCGGTGTCAACACCCTGCTGCCGGCCGCCGTGGTGGTGCGCTGGTCGGTCGAGGTCGGCGATGACTTTCATGCGCGCTATCTCGCCACCGAACGCCAGTATCGCTACATCCTCCACAACGCGCCCACTCGCCCGGCGATGCTCGCCGGGCGAGTGGGGTGGTTCCACCTTCCGCTCGACGAGGACAGGATGGCGGCCGCGGCCGCATGTCTGGTCGGCACCCACGATTTTTCGTCCTTCCGTGCAGCCGGTTGTCAGTCGAAGACGCCGGTGCGGCTGATGCACGAGGCGCGCGTCACGCGCCAGGGTGATTACCTGCTGTTCGATTTTCGTGCCAACGGCTTCCTCCATCACATGATCCGCAACCTCGTCGGCGCGCTGGTCTACGTGGGCAAGGGGCGCTACCCGGTAGCGTGGATGCGCGAACTGCTCGAGGCGCGCGACCGCACGCGCGCGGCGCCGACGTTTGCGCCCGATGGCCTGTACCTGTGCGGGGTCAGCTACCCGCCGCGCTGGCCGCTGCCCAACGATGGGCGTATCATCGCGCTGCCCCAGCTACCCCTCGTCTGAATGTCCCGTACCCGAATCAAGATCTGCGGCCTGACCCGCCCGCAGGATGTGCGCGCGGCCGTCGAATGTGGCGCCGACGCGATCGGCTTCGTTTTCTACCCGCCCAGTCCGCGCGCGGTCTCGATCGAGCAGGCGGCCGAGCTGGCCGCGATGCTGCCGCCCTTCGTGACCTCGGTTGGCCTGTTCGTCAATGCCACCCCCGCTGAAGTCGGCGCCGTGCTCGCACGCGTGCCTCTGCAACTTCTGCAGTTCCATGGTGACGAAGCGGAGTCTGATTGCGCCCGCTATGGACGACCCTGGATCAAGGCCGCAAGGATGCGCCCTGGGGTCGATCTGCTAGAATTCTCGACTTTCTACCCGCGCGCCAGCGGAATCCTTGTCGATGCCTTCGTCGAGGGTTATGGCGGCAGCGGAAAGATCTTCGACTGGTCGCTGATTCCCGAAGGATTCAGGCGGCCGCTCGTGCTTTCCGGTGGGCTCGATACAGACAATGTGGCCGAGGCCGTGCGCCGTGTCCGCCCGTGGGCGGTCGATGTCTCGAGCGGCGTGGAAAGTGCCAAGGGAATCAAGGATGCGGCGAAGATCGCCGCCTTCATTGCCGGAGTTCGACATGCAGATGGCTGATACGCCTTACCAGTTTCCCGACGCGAGTGGGCATTTCGGCCCTTACGGTGGCGTCTTCGTTTCCGAAACGCTGATGCCCGCCCTGGCCGAG
>DMCZ01000054.1:1456-1884 GCA_003446655.1 Thauera sp. | reverse complement strand
ATGGTCGCCCGCCGCATGGGCAAGCCGCGCGTGATTGCCGAGACCGGAGCCGGACAGCACGGCGTCGCTACCGCCACCGTGGCCGCGCGCTACGGGATGGAGTGCGTGGTGTACATGGGCTCGGAGGACGTCAAGCGCCAGGCCGCCAACGTGTACCGCATGAAGCTGCTCGGNNCGCTGATGCCCGCCCTGGCCGAGCTGCGCGAAGCCTACGCAGCCTGCCAGAATGATCCGGAATTCATGGCCGAGTTCGAATACGAGCTCAAGCACTACGTCGGCCGTCCGAGCCCGATCTACCACGCCAGGCGCTGGTCGGAGATCCTCGGCGGCGCGCAGATCTACCTCAAGCGCGAGGATCTCAACCACACCGGCGCGCACAAGGTGAACAACTGCATCGGTCAGGCGATGGTCGCCCGCCGCATGGGCAA
>DMCZ01000054.1:413-1135 GCA_003446655.1 Thauera sp. | reverse complement strand
GTGTACCGCATGAAGCTGCTCGGTGCGACGGTGGTGCCTGTGGAGTCGGGCTCCAAGACGCTGAAGGACGCGTTGAACGAGGCCATGCGCGACTGGGTGACCAACGTCGCCGACACCTTCTACATCATCGGCACCGTCGCCGGCCCGCACCCCTACCCGATGATGGTGCGCGATTTCCAGTCGGTGATCGGCAAGGAATGCCTCGAGCAGATGCCCGAGATGACCGGCCGCCAGCCCGACTACGTGCTCGCCTGCGTGGGCGGTGGCTCGAACGCGATGGGCATCTTCCATCCCTACATCGGCGTGCCGGGCGTCAGGCTCGTGGGCGTCGAGGCGGCAGGCGACGGCCTGGACACCGGCCGCCACTCGGCCTCGCTGACCGCCGGCCGCCCGGGCGTGCTGCACGGCAACCGCACCTATCTGCTGCAGGACGAGGACGGGCAGATCATCGAGACGCATTCGGTCTCCGCCGGCCTCGACTACCCGGGGGTCGGCCCGGAGCACGCCTGGCTCAAGGACACCGCGCGCGCCGACTACGTGGGCATCACCGACGCCGAGGCGCTCGAGGCCTTCCACAACCTTTGCCGGCTCGAGGGCATCATCCCCGCGCTCGAGTCCGCGCACGCGCTCGCCTACGCCGCCAAGCTGGCGCCGACGCTGCCCAAGGACAAGATCCTGCTGGTCAACCTCTCGGGGCGCGGCGACAAGGACATGCACACCGT
>DMCZ01000054.1:0-213 GCA_003446655.1 Thauera sp. | reverse complement strand
GTTTTCCAGCGCCTGCAGGCCGAGGGCCGCAAGGCGCTGATCCCTTTCGTCACCGCCGGCTTTCCGGCACCTGAACTCACCCTGCCGCTGATGAATGCGCTGGTCGAAGGGGGCGCCGACATCATCGAGCTCGGGGTGCCGTTCTCCGACCCGATGGCCGACGGCCCGACCATCCAGCGCGCCTCCGAGCGCGCGCTTGCGCAGGGCATGAGC
>DMCZ01000228.1:3026-9511 GCA_003446655.1 Thauera sp. | reverse complement strand
CCCGGCGCGCCCGGGATCTCGAAGCCGAAGTAGGGCGCGTCGCGCGAGATGTCCCAGTCGGAGAGCTTGTTCTCTCCTTCCTCCCCGAGCCACTCCTTCATCTTGTTGGCGGCCTCCGCCTGCAGGCGACGCTCGCCGGCGGCGTTGGTGCCGCGCGTCCATTCGCGCAGGAAGGCCACCGCGCGCTCGTCCGACAGGCGGAAGAAGTAGTGCTCCGAGGTCTTCAGCACCGGCTTGGCGCCGGAGACGGCCGAGTACGGGTTCTTCAGCTCCGTGGGGGCGTAAGCCGCGCCGCAGGCCTCGCAGTTGTCGCCGTACTGGTCCGCCGCGCCGCACTTGGGGCATTCGCCCTTGATGAAGCGGTCAGGGAGGAACATCTCCTTGACCGGGTCGTAGTACTGCTCGATCGAGCGCGTGTCGATGAGGCCGCCGGCCTTGAGCCGGGCGTAGATGTCCTCGGCGTAGAAGCGGTTTTCGGTGCTGTGCGTGGAATGGTAGTTGTCGAAGGCGACACCGAAGGCGGTGAAGTCGCGCAGGTGCTCGCCATGTACGCGCTCGATCAGCTGCTCCGGGGTGAGGCCTTCCTTCTCGGCACGCAGCATGACCGGTGTGCCGTGGGTGTCGTCCGCACAGACGTAGTGCACCGAATGGCCCCGCATGCGCTGGTAGCGCACCCAGATGTCGGCCTGGATGTAGCCCACCAGGTGGCCGAGGTGGATGTCGCCGTTGGCGTAGGGCAGGGCGTTGGTGACGAGGATCTTGCGGGGCATGGTGGCTGAGCGGATGTCGGCGGATAAAAGCGGAAGTTTAACAAAGCGCGTCGGGGTGGGCGCCGGTGCTTTGGCGCAACAGGCTGCACCTGGCGGGTCAAGGCTGCCGGCTGAGGATCAGTTCGACGCGCCGGTTGCGCGCACGCCCCGCTTCGCTGGCGTTGCTCGTGAGCGGGTCGGCTTCGCCGCGGCCGTCCGCGGAGAGGCGCTCGAGCGCGATGCCACGCCGACGCAGGTGCTCCACCACCGCCTCGGCGCGGGCGATCGACAATTGCAGGTTGATCATCTCGCTGCCCTGACTGTCAGTGTGGCCGATCACGCGAACCGCGGCACCTTCTTCCGGGGCGAGCACGGGGGCCAGGGCGTCGAGCGCGCTCGCCAGCGAAGGCCGGACCTCGGACTTGCCGCTGGCGAATCCATCTGCAACCGGGATCTGCAGGCGTAGGCCCTGCTTGTCGGCCTGGCCGATCTCGATGCCACTGATGCCGCTGGTTGCACCAACGAGCCGTTGTCTCAAGGCGGGCCAGTCGGGCGCGGGAGCGGGCACACGGACAAGCGCGTGGCGATTGACGGCGTCGACGGACGGGCCGGTGGAGGGCGTGGCGCAGGCGGCGAGGAGTGTGACGAGACCCAGGGCGGGCAGCAAACGGATGAGGCGTCGGGAGTTCATGTCTGGGCGTTGCATGAAGGATTCCGCTTCGCGCGTGTTGGCGGTGCGGGAAGGCAGGGGGCGGGAACCGCAGGGAGAAACCCTGCTCAGATCGCGGGTGAGTGAAACTGCCCGCTCCGGTATGATTCTGCCGCTTTCACCCGGCAGCGGGTGCACCGATTTTCGAGGAAAACGCGATGAGTCTTGACCAGCAAGCCGTAACCGAAGTGCTCAAGCAGGTGATCGACCCGAACACTGGAAAGGATTTCGTGGCCGGTCGCGGCATCCGCAACCTCACGGTCGAGGGCGGAACGGTCCGCTTCGAAGTCGAGTTGGGTTACCCCGCGAAGAGTCAGCACGAGCCGATCCGCGCGCTGCTCGCGGACGCGGTGTCAAAGCTCGCGGGCGTGGAGCGTGTCGAGGTCAAGGTCTCCAGCAAGGTCGTCGCCCATGCGGTGCAGCAGGGCGTGAAACTGCTGCCGGGCGTGCGCAACATCATCGCGGTGGCCTCCGGCAAAGGCGGAGTGGGGAAGAGCACCACGGCGGTGAACCTTGCGCTGGCGCTGTCCGCGGAAGGTGCGCGCGTCGGCCTGCTCGACGCCGACATCTATGGCCCGTCCCAGCCGCAGATGCTGGGCATCGGCGACCAGCGCCCGGTTTCGGACGACGGCAAGACCATGATCCCGCTCGAAGCCTTCGGCATCCAGGCGATGTCGATCGGCTTCCTGATCGACCCCGATACGCCGATGGTGTGGCGTGGTCCGATGGCCACCCAGGCGCTCAACCAGATGTTGAAGGACACCGCCTGGAACGATCTCGACTACCTCGTCATCGACATGCCTCCGGGCACGGGCGACATCCAGCTCACGCTGTCGCAGAGCGTGCCGGTGACCGGCGCGGTGATCGTCACCACGCCGCAGGACATCGCGCTGCTCGATGCGCGCAAGGGCGTGAAGATGTTCGAGAAGGTGGGCGTGCCGATCCTCGGCGTGGTCGAGAACATGAGCATTCACATCTGTTCGAAGTGCGGCCATGAGGAGCACATCTTCGGCCAGGGCGGTGGCGAGAAGATGTGCGCGGACTTCAGCATTCCCTTCCTCGGCGCGCTGCCGCTCGACATCCAGATCCGCACCGAGGCCGACGGTGGTACGCCGACCGTGGTCGCCGACCCGGACGGGCGCATCGCCTCGATCTACAAGCAGATCGCGCGCAAGGTCGCGGTTCGCATCGCCGAGCGCTCCAAGGACATGACCCACAAGTTCCCGAACATCGTGATCAAGAACACCTGATCCAGGTGTGACGCGCCCCGCGGTCCGACTCTCCCTCCGGCGCGGCGGACCCCGGGCGCGCCGTACGGAGGCGTTCGCGGCGGCAGGGCGTTTCGCACTACGGCAACAATGCCGCGGCCGAGGCTTTCGCCGTCGCGGCGCTTGTCCTAAACTACCGCGTTTTTCCGACCGGCCATCGGTCGCAACGCAACCGCTGGAACCCGCGCCCATGTCCATCAAGTCCGACAAGTGGATCCGCCGCATGGCCGAGCAGGCTCGCATGATCGAGCCCTTCGCGCCGGAACTCGTGCGCAGCAACGACAGCGGCCGCATCGTCTCCTACGGCACCTCGAGCTACGGCTACGACGTGCGGGTGGCGAACGAATTCAAGATCTTCACCAACATCAACTCGACCATCGTCGACCCGAAGGACTTCGATGCGCGCAACTTCGTCGATTTCACCGGCGACGTGTGCATCATCCCGCCGAACTCCTTCGCGCTCGCGCGCACCGTCGAGTATTTCCGCATCCCGCGCAGCGTGCTGACCGTGTGCCTCGGCAAGAGCACCTATGCGCGCTGCGGCATCATTGTCAACGTCACCCCGCTCGAGCCGGAGTGGGAGGGCCACGTGACGCTGGAGTTCTCCAACACCACGCCGCTGCCGGCCAAGATCTACGCCAACGAGGGCGTGGCGCAGATGCTGTTCTTCGAGTCGGACGAGGTCTGCGAGACCTCGTACAAGGACCGCGGTGGCAAGTATCTTGGCCAGACCGGCGTGACGCTGCCCAAGATCTGAGCGTCGACGCGCAGCAGACCGAACATCACGGGGCCGCCTGACGGCCCCTTGTCCTTTTTTCGATTCAATTTCGGTAACGTCCGGGCAATGGCGCGGGGGTTACACTTCCGTTTTTTCCGTCCCGCAAGGACCCCGCTGGAGACGACCAGGATGCGATTCCACTTCCCCATCATCATCATCGACGAGGACTTCCGCTCGGAGAACACCTCGGGACTGGGAATCCGCGCGCTCGCCAAGGCGATTGAGGAAGAGGGCATGGAAGTGCTCGGCGTCACCAGCTATGGTGACCTGACCTCCTTCGCCCAGCAGCAGAGCCGTGGCTCGACCTTCATCCTGTCGATCGACGACGAGGAGTTTTCCTCGCCGGAAGCCTCGGCCAAGGCGATCGCCGACCTGCGCGCCTTCGTCGAGGAGATCCGCTTCCGCAACGCCGACATCCCGATCTTCCTGCACGGCGAGACGCGCACCACGCGCCACATCCCGAATGACGTGCTGCGCGAGATGCATGGCTTCATCCACATGTTCGAGGACACGCCGGAGTTCATCGCGCGCTACGTCGTGCGCGAGGCGAAGAACTACCTGGATTCGCTGGCGCCGCCCTTCTTCCGCGCGCTCACGCACTACGCGGCCGACAGCTCGTACTCCTGGCATTGCCCGGGGCACTCGGGCGGCGTCGCCTTCCTGAAGAGCCCGGTGGGGCAGATGTTCCACCAGTTCTTCGGCGAGAACATGCTGCGCGCGGACGTCTGCAACGCGGTCGATGAGCTCGGCCAGCTTCTCGACCATACCGGCCCGGTTGCCGCCTCGGAGCGCAATGCGGCGCGCATCTTCAACTGCGACCACCTGTACTTCGTCACCAACGGCACCTCGACCTCGAACAAGATGGTCTGGCACACCACGGTGGCGCCCGGCGACATCGTCGTCGTCGACCGCAACTGCCACAAGTCCATCCTCCACTCGATCATCATGACGGGTGCGGTGCCGGTGTTCCTGACCCCGACGCGCAACCACTACGGCATCATCGGCCCGATCCCGCTCGAGGAGTTCTCGATGGAGAACATCCAGAAGAAGATCGCGGCCAACCCGTTCGCGCGCGAGGCCAAGAACAAGAAGCCGCGCATCCTCACGATCACCCAGTCGACCTACGACGGCGTGGTGTACAACGTCGAGACCATCAAGGACATGCTCGACGGCGAGATCGATACGCTGCATTTCGACGAGGCCTGGTTGCCGCACGCCGCCTTCCACGACTTCTACGGCGACTACCACGCGATCGGCGCGGATCGCCCGCGCTGCCGCGAGTCGATGGTGTTCTCTACGCAATCCACCCACAAGCTGCTCGCCGGCCTCAGCCAGGCCTCGCAGATCCTGGTGCAGGACTCGCAGACCCGCAAGCTCGACCGCGACATCTTCAATGAGGCCTACCTGATGCACACCTCCACCTCGCCGCAGTACGCGATCATCGCGTCCTGCGACGTGGCGGCGGCGATGATGGAGGCGCCCGGCGGCACCGCGCTGGTCAACGAGTCGCTGTCGGAGGCGGTGGAGTTCCGCCGTGCGATGCGCAAGGTCGACGCCGAGTTCGGCGAGGACGAGTGGTGGTTCAAGGTGTGGGGGCCGGAATTCCTGGCCGAGGAGGGCATCGGTGATCGCGACGACTGGACGCTGAAGGCGGGCGAGCGCTGGCACGGTTTCGGCGACCTCGCCGAGGGCTTCAACATCCTCGACCCGATCAAGGCCACGATCATCACCCCGGGCCTGAACATGGACGGCGATTTCGCCGAACATACCGGCATCCCGGCGGCGATCGTCACCAAGTATCTGGCCGAGCACGGCATCATCGTCGAGAAGACCGGGCTTTACTCGTTCTTCATCATGTTCACGATCGGCATCACCAAGGGGCGCTGGAACACCATGGTGACCGAGCTGCAGCAGTTCAAGGACGACTACGACCGCAATCAGCCGCTGTGGCGGGTGATGCCCGAGTTCATCGCCAAGCACCCGCGCTACGAGCGCGTCGGGCTCAAGGATCTATGCAACCAGATCCACACCTTCTACAAGGAGCACGACGTCGCCCGCCTGACCACCGAGATGTACCTGTCGGACATGGTGCCGGCGATGAAACCCGCCGACGCCTTCGCGCGGATGGCGCACCGGGAGATCGAACGCGTGGCGCTCGACGAGCTCGAGGGCCGGGTTACCGCGATGCTCGTCACGCCCTATCCGCCGGGCATCCCGCTGCTGATCCCCGGCGAGCGCTTCAACGCCACGATCGTGCGCTATCTCAAGTTCGCGCGTGACTTCAACGCCCGCTTCCCCGGCTTCGAGACCGACATTCACGGTCTGGTGAAGGGCGAGGATGGGCGGTATCACGTGGACTGCGTGAAGGACTGACGCGGGTTTCACGTCCCCATCCGGGGGGACAGAGAAGGGTCGCGTCTAGCGGCCCCTTTCCGTTCACCGGCCGCCAAGCGTGCGCAGGCGCGCTGGTACCGATCAGCGGCGGCAGTACTCGACGAAATCGAAGTCGAATTCGTTGTCTGCGTCGGCCTGGCGCGCGTCGCGCCGCTCCTCGACGAAGTCGTCCCGGTCGAGCAGCGGGAAATGGGCGTCGCCCTCGACGTCGGCCCAGACCTCGGTCAGCACCAGGCGGTCGGCGAGCGGGAGCAGCGTGCCATACAACTGGGCGCCGCCGATCACGAAGATCCGCTCCGCGTCGGAGGCGGCCGCAATCGCCGCTTCCGGGCTGCGGAAGACCTCCGCGCCCGCGGCCTGGAAGCTCGTGTCGCGCGTCACCACCATGTTGCGGCGGCCGGGCAGGGGACGTCCGAGCGAGACCCAGGTGTTGCGACCCATCAGGATCGGGTGCCCCATGGTGAGCGCACGGAAATGCTGCAGGTCGGCCTTGAGCCGCCAGGGCAGGCCGTTGTCGCGGCCGATCACGCCATTACGGGCGAGCGCGGCAACAATGACGATCTCGGGGGACGTGTTCATACAGCGAC
>DMCZ01000228.1:2061-2727 GCA_003446655.1 Thauera sp. | reverse complement strand
ATTGAGTCGGAGTTTCGGTAGCGCGCGTGGTGACCGGGACAGCTGTTCGCGGGCCTGATCGAGGTGGTTCAGATAGAGATGGCAGTCGCCACCCGTCCAGACGAAATCACCTGGCTCGAGTTCACAGACCTGCGCAACCATGTGGGTAAGCAGCGCATATGAGGCGATGTTGAATGGCACGCCCAGGAAGATGTCCGCGCTACGCTGGTACAGCTGGCACGAAAGGCGTCCGTTGCCGACGTAGAACTGGAAAAGCGCGTGGCAGGGCGGCAGCGCCATGTTGTCGACCTCGCCCGGGTTCCACGCGCTCACCAGGTGGCGCCGCGAGTCGGGGCTGCGCTTGATACCCTCGATCAGGCGACTGATCTGGTCGACACTGCGTCCGTCAGCAGTTTCCCACCGGCGCCACTGCTTGCCGTATACCGGACCCAGGTCACCGTTCTCATCTGCCCACTCATCCCAGATCGAGACGCCGTTTTCCTTCAGGTAACGGATGTTCGTGTCACCCTGAAGGAACCACAAAAGCTCGTGAATGATGGAGCGGGTGTGAAGCTTCTTCGTGGTCAGGAGCGGAAAGCCGTCCTGCAGCCTGAAGCGCATCTGCCAGCCAAACACCGACAGGGTGCCGGTGCCGGTGCGGTCGGTCTTGTGGTCGCCGTGTTCGAG
>DMCZ01000228.1:0-1774 GCA_003446655.1 Thauera sp. | reverse complement strand
CCGCCGGCCGGGCACGTAGAGCGGGCGCTTCGCAAGGTCTTCCCATGCTCTGGACATTGATCCGGCCTTCGGAGCAGAATCTTGCAAGTCGTTACAAACATTACATCAATCAGCAAGAGTCCAGCCCGGGAGGGGCAAGCGCTGGCTTTGGAGATCCGACAGTGGAAAATGCCCCAAGGACACCCGACTTCACGCCTGCCGGGGTGCTTGCTGGCGGCGGCGATGCCGTCGTCGGGCTTGAGGCTGCGACCGCCACCTTACGTGCAATCTACAAACCGGGCAGTCCGAAAGCCGAGGCGGCGGGGTTGCATGTCGTATCCGGGTTTGACGAAGCTTTACAGCATGCGATCGCGGTGTCTGCGCCTGTGCGTATCCGCTCAGCCGGGGGGAGCGCGGTGCGCGATGCTGCCTGGTGGTCGCGGTGGCTGGCGGGGGCTCGCGATGCCTCGCTTGCTGTATGCGATGCATACTGGTGCTTGTGGCCAGCGCAGAGCACGGTCGGAATGGACTCGCTCCGTCATCGGCTCGCAGCCAGCGTGGTAGAGGCGCTCAAATGGGCTGCATGCGATCGATTCAGCCCGGACGAGACGCTCTGGGCACGTCTCGGCAAGCTCTTCTCGGATTCGCCAGACGCCAATGCTAGTGTGATTGGTGGCGACGTTCCTGGGGTCGGTCGCGAGTACCTGAGGGCGGTGGCGTATTACAGCGCGAACCTGGATCAGGTCGAGCTGAACATGGCCATCGCACTGTCTCACCTGATCGACCTAAGTCTTCCGTTTCTTGCGCTGACCCGCAAGCCAGATGGCGGGCCGCAGTACGTCGTTTCGCCCAGCCGTGGCGCAATCCCGGTCAGGCGGGTTGGTGAAGGTGATGGGGATGAGTTGCATTTTGCCCCGTGGGCTGCAGACGAGCTTCTTGCCGGTTTCGAGCTTGCGCTGGAAGGGGGGCAAATTCCCAAGGTTCTTGGAGATTTGCCCGCGGAAGAGTTGCGGCCCGCGCTCAGGCATCTGCGCGCGCAATGGTCCACCAGTCCGCCGGTCCGGCATCGACGGAGGTTTACACAAGATGCTGACGTTTTGGTGGCCAGAGGCTTCCCGGCTTGTCTCGCCGTCGTCAGGGGGGAACCACTCCCGGTGCCGCGTGCCTGGAAGGTCCTTGACTTCAGTCGAAGCGGACTGTACGTGCTGGCCGATAGCGACCCGACGCGCGCCTGGCCGGACATCGGCGAATTGCTCGGCGTACATTTTGCCGATGGAGATGGATGGCAGCTTGGCATCGTCCGGCGATTGCGAATGTGGCCTAATCATGCGGGGCTCGGTATCGAGCTGCTTGCCTGGAAGCCGAGGCTCGCTGTCGTTGACGACGGAGAGTTCGCGGTAGAGGGGATCTTGTGCGACGCACCAGAGAAGGGTGGTGTGGTGCGTTTCCTCACGCTGGCTAACGCCCCGCAACTGGCGGAGCCCTTATTCTTGCGTGAGCCGGCTGCTGTTATCAGGTTGCGGCCTCTCGAAAGGCTTGCTCAGGTGGCTGGTTACAGGCTCGTCGCTTACCAGGTTCAGTAATGTGTCCCGTCATTTGCGACGGTGAGGGGCAACGCGCTGCCTGAACCGCGCGTATCGCCACGGACGTGCCCTACGGCTTCAGCTACGCTGAGGGGGCGAAGAGGATGGCAGTGGAGAGTGAGTCGCCGGAATGGCTGATTATGGCGACATAGAATTTTTAACCCTCAGCTACTGTTGACGTCATTTTCTCGTTGTCTATAATGCGCACCTCT
>DMCZ01000046.1:5266-6690 GCA_003446655.1 Thauera sp. | reverse complement strand
ACCGGCTGGTCGTAGTGCGGCGCAATCTTGATCGCGGTGTGGTTGCGGCTGGTGGTGGCGCCGCCGATCAGCAGCGGCACGGAAAAGCCCTGGCGCTTCATCTCGGCAGCGACGTGGCTCATCTCCTCGAGCGAGGGGGTGATCAGCCCGGACAGGCCGATCGCCTGCGCGCCGTGCTCCTTGGCCGCTTCCAGGATCTTCGCTGCCGGCACCATCACGCCGAGGTCGATCACCTCGTAGCCGTTGCAGCCGAGCACCACGCCGACGATGTTCTTGCCGATGTCGTGCACGTCGCCCTTGACCGTGGCCATGATGATGCGGCCCTTGCTGCTGGCGCCGGTGCGCAGCTTCTCGGCCTCGATGTAGGGGATCAGGTGGGCGACCGCCTGCTTCATGACGCGCGCCGACTTCACCACCTGGGGCAGGAACATCTTGCCCGCGCCGAAAAGGTCGCCGACCACGCTCATGCCCGCCATCAGCGGACCCTCGATCACCGCCAGCGGCGGCTTGCCCTCGGCCTCGAGCTTGGCGCGCACCTCCTCGGTGTCGGCAACGACGAACTCGGTGATGCCCTTGACCAGCGCGTGGCTCAAGCGCTCTTCCACCGACCACGCGCGCCAGGCGAGGTCCTGGGTGGATTCCCTGGCCTGGCCCTTCACCGTCTGCGCCAGCTCGACCAGCGCCTCGCCCGCGCCGGGCTTGCGGTTCATCACCACGTCCTCGACCTTGTCGCGCAGCACCGGGTCGAGTTCGTCATAGACGCCGAGCTGGCCGGCGTTGACGATGCCCATCGACAGCCCGGCCTTGATCGCGTGGTAGAGGAACACGGTGTGGATCGCCTCGCGCACCGGGTCGTTGCCGCGGAAGCTGAAGGACACGTTCGACACCCCGCCCGAGGTCTTGGCGTAGGGCAGGTTGTCCTTGATCCAGGCCACGGCGTTGATGAAGTCGACCGCGTAGTTGTCGTGCTCCTCGATGCCGGTGGCGATGGCGAAGATGTTGGGGTCGAAGATGATGTCTTCGGCCGGGAAGCCGGCGCCGCCTTCGGCCACCGGCTTCACGAGCAGCTTGTAGGCGCGCTCGCAGATCTCGGTCTTGCGACGGAAGGTATCGGCCTGGCCCTGCTCGTCGAAGGCCATCACGATCACCGCGGCGCCGTAGCGGCGCGCGAGCCGGGCCTGGCGCAGGAACTCGGCCTCGCCCTCTTTCATCGAGATCGAGTTGACCACGCCCTTGCCCTGGATGCACTTGAGGCCGGTCTCGATCACCGACCACTTCGACGAGTCGAGCATGATCGGCACGCGCGAGATGTCGGGCTCGGTAGCGATCAGCTTGCAGAAACGCTCCATGGCGGCGACCGAATCGAGCATCGCCTCGTCCATGTTGATGTCGATGACCTGGGCGCCGTTCTCGACCTGCTGGCG
>DMCZ01000046.1:3972-5128 GCA_003446655.1 Thauera sp. | reverse complement strand
CTCGCCGACGTTGACGAACAGCGCATCGCTGCCGACGTTGAAGGGCTCCAGGCCAGACAGACGCAGCTTCCTGTCGATGGTCGGCACCGCACGCGGGGCCAGGCCGGCGACGACTTCGGCAAGCGCGGCGATGTGCGCCGGCGTGGTGCCNNGCGCCGTTCTCGACCTGCTGGCGCGCGACCGCGAGCGCGTCGTCGAAGCGGCCCTCGAGGATCATGCGCGCGAAGGCCTTGGAGCCGGTGACGTTGGTGCGCTCGCCGACGTTCACGAACAGGGCGTCATTGCCGACGTTGAAGGGCTCGAGGCCCGACAGGCGCAGTTTCTTGTCGATGGTCGGCACAGCACGCGGCGCCAAGCCCTGGACGGCCTCTGCGATCGCCGCGATGTGCGCCGGCGTGGTGCCGCAGCAGCCGCCGACGATGTTCACCAGCCCGCTCTGCGCCCACTCGCGGATCTGGCTGGCGAGGTGCTCGGGGGTCTCGTCGTAGCCGGTGGGCGACAGCGGGTTGGGCAGGCCGGCGTTGGGGTGGGCGGACACATGGGTGTCGCAGACGGTGGACAGCTCCTCGACGTACTGGCGCAGCTGGTCGGCGCCGAGCGCGCAGTTGAGGCCGAAGCTGATCGGCTGCGCGTGGCTGAGCGAGTTCCAGAAGGCCTCCGCGGTCTGGCCCGACAGCGTGCGCCCGGAGGCGTCGGTGATGGTGCCCGAGATCATCACCGGCCAGCGCCTGCCCAGGTCCTCGAACAGCTTCTCGATCGCGAACACCGCCGCCTTGGCATTCAGCGTGTCGAACACGGTCTCGATCAGCAGGATGTCGGCGCCACCTTCGAGCAGGCCCTTGGCAGAGTCGTAGTAGTCGTCGGCGAGTGCGTCGAAGCTGATGTTGCGGAAGCCGGGGTCGTTCACGTCGGGCGAGATCGACAGCGTGCGCGAGGTCGGCCCCAGCACGCCGGCACAGAAGCGCGGCTTGGCGGGGTTGTGCGCGGTGTACTCGTCGCACAGCTGGCGCACCAGGCGCGCGCCCTCGACGTTGAGCTCGTAGGCCAGCGCCTCCAGCCCGTACTCGGCCTGCGACACGCGGGTGGCGTTGAAGGTGTTGGTCTCGATGATGTCGGCGCCGGCCTCGAGATAGGCGCGGTGGATGCCGGCGATCAC
>DMCZ01000046.1:2234-3677 GCA_003446655.1 Thauera sp. | reverse complement strand
GAGTTCGGTGCTGCGATCGGCTTGCATGGGTCGGTCCTCGGTCGTTCGACGGTCGCCGGGCAACGCCACGCACAAATGCGAACGGCGCCACAAACCGGCTGAAGGTTTGTGAGCGCCGTTGATCGGTTGCCGAGCCTGGCCCGCACAGGATCGGTGGGTCGCAGCGCTCCTCGGCAAGGCCGCGATTCTAGCCCTTGTCGCGCGGCACTGCCAAGACCGCGCCGCCATCCCGCGGCGGCGTCACCAGAACCAGGGGTGGGCGAAGGGATGAGGGTAGAAAGGGCGCGGATACCCCCACCACCCCGGGCCCCAGGCCCACGGATGGGGGTAATACCCGCCCCAGCCGCCGAACACCGCCCCGTCGCGCGGATAGACATAGGTCTGGCTGGTGCGCACCACCTTGTCGTCGATGAAATGCACGTTGAACAGCACGGCGATGCCGGGGCCGTCGTTGCGGATGTTCCAGTCCCAGACCGTCTCGCCGGAATTCGTGAAGCGCTGCTCGGAGCGGTGGGTGCCGAGCAGGCGCGACACCTGCTCCTTGTCCATGCCGCGCTCGACGCGGGCGAGGTTCTCGGGGGCGAGCGCATCCCACTGCCGCAGCACGATCCCACCCGGGTCGACCTGCACCATCAGGCAGGTCCAGCCGTTGGGCTGGGTCGAGTACTCGAGCGTGGTGGTGCCGTCGTCGTTGCGCCAGCGCCGGGTTGGCTCGCCGCGCGCGGAGATCGCCTCGGCCTCGGTCGTGTAGGGACGCGGCGGCTCGAAGCTGGCGCAGCCGGCGAGCAGTCCGGCCAGCAGCAGGATCAACACCCACCCCGTCGCGAACGGCTGGCTGCGTGTGAAACGATGCATGCGGGAAAACATCTCGACCTCCCGTCTAGTGCCTGTACTGGGTATAGCGCCCGGTGCCGGTCACCCGGCCGTCGTTGTTGAAGGACACGGTGAAGAACACCGGATCGCCGGTGCCGGGGGCGCCCTGCGAGATCCGCCACTCCCACACCGTCTCCTGCTTGAGGTGGAAGAACTGGCTCGAAGCCGGCTTGCCGAGCAGGCGGCGCACCTGATCGCCGTTCATGCCGTTTTCGACCTTGGCGAAGGTCTCCTCGTTCAGCACCTGGTCGATCTGGCGCAGGATCTGGTCAGGGCCGATCGTGATCATGAAGCACTCGATACCCTGCGGCTGACGGCTGAACTCCCAGGTGACCGAGCCGTCCTCGTTGCGCCACTCCATGTGCGGCGGCCCGAAGCGTTCGCGCACCTCGGCGGCGGTTGATACGCCGGGCTGCAGTTCGCGCACGTTGATGTAGTCGCAGGCGGTGATGCCGATCGCGGACAGCAGTCCGCACAGCCAGGCGATGAGGCGTTTCATCCGGATCCTCCCGATTGCGCCCGAACGTCGGCGCGGACCAGACGCGCAGGGCCGCGCCGTCGCGCGAACCC
>DMCZ01000046.1:0-1994 GCA_003446655.1 Thauera sp. | reverse complement strand
TGGGCGAGCGCCACGCGGCGATCCGCCCGCTGGCGCTCACTTCATGTCGGCGATCGACTCGTAGCCCGTGCCGCTGACCTTGAAGAAGGCGTAGCTGCCGGGCACGTCGCCGGCGGCATCGAACTCGTGGTCCCCGCCGGCGCCCTTGTAGTCGATGTCCTTGCCCTCGGCGATCAGCTGCTTGGCCTTCGCCCACTCACCAGCCATGATCGGCTCGCCCGGCGCCATCGCCACCGCGCGCAGCGATTCGGCCAGCTTCGCCTTGTCCCCGCCGGCCTTCTCGATCGCAAGCGCGGCGAGGAAGGCAGCATCGTACGAGGTGGTGGCGAACACCGCGTCGATGTTCTCGCCCGCGGCCTTGAAGGCCTTGTTGAAATTGTCGAGCGAGGCCGATGCCTCGCCGACCGGCGCCGAGACGAAGAAATTCTCGAGGTTCTTGGCACCGATGGACTTGACCAGCCCCTCGGACTTCATGCCGTCAGCGCCGACGAAGGTCTTGAAGAAGTTGTTCTCCAGCGCCTGGCGCAGCAGGGTCAGGCCGGTGCCGTCGCCGTAATCGAAGAGGATCAGGGTGTCGGCGCCGCCGCGGGCAAGCGTGGCCAGCTCGGAGCGGTAGGAGGCCTTGCCCTCCTCATGGCCCGAATAGCCGGCAATGGTGCCGCCGTTGGCCTCGAACTCGGCCTTGAAGGATTCGGCCAGGCCCTTGCCGTAGTCGTTGTTGAGATAGGCCACCGCGACCTTGTCGATGCCGCGCGCCTTCAGGGTGCGCGCCAGCGCACGGCCCTGGTAATCATCGGACGGCAGGGTGCGATAGACGAGATCCTTGTCGTTGAGCTTGGTGATCTCGGGCGAAGTACCCGAGGGGGTGATCAGCAGTACGCCGGCGGGCACGGCGACCGAGTTGGCGGTCGCGAGCACCGCACCCGAGCAGGCCGGGCCGACGATGGCGATCACGCGGTCGATGTTCACCGCCTTGGTGGCGGCGTCGGTGGCGTTCTGCGGGTTGCAGGCGCTGTCGCCGAGCACGACTTCAAGTTTGCCGCCCTTGAGGATGCCGCCCTGCTCATTGACATGGGCTACCGCCAGCTTGGACGCTGCCGCCATCGGCGGCGCGAGCGCCGCGATCGGGCCTGAGATCGCCGCCAACAGGCCGATCTTGACATCCTGGGCGTGCGCCGGCGCGGCAACGACAGCGGCGCCAAGCGCGGCACCGACCAGACCTGCGATTGCTTTCTTCTTCACCTTGTCACCTCCTGAATGTGCCGAAGCACGTGATGGTTGAGTACGGCCCGTGCGGGCCTGTGCCGGGTTGCGGTCGAACCTGCCCGGCTCGGTCAGCGATGCGGCGGAGAGCCCGCCTGGCGCTCGGGCAGGATGCCCTCGGGGCGGAAGCGCAGCACCAGCTGCAGCGTCAGCCCGATGATGAACACGCGCGCGTACTTGGCCTGCACAGCAATCTCGGTGGGCAGGCGGTCGGTGAGCAGCTCGGACACCGACCAGATGATCCAGATCACCGCCGCACCCAGGATGGCGCCGCGGTTGTTCCCCGAACCGCCGAGGATCAGCATGATCCAGATCAGGAAGGTGGCGATCATCGGGTCGATCGCCTCGGGCGTCACCGAGCGATTGAAATGCACGAACAGCGCCCCGGCCAGGCCCATCAACGCCGAACCGAACACGAAGGCCTGCAGCCGGCGCGCCTCGATGCGCTTGCCCATCGCCGCAGCGGCGAGCTCGTTGTCGCGGATGGCGCGCATCATCCGCCCCCAGGGCGCCTTGACCTGGCGCTCGACGAGCAGGTACGCGGTGAGCAGCAGCACCAGCACGAGACCGAGATAGGCGAGCTGCGAAGGCATGTAGTCGAGGTCGCCGAAGGGGCGCGGGATGCCATTGACGCCGCGCACGCCGCCAGTCAGCCAGTCCTCGGTGCGGATCACCAGGCGGATGATCTCGGCGATGCCGATGGTGGCGATGGCTGTCTCTTATACACATCT
>DMCZ01000104.1 GCA_003446655.1 Thauera sp. | reverse complement strand
AGATGTGTATAAGAGACAGCGTCAACATGGCGCGCGAGGCGGGGGCAACGAAGGTCTATCTCGCCTCGGCTGCGCCGCCGGTCCGCTACGCCAACGTCTACGGCATCGACATGCCGACTCGCGGCGAACTGATCGCCTCCGACCGCGACGAGGCCGATATCTGCAAGGAGATCGGCGCCGATGGTCTGATCTACCAGGATCTCGATGACCTCAAGGCCTCGGTGCGTGCGCTCAACCCGGCCATCAGCTTCTTCGAGACCTCCTGTTTCGATGGTCAGTACATCACCGGGGACATCACGGCAGAGTACCTGACCGGGGTCGAGAACCAGCGTGGTGAGGACAAGCCGGGCAAGGGCGACAGCGGCGACGATGTCGACAACGGCCAGCTCGACCTCAACCTCGCCTCGGGTGGCGAGCGCTGAAGCTGCTCCGCCTCATTGCCCGCATCGACAGGAACGCAACATGAGTCATTCCGACACGCCGGCTTACCACCCCGACACCCTCGCGGTACGTGCGGGAATCGAGCGTACGCCTTTCGGTGAGCACGGCGACGCGATGTACCTGACGTCGAGCTTCGTGTTCGACAGCGCGGCGCAGGCGGCGGCGCGCTTCTCCGGTGCCGAGGAGGGCTACGTCTACGCGCGCTTCTCGAACCCGACCGTGACCGCGATGCAGACCCGGCTGGCGGCGATGGAGGGGGCGGAGGCCTGCATCGCCACCGCATCCGGGATGTCGGCGATCCTGTCGCTGGCGATGGCGACCATGCAGGCGGGCGACCACGTGGTGGCGTCCAACGGTTTGTTCGGCGCAACGCAGCAGCTGTTCGGCGGCATCCTGTCGAAGTTCGGCATCAGCACCACCTTCGTCGCTGCGACCGACCTCGACGCCTGGCGTGACGCGATCACGCCGCAGACCAAACTGTTCTTCACCGAGACGCCGTCCAATCCGCTCACCGAGGTCATCGACATCGCCGGCGTGGCGGCGATCGCGCGCGAGGCGGGCGTGCTGTTCGCGGTGGATAACTGCTTCTGCTCGCCGGCGCTGCAGCGTCCGCTCGAGCTCGGCGCCGACGTCGTCGTGCATTCGGCCACCAAGTACCTCGACGGTCAGGGCCGCGTGCTCGGCGGCGCGGTGGCGGGTCGCAAGGTGGTGACGGACGAGGTTTTCAAGTTCCTGCGCACGGCCGGCCCGACGCTGTCGCCGTTCAATGCCTGGGTGATCCTGAAGGGGCTGGAGACCTTGCGCATCCGCATGGAGGCGCAGTCTGCGAACGCGCTCGAGCTCGCACGCTGGCTGGAGGCGCAGCCGGGTGTGGCGCGTGTGTATTACCCGGGGCTGGAGTCCCATCCTCAGCATGCGCTCGCGATGCGTCAGCAGAAGTCGGGCGGCGCCATCCTGAGCTTCGACGTCGAGGGCGGCCGCGAGGCGGCGTGGAAGGTGGTCGATTCGACTCGCCTGATCTCGATCACTGCCAATCTGGGTGACACCAAGAGCACCATCACTCACCCGGCCACCACGACGCACGGCCGCATCACCGCCGAGGCGCGCGCCACCGCGGGCATTGGCGAGGGCCTGCTGCGGATCGCGGTCGGGCTCGAGGATGTCGAGGATCTGAAGGAAGACCTGGCGCGGGGACTGGCGCGGCGGTAAGTCCGTATCGCTCGGCGGTCGTCGGGATTGTCGAATGGGGGAGGTCGCCGTCAGGGCTGGGCCTCCCTTTTTTTCGTGCCATCCCCGTTGTGCTTGCGTGATGACGCTGCGGTGGCTTCGGCCGGCTCAAGACCGGGGGTTGGGTGACGGTCGCGGGGTGGGATGCGCACGGGGTATTCCTTCCGAGGCTGCGGAACTCGCTTCGCTCGGACAGTCCTCGCCTCTCCAGGAGTACCCCGCACGCATCCGGGAAACGTTTGCGCCGCTTGACCGCAATACGAGGGACAGGTGCGAGCCGTTTCCCACCGGATCATGTCGCTGTCGTCGATGTGGAACTCCGGCACGTTGTCGTGGTTGTCGGGTGCGCAAGCCATTCACGCAGTGGCGGCATCCGGTCACGACGCGTCGTTCGACCCGCGGCTAGCGCGGCCACTCGAAGGGTGGCTCCACTCGGACTGCTGCCATTCGATCGGCGCCCTGTTCGTTCCGTCGAGCGTAGTTGGCGAGTGTGCCTGCCCGAAATGGGCCGATCGTCTACCGGGCCTCTTTGCGGCGCGTAATCATCGCGCTTCGTGAATACGCGCGCGGGAGAAGGCAGTAATGAAAATTTCTTGCCATGAGCTTTGTGTGTGCGTCGACAGCGTTCGCGCCTTGAAAGCCCAAGAGGGCGAGTCGTTGAGCGATGCGCTTCCGGCCAGCATCGCGGAGGAACTTGTCACACAGGCCCGGGCGGCGGACGAGCGTTTGCCGCTGTTGATCCGTTTCGTTGCCCCCGACGCCGACGAGGCGTACGCGAATGCGATCGCAGCACGGGTGCGCTCGCACTTCGCGCGCGTAGCGGATCGTCACACGCTGCAGATCCGCGACATCTTCCGTTTCGCGCGAGTATCGAGTGTGGTCGGCCTGCTCTGCGTCGTCATGCTGCTCGCCTTTGCTCAGGCGATCCCCGACGACGCGGGAAAGCTCATGAACGGGGTGCGGGAGAGCCTGAACATCTTCGCCTGGGTGGCGATGTGGCGCCCTGCCGAACTGTGGTTGTACGCCCATCTGCCCGAACGCCACTGGCGCCGCCTCGCCCTGCGTCTCGGCGCGGCCCGGGTGACGGTCGAGTCCCCTGCCGGGTATTCAGCGACATCATGATGGGACGCTGCCCGCCGCCACACTTCAGTCCAGTCGCGCGTGCTGGAGGATGCCTTCGATCACGCGCGCTGTCTGCAACAGGCGCTTGACCGACTCGCGGGTGAATTCGTAGGTCCTCTCGTCGACACCCGTGCGCGGCGCGACCCAGTGTCCGTCATCGGTGCGACCCAGCTTGCCGCGCTCACGCAGCTTCTCGAGCTTGCGCCGCACGGTCTCCTTGGGCAGTCCCGACACCTGTACCAGATCGGCCAGGCGCACGGGGCGTGCCCCGCCGAGCATGAATCCGTCGGGTGCGAGCAGGTCTGCCGGCTGTGCCCCGGGGTGCATGGCGTGCGCGACGCCCAGGTGCGCGACCAGGCCCCACAACATGGCGCTCTCCGCGTCGATCTCGAGCAAGTTGATCAAGCGTCGCATGTGATCGACCAGGTGGCGGTTGCTCGCGAACGCCACCATCGAGAAGGTCTTCTCGAAGCGCCGGTCGAAGTCGTCCATCTTGATGTCTCCTCGGGTATGCGTCCCAAAGTGGGCCGACTGGCGCCGATTCTCTTTGCGTCAGATTTATCCTGCAAGCCCTTTTCGACCCAATCCTGTTCAGCCGGCGGAGACTGCAATTGAAGCTGATCTTGTCGGGCCTGAGTGCGGAAACCGATCTCGCGACCCTGAGCGCGCGCATGAGCCGTTTTGGTCCAGTGCGCGGCATCCAACCGGTCCGTGAGGGCGACCCGCTGCGCCCTTGGTTCATCGTCGACCTCGACCTCCCGCCGGGTGCATCGAACGCGGTTGCGCGGCGCATCGACGGCATCTATTTCAACGGCCGCTTTCTGCGCGCGAGCGTGATGCTTCCGATCGGCCCCGACTGATGAAGACGCTACGCCTTGCCCTCCCGAGTGCGCATGAGCTCAGTCTCTCCGCCTGTTCGGTACCCTGGCGTGTTGCGGCGGACCTCGATCGACCCTGAATCCTCGGCCGCGCATGCACCGTTCTGATTGCTGTCCCCCTCGAAGAAAGCCTGAAATGAAGATGCCTCCCTTTGTCTGCAGCCTGGCGCTGTGCCTGGTTCTTTTCGTACCGAACGCGAGGGCCGAACCCGCGCAGTTCGCCGCGCTGGGTCTAGCCCTGATCTTGCTCGCAGGCCTGTGGCCGCAGCCAGCCGAGGCGCAATCGTCGCGCGCACGCGAGCGACGGGTGGAGCGGTCGCTGGCGGCCAAGGATGCAATCCGTCATCGGCAGATGAAGCGGGCCTACGTCGCAGGCGCGGTCGCGCAGCATCGGCGCGAGCGAATCCGGGACCGTTACGAGGACCGCTATTACCGCGACCGCTACGACCGTCGCAACGACGACGATGACGATCTCAGCCGAGTGTTGGTCGGGGTCGCAGCGGGTGCGGTCGCCACCAGCATCATCGTGAATAACAAGCAGGATGGGGAGGCACGATGACGATTCGATCCGCTATTCGCTACCTTGCCGGCGTTGTCCTGTGCGCTGGAGCAGGCCCGGGTGGACGCCCGCCAGCACATGGTCCGGGAGGCGGGTGAAGTGATTACGCCCATACAGGCACTGCGGCTGTATCAACTCGAGCTGGCGATGTAGGCGTCCATGCTCAGCTAAGTGCTCGAGCAGATCCCGCCGGCCAAGTTGGCCCCGTTCGCCAAGCTAGGGCGATGTTCGTGGTGGCGCGCTCGCGACGGCGCTCGCGTGCTTGGGTTTGGCCCATTTTGGGACGAATGCGCACATGGGGCATCCGGCCCGGATTACGCTGAGCAACTCGATTTCGCGCGTCGTGCATGGCCGGTTTCGGTCGTTCATTTCGCCACGCTCATGGGGTCCGTCCAATGAACACCAGACTTGCGCTCCTCGCCGGGCTGCTCGGCTTGTCGCTGACCGGTTGCGGCGGGCACGAGGTGGTTCGGCCGACGGTCGACGTCTCGATCGGCCAGCAACTCATCGACCTCAAGCGCGCCCGCGAGAGTGGTGCGCTTTCGCAGCGCGAGTATGAGCGCCAACGCAAACGCCTCATCGATAGCGTGGAGTGACGCATGCGCTCGATCTCATCTTCCGTGCTCGCAGTGCTGGTCTGCGTCCTCATTGCCGGTTGCGGCGGCGACACGTATGTCAAGGTGCAGGGCACCACGACGATCTCGAAGGGCCAGGAACTGGCCGACCTGCAACGCGCCCTCGACGAAGGGGCGATCGATCGCCGCGATTATGACCGGCTGCACAAGCGGATTCTCGATCGTCCGCACTGACCCCTTTCCTCCCTGCGATGGCATCGCGGTCCGCCCCTTCACCGTGGGACTTTGGTGACGACTCGAGCGCACGCCCGGCCAGGCTCACACCGGCAGCCGGTTGTCTCGGGGCTCGCGTGCTGCCTGATCGCCGTCTCTGACCCCAAGGATTCCATGGGCACTCCTAATTTTTCCATTGCAATGCTTGCCTCGGCCCTGTGTCTGGCGCTCGCGGGATGCAGCGAGGCGCCCGCGCCCGTCCCCGCTCGGGAGCCGATCCGCCCGGCCGTGATCGTCAGCGTGGGCGAGGCACCGGTTGGCGAGGCCTTGCGCCTTCCGGGCCGGGTGCGCGCCGCGAAGCGCGCGGAGCTCTCGTTCGACGTGCCCGGCTTCGTCGACCGCTTCAGCCTTGAGGAGGGGCGGCGAGTGAAGGGTGGCGAAGTGGTCGCGCGCCTCGATGACCGCATTTACCGTTCGCGCCTGGATGCGGCACGCGCCGAATTCGAGCGAGCCAGGAACGACCTCGCGCGCTACCAGCGTCTGTGGGAGAGCGAGCAGGCGGTCGCCCGCGCCGAGGTCGATGACCGCCGCGCCCGTCTCGAAACCGCACGTACCAGCCTTGCCGCTGCCGAGCGCGATCTCGCCGACACCGTGATCAAGGCGCCCTTCGAGGGCGTCATCACCCGCCGCCGGATCGAGCCCTTCACCAACGTGCAGGCCAAGCAGCCGATTGCCGAGCTGCAGGACCTGCGCGCGCTCGAGGTGGTGGTGAACGTGCCCGAGAGGCTGGTGCGCCGCATGCGGCCGCAGCAGGGTGCCATCGCGTTCCTCGAGGGCGAATCGCACCAGCCGTTGGCGCTGACGCTAAAGTCCTTCGCTGCGGAGGCCGACCCGCTGACGCAGACCTATGTCGTGGTGCTGGCAGTCGACTCCGTGCCAAAAGAACTGAATCTGCTGCCCGGCATGGCTGTGATCGTGGAGCCCGCCACCGCCGCCGGCAGCGCTGCCGTGACCGATGGGCTCACGACCATCCCGCTGACCGCCGTTGCCTCCGACGCGCAAGGACGACCCGGTGTATGGGTGGTCGATGAAAACGACCGTGTCAGCCGCAAGCCGATCCAGACGGGTGCGATCCTGGGAAGCGAAATCGTAGTGGCCGCCGGGCTCGAGTCAGGCAGCCGCATCGTCGCCGCCGGCGTCAGCGCGCTGCGCGAAGGCATGCTCGTGCGCCCGCTCGAGCCCCGCTGAGCCGGGAGTGCCCATGAACATCGCCGAATACACGCTGCGCAAGGCCGTCGTTGCCTGGGTTGCCACCTTGCTGGTGCTCGTGGGTGGCTCGCTGGCCTACGAGCGCCTCGGCCGCTTCGAGGACCCCGAGTTCGTCATCCGTCAGGCAGTGGTCGTTACCGCCTACCCGGGCGCTTCGCCGGCGCAGGTTGCCCAAGAGATCACCGACCGCATCGAGGGCGCGGTGCAGCAGATGCAGGAGGTGGAGGAGGTCACTTCGGTCTCGCGCGCCGGCGAGTCGCTGGTCAAGGTCGAGGCCAAGCTCGCCTTCTCGCGTACCCAGGCCGAGCTTGACCAGGTCTGGGACAAGCTGCGCAGCAAGATTGCCGAGGCCGCGCGCGCGCTGCCGCCCGGCGCGGCCGAGCCGGTGGTCAAGGGCGACTTCGGCGATGTCTTCGCACTCTTCTACGCCGTCACCGGCGAGGGCTACAGCCCACGACAGATGTACGACTACGTCGACTTCCTGCGCCGCGAGCTGGTGCTGGTGCCGGGGGTGGCGCGGGTGGCGCTGCTCGGTGAGCGCAAGGAGGCGATCTACGTCGAGGTGTCGAGTGCGCGCGCCGCGCAGCTCGGCGTGCCGCTCGACCGCATCTACGCTTCGCTGCGCGCGCAGAACCTGATCGCGCCCGCTGGTGCGGTCGATGCCGGCCCGCTGCGCCTGCAGATCCAGCCGGCAGACGGCGTCGTCTCGGTAGCGGCGCTCGGCGAACTGGTGGTCGCGGGCGACGCGGCGAGCGGCCTGCTGCGCCTGCGCGATGTGGCCGAGATCCGCCGCGAGTACGTCGACCCGCCTGCGGTGCTGATGCGCCACGACGGCCGTGCGGCCATCGGGCTGGGCATTTCCAACGTGCTTGGCGGCAACGTCGTGGAGATGGGCGACGCGGTCAAGCGCCGCCTGGCCGAGCTCGAAGACCAGCGTCCGGTGGGGATGGAGCTCAACGTGGTCTCATTCCAGTCGGACTCGGTGCGCGCGGCGGTGGCGGGCTTCGTGGACAACCTGGTCGCCGCAGTGGCGATCGTGGTCGTGGTGTTGCTGCTGTTCATGGGGCTGCGCAGCGGGCTGATCATCGGCGCGGTGCTGGTGCTGACCGTTGCCGGCACGCTGATCGCGATGCTGATGGACGACATCGCGATGCAGCGCATCTCGCTCGGCGCCCTGATCATCGCGCTCGGCATGCTGGTGGATAACGCGATCGTGGTCACCGACGGGATCCTGGTGCGGATGCAAAAGGGCGAAAGAGTAGCCACCGCCGCGGGTGCGGTAGTGCGCGCCACGGTATGGCCGCTGCTCGGCGGCACCGTGGTCGGCATCCTCGCCTTCAGCGCGATCGGCCTGTCGCCCACTGACATGGGCGAGTACGCCGGCTCCCTGTTCTGGGTCATCCTGTATTCGATGCTGCTGTCGTGGCTGTTCGCGATCACGCTGACGCCGCTGCTGTGCGCCGCCTTCCTCAAGGTGAAGGCGGACGTGCAGGTTCAGGAAGGCGGTCTGCTGCGCGCCTATCGCCGCCTGCTGCAGGGGGTGCTCGCACGGCGTGCCGCAAGCGGCGTGGTACTGGTCGGTCTGCTCGCCGCGGGCGTGGTCGCCTTCGGCTACGTGCCGCCGGGTTTCATGCCTGACTCCGCGCGGCCGCAGTTCGTGGTCGATCTGGCGCTGCCGCAGGGCACCGACATCCACACCACCGCGGCCGTCGTAGCCCAGGCCGAGGCCAAGGTGCGCGCCGCGCCCGGCGTGACCCACATCTCCAGCTTCATCGGTCAGGGCGCGCTGCGCTTCATGCTCACCTACAGCCCGGAAGACCCCAACCCGGCCTATGGCCAGCTGCTGGTCGATGTCGAACGCTTCGAGGACATCGCCGGCCTGATCGAGCGCCTGCAGCCGGAGCTGGAAGCCGCCTTTCCGCAGGCCAGCGTCAAGGTGTGGAAGTTCATGCTCGGCCGCGGCGGCGGCAAGAAGATCGAAGCCGCGTTCCGCGGCCCGGATCCGGCGGTGCTGCGCCGGCTGGCGGAAGAGGCCAAGGCGATCATGGCCGCCGACCCCGAAGCGGTGGCGATCCAGGACGACTGGCGCCAGGCGGTGCCAGTGGTGCGCCCGCGCTTCTCGGTCGAGGCCGCACAGCGCGCTGGCGTGCTGCCCTCGGACATCGCGGCCGCGCTCGAGCGCACCTACGTCGGCCAGCAGATCGGCGTGTACCGCGAAGGCGAGCGCCTGATCCCCATCCTGGCGCGGGCGCCGGCGGACGAGCGCCGCGGCGTCGAGGATCTCGCCAACGCCCAGGTGTTCAGTGCGACCGCCGGCAAGTACGTCCCGGTGAGCCAGTTCGTCGAGCGCGTCGACACGGTGTGGGAGGACGCGCTGATCCGGCGCGAGAACCGGTTCCCGACCATCAAGGCACAGTGCGACCCGCCCGCCGGCCAACTCTCCGCGCCGCTGTTCGAGCGCTTGCGCCCGCAGATCGAGGCCATCCCCCTGCCGCCGGGCTACGTGCTCGAGTGGCACGGCGAGCACAAGGCCTCGGCCGAGGCCAACGCCGGCCTGGCCGCGGCAGCACCCTTCGGCTTCGCGGCGATGGTGGTGGCGGTGATCGTGATGTTCAATGGGCTGCGCCAGACCGCGGTGATCTGGCTCACCGTGCCGCTGGCAGTGGTGGGGGTGGCAATCGGGCTGCTGGTGTTCCAGGCGCCCTTCGAGTTCATGGCCATCCTCGGCTTCCTGAGCCTGACCGGCATGCTGATCAAGAACGCGATCGTGCTGGTGGACCAGATCGACGTCGAGATCCGCGACGGCAAGCCGCGCCTGCTCGCGGTGCTCGATGCCTCGGCGAGCCGCGCCCGTCCGGTCTTCCTGGGCGCGGCGACGACGGTGCTGGGGGTGGCGCCGCTGCTGGTCGATCCCTTCTTCCGCAGCATGGCGGTGACGATCATGTTCGGCCTCATCTTTGCCACCGGGCTGACGCTGGTGGTGGTGCCGCTGCTGTACGCGAGCTTCTTCCGCATCCGCGGCGACGAGACGGAGGCAGGACGATGATGCGACCGCCACGTGCCGCGGGCCTGCTGTCCGCCGTATTGCCCCTCCTGGCCCTTGCGCTGGCCGCCTGTCAGTCCTCCGCCTTCGTGCGCCCGGGCGTACCCGTGCCGGAAAGCTGGCCGCGGCAGGCGGCGGTGGAGAATGTCGAGGCGGAGCAGGGCGCCGCGAGCCTGGGAGCCTTGCCATGGCGGGAGATCCTGCCCGCGCCCGAGCTCCACGCCCTGATCGAGGAGGCGCTCGCCGCCAACGCCGACCTGCGCATCGCGATCGAGCGCATCGAGCTTGCCCGCGCACAGTACGGCACCGAGCGCGCGGCGCTCTTTCCGGGCGTGAATGCGAGCGCCTCGGCGACGCGCGAGCGCATGCCCGGCTTCGATCCACGTGAGAACCGCGTCGGCGAGAGCGCGGTGGTCGGCCTGGCGATGCCGGCCTGGGAGATCGACCTTTGGGGCCGGCTCGCCGCGCGTACCGAGGCCGCGCGCCGGGAGGTGCTCGCCAGCGCCGCGCTTGCCGACGGTGTGCGCACGAGTCTGGTCGCGCAGGTGTCCTTGCTCTACCTGGACCTGCTCGACCTTGATGCCCAGCACGAGATCACCCGCCGCACCCTCGACGGCCGGCGCAAGGCGCTTCGCCTGACGCGCGCGCGCTTCGACGAGGGCGTGTCGTCCATCCTCGACGTGCGCCAGGCCGAGTCCCTGCTCGCCAGCTCGGAGCAGGCACTCGCCGACCAGGCGCGCCGCATCGCGCAGGCCGAGAACGCGCTCGGCGTGCTGCTCGGCCGCAACCCGGGGGAAATCGAGCGCAGCGTCCGGCTCGATGCGCTGCAGGCGCCCGCACGGCTCAGCGCCGGCCTTCCCGCTGACCTGCTGCAGCGCCGTCCCGACATCCGCGCCGCGGAGGAGGCGCTGCGTGCGGGCGGGGCTAACGTGGACGCCGCGCGCAAGGATTTCCTGCCGCGGATCACGCTGACCACGCTGCTCGGCTTCGCCAGCACCGACCTGGGCCAGCTCTTCATCAGCGGTCGCTACGCCTGGTCGCTGCAGCCAGCGATCGGCCTGCCGCTATTTGACGCCGGCCGCCTGCGGGCGGGCGTCGACGCTGCAGAGGCGCAGCAGCGCATCCTGGTCGAGCAGTACAAGGCCACGATCCGCCAGGCCTTTCGCGAAGTGAGCGACGCGCTGGTCGCCTACCAGCGCCTGAGTGAGCAGGCTGAAGCCAACCGCCAGGTGGTCCACGCCAACCGCGAACGGCTGCGTGTCAGCAATGCGCGCTACCTCGCCGGGATCTCCAGCTATTTCGAAGTGATCGACGCCGAGCGTCAGCTCTTCGACAGCGAACTCGGCCTCAGTCAGACCACGCGCGCACGGCATCAGGCGGTGGTGCAGCTGTATCGCGCACTCGGGGGCGGTTGGGCGTTCACGGCGGTGGACGGTTCGGAGGGGGCGTGATTCACGCCTCCGAAGAGTTTCCCTCGTCCGGTCCTGGCAGAAAGTGACTCGGGCGGATCGCAGGCTCCTGCCGCACCCGAACAGGCACAGGCTCCGCGGCATGCCAGGACGAGTCCACGAACGCTTTAACGCCTCGTGGCGATCGCCGCCGCAGTGAACCCCGCCGCAGCGGGGCCTGCTTCCGTCAGCACGGACGTCAGACCACCGCCCGCGGCGACACGACTCACTCAATATTCGAGCACGCGTGGCAACTCCTTCGCCTGCTCGACCCACTTGGTAACGTCCGCCTCAGGCGGCACGCGGCGGGTGAGCTTCTTTTCGGCATTGACCTCGGCGAGTGTCGCCGCCAGGTTGGCCGGCGAGCGGCGGGCGAGGGCAGGCACGGTGTCGACGCCAGCGGCTTCTAGCAACTGGGCGTAGTCGGAGCCGACGCCGTTGATGCGGTAGAGGTCGGCCATGTTGGCGAACTTCAGCACCTGGGCGGCCGAAAGGCCGGTGGCCTCGGCGAGCCTGGCGCGTGCCGACGGCGTGGTGCTGGCGGCGAGCAGGGCGTCGGTGTCCTTCACGCCGGCGTCGCGGAACTTCTTGCCGGTGACTTCGCCGATGCCTTCGATGTCTTCGATCTTGTAGTTCGCCATCGTGTTACCTCCATGGTCTGTTCCGGAATGGGCAAACGTGGCGATGCACAGCGCGCGCATCGGCGCTTCGCATCGGGGTTCCACGTATGACGATGATAACCCGCGATCCGACGCGGATCCGTGAGTTCCTGGCGCGGGCTACGGCCTCGGGTGTCAGCCGCCGCTCAGGGCCTGCACGATGAAGAGCGTGTCGTCGGCCTCCATCTCGCGCGCACCGGTGTAGGGCCGCAGCGGGCTCGGGATCAGCACCCTCATGGCGATCAGCCCGCCGGCACCCCGGCCTCGACCGCGAAGATCTCGGGCAGGTGGCGCGCTATGCATCGCCACAATGCGCGGAGAGCCGATGTCGCCGACTTCGTCCGGCAGGTCGCGGCCGCCCGCGGGACGGCGTCAGGCCGCCCCGGGCGCGCCGCCGCTCGTCAGCTGGGCGCCGTCGAAGGCGAGCCAGCACGCCTCGCCGCGCCAGTCGGGCAGCACGTGGCGGACGCAGTCGTAGCCATCCACCCGGATGTGGTGGCAGGCGGGGCGATGCGTGTGGCCGTGCACGAGGGTTGGATAACCGTGTTCGCGCAGCAGTGCAGCCACTGCGTCGGCGTTGACGTCCATGATCTCCATCGCCTTCTCGGCCTTGGCGGCCTCGCTCTTCTGCCGCAGCGAGGCGATGAAGGCCTTGCGTGCGGCCAGGGGCTGGGCCAGGAAGCCCGCCTGCCAGGCCGGATCGCGCACCTGGCGGCGGTAGGCCTGGTAGGCGAGGTCGTCGGTGCACAGCGCGTCGCCATGGGCGAGCAGCAGCACCGGGGCATTGGAGTCGTCGCCGAAGCGCACGCGTGCCGGGTCGTCGAGGAGGGTGGCGCCGATGGCTTCGGCAAAGGCCGGCCCGGCGAGCAGGTCGCGGTTGCCGGTCATGAAGAACAGCGCGGTGCCGGCCTCGGACAGGCTGCGGAGGGCAGCGGCGATGCGGGCGTTGAAGGGCGTGCCGAGGTCGTCGTCGCCGGCCCAGTATTCGAACAGGTCGCCGAGGATGAAGAGGCTCGCGGCCGCGCGCGCCGGCCCCTGCAGGAAGGCGAGGAAGGCGTCGACGTTGGCGGGCTCGTCCTCGCTCAGGTGAAGGTCTGAAATGAACAATGCCGGAAGCGCCGCGCGGGCGGCTTCCGGCATCGCGGTGGCGGCCCCGCCCGGCTGGGCCGGAGCGGACGCCGCTTGCGAGGGCGCGCGCGCGGACACGATCAGACGACTTCGGCGCGCTCGATGATCACGTCTTCCTTGGGCACGTCCTGGTGGAAGCCGCTGGAGCCGGTCTTGACCTTGCGGATCGCGTCCACCACGTCCATGCCGTCCGTGACCTTGCCGAACACGCAGTAGCCCCAGCCCTGCAGGTCGGGCGAGCGGTGGTTGAGGAAGTCGTTGTCGGCGACGTTGATGAAGAACTGCGCGGTGGCCGAGTGCGGGGCCTGGGTCCGCGCCATGGCGATGGTGCCGCGCTCGTTCTTGAGACCGTTGTCGGCCTCGTTCTTGATCTGCTCGCCGGTCGGCTTCTGGTTCATGCCCGGCTCGAAGCCGCCACCCTGGATCATGAAGCCGTCGATGACGCGGTGGAAGATGGTGTTGTTGTAGTGGCCCGACTCGACGTAGGCGAGAAAGTTGGCGACCGTGACCGGGGCCTTGTCGGCGTCGAGTTCGAGGGTGATGACGCCGTGGTTGGTGTGCAGCTTGACTGCCATGAGCGGTTCTCCTGGGTGAATCCGTTGTATGCCCGGCTGCGTCGCGGCCGGGTTGGGGCACGACGGGCATCCAGGCCCGACGCGGGTGTGCTGCGCTTACTTCGCGTTCTTCTTCGCCGGCTTGGCAGCCTCGACCACGCGGGCGCTCTCGATGACGACCGGCTCGACCGGCACGTTCTGGTGGAAGCCGCGGTTGCCGGTCGCCACCTTGCCGATCTTCTCCACCACGTCCATGCCCTTGATCACCTTGCCGAACACCGCATAGCC
>DMCZ01000026.1:8478-9198 GCA_003446655.1 Thauera sp. | reverse complement strand
GGAATCAGCTTTCCATTCACCTTGACGCGGTCGCCCGGACCGATCTTCTGCCCGAGCGACGCAGGCAAGCCATTGACCGAGATGCGACCGGCCACCACCCACTCCTCGATCTCGCGCCGCGAGGCGACGCCAGCCTGCGCGAGCACCTTCTGCAGGCGCTCGGGCTCGGTGAGCGTGGTCGGTGCATTTCGCCCGCTGCCCTGGCCGCGGCCACGCCCGGGACGCTCGCCGCGCTCAGGCTGACCAAGCGCTGACCGGTGCGCCTCCGGATGGCGTGCAGGATCGCCCTCGATGCGCGGCCGGCGCGCCCCCTGGGCTGCGCCTCCCGTGCGTGGCGCACGGGGTCCGCGCGGGTCCGCGTTCAGATGAGCGTCCTTGCGGCTGGGCTGAGCGTCCTCGTCGCCCACCGGACCGGCACCACGACGGTTACGCGCGTCGCGCGGGTCACGGTCGAGGATCTCGATCGCGTCAGATTTCTTCTTCAGGGGCGGGCGCAACGGCCGGTTCGGTCTGGGAGGCATCGACTAGGTCCATGATCTTTTCGATCTCGGTGAGCGCGGGCAGCTCGGTCAGGCTGCGCAGCCCCATCTCATCGAGGAAGCGCCGGGTGGTGGCGAACAGGGCCGGCCGCCCGGGTGTGTCGCGGTGGCCGACAACGTCGACCCATCCGCGCGATTCGAGTGTTTTCAATACGTTGGGCGACACCGCCACGCCGCGAAT
>DMCZ01000026.1:6649-8173 GCA_003446655.1 Thauera sp. | reverse complement strand
CTGCCCACTCCGCGCGCAGTTCGTCGAGCAGACGCCGGAGCAGATCCGGGCCGGGGTCCTCGTCGAACAGCTTGCGCAGCTCCGACACCGGCAGCGGCACGGATGCGGCGAGCAGCGCCGCCTCGATGATGCGCAGATACGACTCAGGCGTCGTTGGGGGTTCCATCTGCCAGCTTCACGTAGATCGGCGCAAAGGCCTCGTTCTGGGTCACTTCGACCAGTTTTTCCTTCACCAGCTCGAGCACAGCGAGAAAACTCACCACCAGACCCGAGGCACCCAGCCCGACGTCGAACAGGGCATCGAACATCACGAAGCTGCCGTCGCCCAGCTTGCGCAAGATTGCCGTCATGTGCTCGCGGACCGAGAGCTGCTCGCGCCCGACCCGGTGGCTCTGGTTGAGCCGTGCCTTCTTCATGATGCGCAGCCATGCCAGCTGCAGATCGTGCAAGCTCACGTCCGGCAGGCGCTCGACGACCTTCTCCGCCACGAACACGCCCACCCACTCGAAATCGCGCTCCACGCGCGGCAGGCTGTCGAGGCGGGCCGCAGCGAGCTTCATCTGCTCGTACTCGAGCAGTCGACGCACCAGCTCCGCCCTCGGGTCCGCCTCTTCCGCGTTCTCGCGCGGCGGCCGTGGCAGCAGCATGCGTGACTTGATCTCGAGCAGCATCGCCGCCATCAGCAGATACTCGGCCGCCAACTCGAGGTTGCTCGCCCGCATGGCCTCGACGTACTCGAGGTACTGCGCCGTGAGCGGTGCCATCGGAATGTCGAGCACGTCGAGGTTGGCCTTGCGAATCAGGTACAGCAGCAGATCCAGCGGCCCCTCGAAGGCTTCGAGGATCACCTGCAGCGCGTCGGGCGGAATATACAGGTCTTTGGGCAGTTCGAGCAGGGGCTCGCCGTAGATGCGCGCGAGTACATCGGGCGATAAGCCGATGTCGCCTGGCGCCAGGTCAAGCGGCATGTTCATCGAACCCTCCGTCCCTCGGTATCCGCCGCTGCGGCGCTCAACCGTAGTCGAGGCCCATGGCCTCGCGGACGTCGCGCATGGTCTCCTGCGCAAGTTTGCGGGCCCGCTCGCAGCCATCGGCGATGATGCTGCGCACCAGCGTCGGGTCGTCGAGATAGGGCTGAGCGCGCTCTTGCAGTTCCTGCTGCTCCCTGAGAATCGCATCGAGCAGCGGCTGCTTGCATTCCAGGCAGCCTATGCCCGCGCTGCGGCAGCCTTTCTGTACCCACTCGAGCGTACCTTCGTCCGAGTAGATCGCGTGCAGTTGCCAGACCGGGCAGCGCTCCGGCTCGCCGGGGTCGGTGCGGCGCATGCGCGCAGGGTCTGTCTGCATGGTGCGGACCTTGCGCGTCACGCTGTCGGCGTCCTCGCGCAGGTTGATGGTGTTGCCGTAGGACTTGGACATCTTCTGCCCGTCGAGCCCGGGCATGCGCGCGGCCGGCGTCAGCAGGGCTTCGGGCTCGACCAGGATCATCTTGCCGCTGCCCTCCAGGTAACCATACAGACGCTC
>DMCZ01000026.1:0-6411 GCA_003446655.1 Thauera sp. | reverse complement strand
TTGGCGCCGAGCTTGCGTACGGCATCTTTCGCCTTGTCCTCGAAGCCGGGTTCGCGGCCATACAGGTGATTGAAGCGGCGCGCGATCTCGCGCGTGATCTCGACGTGCGGCACCTGATCCTCTCCGACCGGCACCTTGTCGGCCCGGTAGATCAGGATGTCTGCCGACTGCAGCAATGGGTAGCCGAGGAAGCCGTAGGTCGACAGATCCCGGCCCTCGATCCGCTCCTGCTGCTCCTTCCATGTCGGCACGCGCTCGAGCCAGCCGAGCGGCGTCATCATCGACAGCAGCAGGTGGAGTTCGGCATGCTCGGGGACATGCGACTGGATGAAGAGCGTCGATTGTGCCGGATCAATGCCGGCCGCCAGCCAGTCGACCAGCATCTCCCAGACGTTGTTCTCGATGACCTCGGGGGTGTCGTAATGGGTCGTCAGCGCATGCCAGTCAGCGACGAAGAACAGGCAGGGGTACTCGTCCTGCAGCCTGACCCAGTTCTTGAGGACACCATGGTAATGGCCGAGGTGGAGCCGGCCACTGGGGCGCATGCCGGAGAGGACGCGTTCTGCGTACATGTAGGATCAGAAACCGAAAACGGTGGAAAGCAGGTAGCGGAAGCCGACGATCAGCGGCCACAGGATCTCGCCGAGCATGCCGGTAAAGAGCAAAACCAGCAGGATCGGAAATCCATACGGTTCGATCCGCGCGAACTGCCAGGCGAGCCGGTTGGGCAGCAGGCTCACCGCGATGCGCCCACCGTCCAGCGGCGGAATGGGAAGCAGGTTCAGCACCATCAGCACCGCGTTGATCTGGATGCCGGCGTCGGCCATCTTGAGCATCGGAATCGTGTAGGCGCCGGCCTCGCTCCTCGCCGCGATCGCGAACAGGATCGCCCAGCCGACGGCCATGACGAGATTGACGAAAGGGCCTGCAGCCGCCACCCAGAGCATGTCGGCCTTGGGGTTGCGCAGCCGGCCGAAGTTGACCGGCACCGGCTTCGCCCAGCCGAACAGGATGCCGCCCCCACCCGCCAGCGAGCTGAGCGCGAGGATGCCGGCGGGCACGAGAATAGTCCCCACCGGGTCGATGTGGCGCAGCGGATTGAGGGTGATGCGACCGGCGAGGTCGGCCGTCGGGTCGCCGAAATGGCGCGCGACATAGCCGTGGGCCGCCTCGTGCAACGTGATTGCAAGCAGCACCGGCAGCGCCCAGATGGCCAGCGTGGAGATCAGCGAATCCATTTCGGGCCCGTATCCAAACCAGCGATCTTACAGCCCGAAGGGTTCGAGCGGACCGCGTCCGGCCCGAATGAGCTCGGGCGAACCCGAGGTCAGGTCGATCACCGTGGTCGCCTCCGGCCCGCAATAGCCCGCTTCGATGACCAGATCGACCTGCTTGCCCAGACGGTCGCGAATGTCCTCTGCATCCGTCATCGGCAGATCCTCGCCCGGCAGGATCAGGGTCGAACTGAGCAGCGGGCCGTCGAGTTCGGCAAGCAGGGCCGACACCACCGCGTGCTCCGGCACCCGCAGGCCGATCGTCTTGCGCTTGGGATGCAGCACCCGCCGAGGGAGCTCCTTCGTGCCTTCGAGGATGAAGGTGTACGGCCCCGGCGTGGTCGCCTTGAGCAGGCGGTACTGGCTGTTGTCGACGCGCGCATAGGTGCCGATCTCTGAAAGATCCCGGCACAGCAGCGTGAAATGGTGACGGTCGTCGACCCCGCGAATGCGCCTGACACGCTCGAGCAGCGCGGCGTCGCCAACCTGGCAGGCGAGCGCATAAGCCGAATCGGTAGGCAGCGCCACCACGCCGCCCGCGCGGATGATCTCGGCCGCCTGCCGGATCAGGCGCGGCTGCGGTTGCTCAGGGTGAAGCGAGAAGAATTGGGCCATGTGAGTATGCTTGGGTGACGATTCGGACGGACGGCTCGCCTCAGACGCGTGTCGCGGCAGGCGGAAGCAGCTTCGTCCACACCGGCTCTAGATCGGGCGGCAGCGGATTGCAGCGACCAAGATCGACCGGGCTCTCATTCTCGCCATGAAAATCCGATGCGCGCGACGCCAGCAATCCGCGCTGACGCGCCACGGTCGCGAAGCGGCGCATCTCGTCGTCGCTGTGAGCACCTGAGACGACCTCGACCGCCTGCCCACCGGCCGCAACGAAGCGATCGAAGAGGCGCCCCATGTCGGCAGCGGACAAGCGATACCGTGCAGGGTGTGCGACCACCGCGATCCCACCGGCGGCAAGAATCCAGCCGACCGCATCTTCGAGAGCGGCCCATTCGTGCTCCACGAAGCCGGGCTTGCCGCGCACCAGATAGTGGTCAAAGACCGTCTTCACGTCGGGCATCACCCCGCTTGCAACCAGATGGCGCGCAAAGTGGGCGCGGCTCACAAGCGCGGGATTGCGGGCGAAACGGCGGGCACCGGCGAGCGTGTCGCGGATGCCGACCTTGTCCAGCGCCTCGCTCATCTGCCGGGCCCGCGCATCGCGGCCGCTGCGCACTTGCGCCAGTCCCTCGAGCAGGACCGGGTGACGATGGTCGATGCCCAGGCCAACAATGTGGATGGTCTCACCGGCGAAGGACACGGAGATCTCCACGCCAGGCACGAAACCCAGCCCGTGCGCCTTCGCTACGCGCGCCGCCGCGTCGATGCCACCGACCTCATCGTGATCAGTCAGCGCAAGCAGTTCGACGCCGTTTGCAAGCGCACGCAGAACCACTGCTTCGGGCTCGAGCCAGCCGTCGGAGATCGTGGAATGGCAATGCAGATCGGCGTTGAGGACGCGCAGCCTATCGGCTGACGGAGCGCTCATGGACTTCCTGTACGGGATATGTTGGCTTCAATGATAACAAACGCTACCGGCGCACGGACGCCGTATCATTGACGCCCCTGCCCCTGCAGTCCGCCAATGTCCGCATCGCCGCCCCACCCGGGTTCGCCCCCGCCTGCCTCCTCGCCCCGCAGCGCCACCGCCCGCGAGGCTCGCCCGCTCCTGCCGCAGGCACGGCCGCACACGGTATTCGAGGACGTTCAGGGCATCTTCACTGGCTGCCTCTTCGCCGCCCTCGCGCTGATCATGTTCCGCGAGAGCACCCTGCTCACCGGCGGGACCACCGGCCTTGCCTTCCTGATCCATTACCTGGGCGGCTGGTCCCTGGGCGCGGTGCTGTTCCTGCTCAACCTGCCCTTCTACATCTTCGGGCTTCGCACCCTGGGTCGGGCATTCACGATCAAGACCTTCTGCGCGGTCGCCGTGCTGGCCGCGCAGACCGAGTTCCTGCCGGCGGTAGTCGGCTTCGAACACCTCAACCCGTTTTTTGCTGCAGTGATGGCCGGGCTGCTCGCCGGGACCGGAATACTGATCCTGATCCGGCATGGCGCCAGCCTCGGCGGCGTGACGATCCTGGCCCTGTTCCTGCAGAAGCGCCGCGGCTGGCGTGCAGGCTGGGTGCAGATGGCGATCGACGTCGCGATCCTGTCGCTCGCACTCTTCGTGCTGTCGGCGGACAAGGTGGCGCTGTCGGTGCTCGGTGCCGCAGCGCTGAACTTCGTCATCGCCGTCAATCACCGCCCGGATCGCTACTTCGGCATCTGAATGAACACGGACCGCGCCTCACCGGCGAACCCGGATCAGTCGCCGCCGTCGTCAGCCCCCTCGCCTGCCGCCCGCGCCTCCACATCCGCGCCTGCCGCCTGGGCCGCGGCGGCCTGCGCAGCAGCGATCATCTGCGCGCGCGTATCCGGCGTTTCGAGGCTGATGCGCCCGAGCGCGCCGTCGCGGTAGTCCTGCAGCAGGACCTGCGCCGCCTTCTCGAGATCCAGCCCACCGCCCTTTACCAGGCAGCCACGCCGGCGCCCGACCGCCTCGACCAGCGCCGGGCCGTCCATCGCCGCCACGCCTGCGCCGTCGAGGCGATAGCGCGCCGCGAGCTGCGCGGGATAGCGCGCGATCAGGATCTCGCCGAGGAAGGCTGCCACCTCCTCGTCGATCACCGCGTTGCGGCCGATCGCATGGCTGGCGGCGAGCATGTAACCGTCGGCGTCGTAGTCGATCTTCGGCCACATCATGCCCGGGGTGTCGGTGAGCGTCATGCCCGGCCCCAGGTCGATGGTCTGCTGGTGCTTGGTCACCGCAGGCTCGTCGCCGACCTTGGCCACCTTGCGCTTGAGCAGCGCGTTCATCAGCGTCGATTTACCAACGTTGGGGATGCCCATGATCATCATGCGCAGCGGCTTCACGCCATCGTCGCGGTGCGGCGCGAGCTGGCTGCACAGCGCCGGGATGCGCGCGACCTCGGCCGCACTCTTGGCCGAGATTGCCACCGCCTTCACGCCGGGCTGACGGTTGTAGAAATCCATCCACAGGCGTGTGACGGCCGGATCCGCCAGATCGGACTTGTTGAGCAGCTTCAGGCAGGGGCGGTTACGGAAGCGGCGCAGCTCGGCGATCATCGGGTTGCTGCTGGCCTCGGGCAAGCGCGCGTCAGTGACCTCGATGACGACGTCGATGGACGCCATCGCCTCAGCCGCCTTCTTGCGCGCGGAGGCCATGTGTCCCGGAAACCACTGGATGGGCATGGAAAAGACCTGAAGGAACGTTCGAGGCGCAGATTATCCCATCAGAAGCAGCCCGTTCGGGACCTGTCCATTGCACCGTCCCGTAGCCGACGTCGCCACCGGACCCGCGAAGATACGTCCGATAAAACGCCCGTTTCTCGAGAAAATTCAAGGCACACCGAGTGCACCCGAATCTTTTTTATGCGAACCACGAAATAAATCGACGCATCGCCCGAAAAGCGTGTATCTTGCGGCTCGCAGTCGATTCAAGCAGTGGTTGTTCTGGTGGTTGCCAGCGTGTTCCAAGAGAATGCGTGTCGGTTTGTTGCCTCCTGATTACGTTTCTTGATCGTTCCTGCATCTCCGGGGCGCAAGCCCGCAATTTTCAATATGGAACGCAAAATGAGCACTCAAACCGGTACCGTGAAATGGTTCAACGACGCCAAGGGCTTCGGCTTCATCACTCCTGAAGGCGGCGGCGACGACCTGTTCGCCCACTTCTCGGAAATCCAGAGCAAGGGTTTCAAGAGCCTGGCCGAAAACCAGCGCGTGGAATTCGAAGTCAAGACCGGCCCGAAGGGCCTGCAGGCGGCCAACATCCGCCCGCTGTAATCGACGCGACGTCGCCGACGTCACTCGATTCATCCAGAACGCGGCCTTGCGCCGCGTTTTTGCTTTTGTAGCGCCCGGCCCGGAACATCATGACCGACTCTGCCCGCCCCGACTTCCCAGACGCCGAAGCCACCCTGCGCTTCGCCGATCTCGACCTGCCCGCCCCCCTACTGTCCGCCCTCGCCGAGGTCGGTTACGAGACACCCTCGCCGATCCAGGCTGCCTGCATCCCCCAGCTGCTCGCCGGCCACGACATCCTCGGCGAGGCCCAGACCGGCACCGGCAAGACCGCCGCGTTCGCGCTGCCCATGCTCGCGCGCATCGACCTCGCCGACACCCGCCCACAGGTGCTCGTGCTGACGCCCACGCGCGAGCTCGCGATCCAGGTCGCCGAGGCCTTCGCCAAGTACGCCCACCACCTGAAGAATTTCCACGTGCTGCCGATCTACGGCGGCCAGAGCATGGTGGTGCAGCTGCGCCAGCTGTCGCGTGGGGCGCAGGTCATCGTCGGCACGCCGGGGCGGGTCATGGACCACCTCGAGCGCGAAAGCCTCAAGCTCGACGCGCTCAAGGCCATCGTGCTCGACGAGGCCGACGAGATGCTGCGCATGGGCTTCATCGACGACGTCGAGTGGATCCTCGAGCACACCCCGGCCGAGCGCCAGACCGCGCTGTTCTCGGCCACCATGCCGAACGTCATCCGCGACGTCGCCCGCCGCCACCTGCGCGAGCCGCAGGAGATCAAGATCCGCGCGGCCACCTCCACGGTCTCCAAGATCAGCCAGCGTTACTGGCTGGTGCGCGGGGTGGACAAGCTCGACGCGCTCACCCGCATCCTCGACGCCGAGGAAAGCTTCGACGCTGCCATCGTCTTCGTGCGCACGAAGATCGCCACCGACGAGCTCGCCGACAAGCTGGCCGCCCGCGGCTATGCGGCTGCGGCGCTCAACGGCGACATGACCCAGGGCCTGCGCGAACGCGTGATCGAGCAGCTGAAGAGCGGCGCCCTCGACATCGTCATCGCCACCGACGTCGCCGCGCGCGGCATCGACGTGCCGCGCGTGTCGCACGTGATCAACTACGACATCCCCTACGACACCGAAGCCTACGTGCACCGCATCGGCCGCACCGGCCATGCCGGCCGCGAGGGCGTGGCGATCCTGTTCGTGGCGCCGCGCGAGACGCGCATGCTGAAGATGATCACGCGCCACGCGCCAGCGGAGCACACCGATGGCGCTGC
>DMCZ01000152.1:5930-6274 GCA_003446655.1 Thauera sp. | reverse complement strand
ATCGCGCCCAACAAGTTCCTCGCCAAGGTGGCGAGCGACTGGAACAAGCCCGACGGCCAGTTCGTGGTGCGTCCGCAGGATGTGGACGCCTTCGTCGCCGCGCTGCCGGTGAAGAAGATCTTCGGCGTCGGCAAGGTGACGGCGGCGAAGCTCAACAGGCTGGGTGTGCACACCTGCGGCGACCTGCGCGCCTGGAGCGTGGCCGACCTGACCCATGCGTTCGGCAGCTTCGGCGCCAGCCTGTACCGGCTCTGCCGCGGCATCGACGAGCGTCCGGTGCAGCCCGACCGCGTCCGCAAGTCGCTGTCGGTGGAGACCACCTACACGCCCGACCTGCGCGACCT
>DMCZ01000152.1:2411-5693 GCA_003446655.1 Thauera sp. | reverse complement strand
TTCGCCGACTTCAGCCGCACCACCGCGGAATGCGTCGCCAGCGCGCCGGACGAGGCGGTGTGGCTGGCGCTGCTCGACGAGGCGCATGCACGCAAGCCGCTGCCGGTGCGGCTGCTCGGTGTCGGCGTGCGCTTCGTCGAAGGGGTCGCCACGCCCGCGCCTGCGCAGATCTCGCTGTTCGATCCCGCGCCGGAGCCTGCCGCCGCGGACCCGACGCATTGATACGGAGTTCGACATGTCCGCTGTCTCCGCGCCCAAGCCGGACAAGGCTTCGCCATCCATGCCCTCAGGGGCAGAGGCCTCGGTCGCCGATGCGCCGCCGGCGCCCGCGCCTGCGCCTGTGGCCGAGCGCCCGGTCAGCCTCGGTGCGCTGTATGGCGCGCTCTGGCAGCACGCCGCCGGCGCCCGCCACCTGCTGCTGTTCGCCTTCCTGCTGCTGCTGGCCTCGCAGCTCTTCAAGCTGGCGGTGCCCTGGCTGGCCGGCAACGCGATCAACCTGATCCAGTCCGGCGGGCTGGAGGCGATGACCGAGGCCGCGCGCTGGCTGGCGATGGTGTTCGCCGCCATCGTCGCGAGCTGGCTGCTGCACGGCCCCGGCCGCATCCTCGAGCGCAACGCCGCGCTCAAGGTGCGCGAGCGCCTGTCGGCGCTGCTCGTCGGCCGGCTGCTCGCTGCGCCGCTCGCCTGGCATGAGCGCCATCACTCGGGCGAGACCACCCACCGCGTGCAGCAGAGCACGAGCGCGCTCTACGACTTCGCCCAGAGCCAGTTCATCTACCTGCAGAACACCGTGCGCCTGGTCGGCCCGATCATCGCGCTGTGGCTGATCTCGCCGCTGGTGGGGGCGGTGGCGGTGGTGGGCTATGGCCTGATCGGGCTGCTGATCACCCGCTTCGATCGCGTGATGATGCGCATCGCGGTCGATGAGAACCGTGCCGAGCGCGCGTATTCGGCGACGCTGGTGGATGTGCTCGGCAACGTGCTGTCGGTGCTCGCGCTGCGCCGTGGGGCGGGCGTCGCGCGCCTCATCGGCGAGCGTCTGGTGGCGGTGTTCGGGCCGCTTAAGAAGAGCATCGTGCTGAACGAGGCCAAGTGGTGCTCGGTGGACCTGCTCGCGAGCGCGCTGTGGTGCGTACTGGTGGGGGTGTATGCGGCGGAGGCCGCCGGCGTATTCGGTGTCGGTGCGGCGGCGGGTGGCGCAGCGGCTGCGGCGACCGGGGCGGGCACGATCGCGCTCGGCAAGGTGTTCATGGTGTACGAGTACTCGCAGCAGGCGGGCGGGGTGATCACCGCGATTGCGGCGCACTTCCAGTCACTGGCGCGCCAGCGCGCAAATTACGCCGCAGCCGAGCCCTTGTTCAGCGCCGCGCAGACCGGCGCGGCGACTTCACCGTCCGCCGAGGCACCCGGTGATGCGCACTGGCAGATGCTCGCGCTCGAGGGCGTGCGCTTCGCGCATGGTGACGCGCGCGCGGCGACGCTTGAACTCGATCGTCTGGAACTCGTGCGCGGCCGGCGCTATGCGCTGGTCGGCCCCAGCGGCGGCGGCAAGACCACCTTGCTGCGTCTGCTCGCCGGGCTGGATGCGCCCACCGCCGGGCGCCTGCTGCTCGATGGCCGCACCGAGGCCGACATGCCCGGCCGGCTCCGTGCGCTGGCGACCCTGATCCCGCAGCAGGCCGAGATGTTCGACGGCACGCTGGCAGAGAACCTGCTGCTCGGTGAGACCGCGCCATCCGAGCGGATCGACGCCGCGGTGCGTGCGGCTTGCGCCGACATCGTTGTCGACGGTCTGCCGGAGCGGCTGCAGACGCGGGTGGTCGAAGGAGGCGCGAACTGGTCGGGCGGCCAGCGCCAGCGCCTGGCGCTGGCGCGCGGCGTGCTCGCCGCCGAGGGCACGAGCCTGCTGCTGCTCGACGAGCCCACCAGCAGCCTCGACCCGGAGACCGAGGCGCGCGTCTATCAGCGCCTGTTCGCGCATTTCGCCGACGCGGCGCTGGTGTCGTCGGTGCACCGGCTGCACCTGCTCGACCGCTTCGACGAGGTCATCCTGATGCGCGCCGGGCGCATCGAGGCGGTCGGTCGGGCGTGGGAGCTGGCGCAGACCTCGGCGCTGTTCCGCGAACTGCTCGCGGCGCAGGCGGTGAGCGGGGAGGAAAACGACCGCGACGGACCGCGCGAAGGCGAGCGCGCGGCCGCACGGACGGACGCCCTGGCCGGAAGCGGGGAAGGCGCTGGCCCGGAGGAGGGGCTGCCGGGGGCGACGATCGTCCGCGGCGCTGATCCAACTTGAGGCCGCCGGCCCCGCGGCATGCAGGACCGAGCAGCCGGGGCGATCAGGCGTTCTTGCGCTTCTGCCACAGCACGTCGCCACGGCCGCCGGCGCGGTTGAGCACGCGGCCGAGCACGAACAGCAGGTCGGACAGGCGGTTGAGGTACTGGCGGGGGGCGTCGTTGACCGCCTCTTCCAGCGCCAGCGCCACCAGCGCGCGCTCGGCGCGGCGGCACACGGTGCGGGCGTGGTGGGAATAGGCAGCGGCGCGGGTGCCGCCAGGGAGGATGAAGTCCTTGAGCGGCTCGAGATCCTCATTGAAGCGATCCAGCTCCTCTTCCAGGTGCGTCACCTGCTTGTCGGTGATCATGCTCATGCCCGGGATGCACACCTCGCCGCCGAGATCGAAAAGGTCGTGCTGCACGTTGGTGAGCAGGGTGCGCACGTCCTCCGGCAGTTCCTCGCACAGCAGCAGACCGATGATGGCGTTGGTCTCGTCCACCTCGCCGAGGGCGTGAATGCGCAGGCTGTTCTTGGAGACGCGCTTGCCGTCGCCCAGGCCGGTGGTGCCGGCGTCGCCGGTGCGGGTGTAGATCTTGGAGAGGCGGTTACCCATGGTGTGCTCGTGTCCCGTTCGTTGGTTGACGTGAGCGTCAATTATAGGCGCCGCCGCCGAAATTGACTTCGATTCGAGTGCGGCATACGATGCGATACGTTTTGTATTACAGGAAGCTCTCGCCATGACCCTGTCGATCCGGCTCGACCCCGAGCTCGAGGCCGAACTCGCACGCGCCGCCGCGCAGACCGGGCGCAGCAAGAGCGAGCTGGTGAAGGCCAGCTTGCGGGAATACCTCGCCCGCGTCGTGCCGCGCAAGACGCCGTACGAGCTCGGCAAGGACCTCTTCGGCGATCCGTCCGCCGCTGCGGCGACGCTGGATCTCACCAGCAAGGAGCGCATCCGCAACACCATCGTGGAGCGGCTGCGTGCTGAGAACGATCGCTGACTCGGG
>DMCZ01000152.1:0-2171 GCA_003446655.1 Thauera sp. | reverse complement strand
ACCTGGCCGGTGCTGACCGAAGTCGGTCATCTGCTCGGTCATTCGCTTGATCGCCAGCTTGCCTTCCTCGAGTGGGTGGAGCGTGGCGGCGTGGAGGTCACGACACCCGGCGCGGGTGCCGTCTCGCTGATCCGCCAGCTCTCCGAAAAATACCGCGACCTGCCGATGGATATCGCCGACGGGTCGCTGATCGTGCTCGCGCTCGAAAGTGGCGTGCGCGACATCCTGACCCTCGACCGGGACTTCGACGTCTATCGTCTGCCCGATCGCTCCCGCTTCAACAACGTCCTGGCCACGACCTGACATGAAATCCGCTGAAATCCGCGACGCCTTCCTCAAGTTCTTCGAATCCAAGGGCCACCAGATCGTGGCCTCCAGCTCGCTGGTGCCGCACGAGGACCCGACGCTGCTGTTCACCAACGCCGGCATGAACCAGTTCAAGGACGTGTTCCTCGGCTTCGACAAGCGTCCCTACACCCGCGCCACCACCTCGCAGAAGTGCGTGCGCGCCGGCGGCAAGCACAACGACCTCGAGAACGTCGGCTACACCGCGCGCCACCACACCTTCTTCGAGATGCTGGGCAACTTCAGCTTCGGCGACTACTTCAAGCGCGACGCGATTTCGTATGCCTGGGAGTTGCTGACCGAGGTCTTCAAGCTGCCCAAGGACAAGCTCTGGGTCACGGTGTATGCCGAGGACGACGAGGCCTACGACATCTGGACCAAGGAAGTCGGCGTGCCTTCTGATCGCGTGATCCGCATCGGCGACAACAAGGGTGCGCGCTACGCCTCGGACAACTTCTGGATGATGGGCGACACCGGTCCCTGCGGCCCGTGCACCGAGATCTTCTACGACCATGGCGAGCACATCTGGGGCGGCCCACCGGGATCGCCCGAGGAGGACGGCGACCGCTACATCGAGATCTGGAACAATGTGTTCATGCAGTTCAACCGCGACGAGCAGGGCGTGATGCATCCGCTGCCCAAGCCCTCGGTGGACACCGGCATGGGCCTGGAGCGCATCTCGGCGGTGCTGCAGGGCGTGCATGCCAACTACGAGATCGACCTCTTCCAGGCCCTGATCAAGGCCGCGGCGCGTGAAACCTCCGGCGCCAACATGGATTCGCCCTCGCTCAAGGTGCTGGCCGACCACATCCGCGCCTGTTCCTTCCTCATCGCCGACGGCGTGATCCCCGGCAACGAAGGCCGCGGCTATGTGCTGCGCCGCATCATCCGCCGCGCCATCCGCCACGGCTACAAGCTCGGCGCGCGCGCCGCCTTCTTCCACAAGATGGTGCCGGACCTGGTGGCCGAGATGGGCAGCGCCTATCCCGAGCTGAAGGACGGCGAGCGCCGCATCATGGACGTGCTGCGCCAGGAGGAAGAGCGCTTCTTCGCCACCATCGAGAACGGCATGGCCATCGTCGAGTCCGAGCTCGCCGCGATGGAAGCCGCCGGCAACAAGGTCTTCGACGGCGACACCGCCTTCAAGCTGCACGACACCTTCGGCTTCCCGCTCGACCTCACCGCCGACATCTGCCGCGAACGCGACGTGACCGTGGATGCCGCCGCCTTCGACGCCGCGATGGCGCGCCAGAAGGAGCAGGCGCGCGCCGCCGGCAAGTTCAAGATGGCCGCCAACCTGGAGTACGAAGGCCCCGAGACCACCTTCCACGGCTACGAGCTGTTGGAAGAAAAAGGCAACATCCTCGCGCTGTACAAGGACGGCGCCCTGGTCAATGAGCTGCTCGAAGGCGAGATGGGCGTGGTGGTGCTCGACCACACCCCGTTCTACGCCGAGTCCGGCGGCCAGGTCGGCGACCGCGGCGAGCTGCGCGGCGCCGCCGGCATCTTCGGCGTGGAAGACACGCAGAAGATCCAGGCTGCGGTGTTCGGCCACCATGGCGTGGTGCGCACCGGCAAGCTGTCGGTGGGGCAGGGCGTGGTCGCCCGGGTCGATGTCGCCGCCCGCGCCGCCACCGCGCGCAACCACTCGGTCACCCACCTGATGCACAAGGCGCTGCGCGAGGTGCTCGGCACCCACGTGCAGCAGAAGGGCTCGCTGGTCGATCCCGACAAGACCCGCTTCGACTTCACCCACACCGGGCCGATGAGCGCCGAGGAAATCCGCGAGGTCGAGGAGCTCGTCAACCGCGAGATCCTTGCCAACA
>DMCZ01000259.1:3412-5558 GCA_003446655.1 Thauera sp. | reverse complement strand
GGCGCAGGCAAAAGATTCCCCAAGGGCCTTGACCGGCCCCCGCAGCCTGAGGCTATAATCCGCGCCCTTATCGCGTTGCGCAGCGTTCAAACGACGTTGCGACGGCCGCGGGATGCCTTGGTGGTGAAATTGGTAGACACGCTATCTTGAGGGGGTAGTGGCGAAAGCCGTGCGAGTTCGAGTCTCGCCCAAGGCACCAACAGTGCGGTCCGGATGGGACTGCGCAAACAGAAAGGCCCGCTCGCAGCGGGCTTTCTTGTTTCTGGCCGGCGTGCCACGCACGGCTTGCGCCACCGCACGTCAGCGGTGGCGCCCCACCCGTTCAGGTGTGCTCGGCAACGAAGCGCTTCACCGCTTCAACGTCGGGCGCCATGACCTCCACGCGCTGCGGCAGCTTCTCGATGCCGTCGAGATCGGCAGGTCGCTCCGGCTCCCGACCCAAGGCCTCCACGATGGTCTCGGCGAACTTGACCGGCAGCGCGGTCTCCAGCACCAGCACCGGCACGCCCGCAGGCACTTCGGCCAGATGCTCCCAGGCGACTTTGACGCCGTCGGCGGTGTGCGTGTCGATCATCACCCCGTAATCCTTGAATACCTTGCGGATCGTCGCCAGGCGATCGGCATGCGTGCTGGCTCCCGACACGAAACCGAACTCGCCGATCCGCGCGAATTCGGGCGAGCCCGACAGATCGAAGGCGCGCCCGGCATCCACCTCGGCCCACAGCGCAGCAACCTTCCTGGGGTCGCGGCCGACCAGGTCGAACACGAAGCGCTCGAAGTTGGACGCCTTGGAGATGTCCATCGACGGGCTGGAGGTCACATACGTCTCGGCTGCCTTGCGCGGACGGTAAACGCCACTCCGGAAGAACTCGTCGAGTACGTCGTTCTCGTTGGTGGCGAGGATCAGCCGCGCCACCGGCAGGCCCATCTGGCGCGCGATGTGACCTGCGCAGATGTTGCCGAAGTTGCCCGAGGGCACGCAGAACGCGACCTGCTCATCGTTCGACGTCGTTGCCGCGAAATAGCCCTTGAAGTAATAGACGATCTGCGCCGCAACCCGCGCCCAGTTGATGGAATTGACCGCACCGATCTTGTGCTTCGCCTTGAAGGCGTGATCGTTCGACACTGCCTTCACGATGTCCTGGGCATCGTCGAACATGCCCGTGACGGCGATGTTGAAGATGTTCTCATCCTGCAGCGAATACATCTGCGCACGCTGGAAGGCACTCATCTTGCCATGCGGCGACAGCATGAACACGCGCACACCCTGCTTGCCCCGCATCGCATACTCCGCCGCCGAGCCCGTGTCGCCCGACGTGGCACCGAGGATGTTGATCGTCTCCCCACGCTTGGCCAGCACGTACTCGAACAGGTTGCCGAGCAGCTGCATTGCCATGTCCTTGAAGGCCAGCGTCGGGCCATTCGACAGCTCCAGCAGGCCGAGCCGGCCTTCCTCGAGCCAATGCACCGGGGTGATGTCGCCCGCATCGTCGCCCTTGCGCACATGGCAGTAGACCTCCGCGGTGTAGGTCTTGTCGCAGATCGCCTTGAGATCGGCCGGCGGGATATCGGTGATGAACTTCGACAGGATCGCGAACGCAAGCTCTGCGTACGACAGGCCGCGCCAGGCGTCGAGCTCGGCACGGGTAACCTGCGGGTAGTGCTCGGGCAGGTAGAGACCACCGTCCGGCGCGAGCCCACCGAGGAGGATGTCGCAGAATTCGGGATTGGCGGGCTGGCCAACGTGGCCGCGGGTCGAGATGTACTTCACGGAGCAGTCCTTGAGGATGGCGTTATCGGCACGCCCGGGTTGGCGCATGGCCAAGGCGCAAAGCCGGAATTCTAACGAATTCGGCAAGCGGATCGGCCGTTTACTCCGCCCCCGCGGATCGGGCCCTGCAAGCCCCGCCACCGCCCACGGTTGTGCGCGCCCGCGGCAGCGCCACCTGCCCTCGAATTCATCGGCACCACTGGCGCGTCGCGCCGATAGAATGATGGCTTCACACAACGCACTGGAGTCAGCGATGAACCTCGGAAGCATTCTCGGCCAGATTCTGCAGCAGGGTATGTCCAGCCAGGGGCGGTCGCGGCTGGATCACGCCGTCGGCTCGGGGGGTATCGGTGATCTGCTGGGCGGGCTGCTGGG
>DMCZ01000259.1:2640-3182 GCA_003446655.1 Thauera sp. | reverse complement strand
GGTGATCTGCTCGGCGGCGCCCTCGGCGGCGGGTCTATCGGCGGCGGCATGGACAGCCGTCCCGCGGCTGCCGGCGGCGGACTCAACGACCTGCTCGGCGGCATTCTGGGCGGAGGCCAGACCGGCAGCGCACGTGCCGGCGGCACGGCTGGCATGGCCATCCTCGCCACCATTGCCATGGCCGCGCTGAAGAACTGGACCGACAACCGCCGCGAGCAGGCTTCGCCGGCCGGCTTTGCGCCGCAGGAACTGGAAGCGATGACCGCCCCCGACACCGAGGCGCTGATCGTGCGCGCGATGGCGTCCGCGGCAAAGGCCGATGGCCAGATCGAGGAAGGCGAGATTCAGCGTATCGTGGGCAAGCTCGGCGCCGACGGGCTGAGCGAAGAGGAGAAGCAGTTCCTCATCGCCGAACTGCGCGCACCACTCGACCTCGAGGCCCTGGTCGCCGACGTCCCGAACGAGATCGTCGCTGCCGAGGTCTATGCAGCGTCGCTGCTGGCGATCGACCTGGATACCCGGGAAGAGGTGGCGTATCTGCG
>DMCZ01000259.1:0-2422 GCA_003446655.1 Thauera sp. | reverse complement strand
TGCCGCGAGGGCCAGCCTCGCTCAGGGGCTTCGACGATGGCGCCCGATCAGCCCGGGCGCCATCGGCTCACTCCGACTCGAGCCGGAAGCCGACCTTCAGCGTGACCTGGAAGTGTCCGACTTTCCCGTCGACGATGTGCCCGCGCGTCTCCACCACCTCGAACCAGTCGATATGACGGAGCGATTTCGCGGCGGTCTCGATCGCGTTGCGGATCGCAGCGTCCGTGCCCTCACTCGACGACCCGACGATTTCCACGAGCTTGTAGGTGTGATTGGACATTGTGGTCTCCTCGATGAACTCGGGCAGGGCTCCAGGCAGCTCAGCCCGCACTGGCGTCGTCACCGCCGGGCAGGCCGGCATGCCCGTGCTCGAAGCGTCTTACCGACGCACGATAGCCCTTCGTCGCGAGCACGGCCACAGCCACGAGGATGCCGATGAACACGATGAGCTTGAACGCCATGCGGATACGCTCCTCGCTGAGAGCCTGGTCGATCAGCCAGCGCCCGCTTGCGGCAACCGACTGGTTTCAGTGTAGCCGCGAATCCACCCGTGCGCCCGGGCGGACCTCAACCGGCGTGAGCTTCCAGCCAGTCGGCCCGATCGGCCCAGCGCTTCGCCTTGTCCGCCGCAAGGCCCACGGCCTCTGCAATGCGCCGCAGTGAAACGGGGTCCGGGCGATGGGCCATCACCTCGTCCCAGTAGTGCGCAAGGCTGAGCCACGGGTTGGGACGTTCGAGCAGTTCCGTCGTGTCGCCCGCTGCAATCATGCCGGGCTCAAGCACACGGTAGTACCAACCCGTAATACCGGCGGCCTCGACGAAGCGCGAGGCATTATCCACCTTCAGGCGCCGGTCGATCTTCCAGCACGGCGAGCGCGGCTGACTGACCTGCACGCGTGCCCCGCCAAGGCGCAGGATGTCCCCAATGCACAGATCATGCTCAGTCATACCCCGAGTGCTGATGTTTTCACCGAGCACCCCTGCAGCCAGCAGACTGGCACATTGAGGCCATTCCTCGGCCATCACGGCGTAGTGCTCGACCGGGTAGTGGTGCAGCGCCTTGTCGACGCCGCCGTGATGACGCAGGTCGGCCTGCTCGTCCCCCTCAAGACCGGTTGCAGTCAGGCGCACGGGGCGATCGACCGGCGCCTTGAAAATCCCCGTCGCCTCGCCGTCGGGAAGCATCAGTCGCACGCGCCCGACGAACACCTGGTCCACCTTCGCAACGAGCCTGCTCTCCATCGACGCCTCGTCCTCCAGCCCCATCACGCACCCGCAGATCCAGCACCGCAGCCCACTACAAAAAAGAGGTCGCTCCCTCAGGAAACGACCTCTCGCTCGTCACTGCACGCCGCGGTCAGAGACCTTCCATCCGCAGCTTGGTCACCTTGCCCTGTACCACCGGCAGCGCCTCGATCCTGGCGATCGCGGCATTGGCGTCGCGCTCCACGGTCTGGTGCGTGAGCAGGATGATGTCGGTGTGCGTCTCGCCCTCGGCGGCTTCCTTCTGATTCAGCGCCTCGATCGAGATGCCGCTGTCGGCCAGGATGCGCGTGATGTCGGCAAGCACGCCCGGCTTGTCCTCGACCCGCATGCGCAGGTAATAGGAGGTAACGACGTCTTCAATCGGCAGCACCGGCACATCGCGCACCTGGTCGGGCTGGAAGGCGAGGTGAGGAACGCGATGCTCGGGGTCCGAGGTGTGCAGCCGGGTGACGTCGACCAGGTCGGCGATCACGGCCGATGCGGTGGGCTCGGCACCCGCGCCCTTGCCGTAGTAAAGCGTGGCGCCGACGGCGTCGCCCTGCACCAGCACCGCGTTCATCGCGCCCTCGACATTGGCGATGAGGCGCTTGGCCGGGATCAGGGTCGGATGCACGCGCAGCTCAACGCCATTGTCGCGGCGGCGCGCGATGCCGAGCAGCTTGATGCGGTAGCCGAGCTGCTCGGCGTAGGTGATGTCGATCGAGTCGAGCTTGCTGATGCCTTCGATGTAGGCCTTGTCGAACTGCATGGGGATGCCAAAGGCGATCGCGCTCATGATCGTTGCCTTGTGCGCGGCGTCCACGCCCTCGATGTCGAAGGTCGGGTCGGCCTCGGCGTAGCCCAGCGCCTGCGCTTCCTTGAGCACCTCGGCGAACGGCAGGCCCTTGTCGCGCATCTCGGAGAGGATGAAGTTGGTCGTGCCGTTGATGATGCCCGCCAGCCAATCGATGCGGTTGGCGGTCAATCCCTCGCGCAAGGCCTTGATGATGGGGATGCCACCGGCGACCGCAGCCTCGAAGGCCACCATCACGCCGCGCGCCTGCGCCGCGGCGAAGATCTCGTTGCCATGCACGGCCAGCAGCGCCTTGTTGGCGGTGACCACGTGCTTGCCGTTCTCGATCGCCTTCAGCACCAGCTCCTTGGCCACGCCGTAGCC
>DMCZ01000252.1 GCA_003446655.1 Thauera sp. | reverse complement strand
ATCGGCTTCGACTACGTGGGCGTGAGCCTGGACGGCATCGGCGCCACCCACGACCACTTCCGCCGCAAGCAGGGCGCGTTCGAGGCGTCGATGCACGGCATCCGGCTGTGCCGTGATCGCGGCATCAAGGTCGGTGTGCGCTACACCATGACCGAGGGTAACGCCCACGACCTGCCCGCGCTGCTGAAGCTGGTCGAGGACGAGCGCATCGACAAGTTTTACTTCTCGCACCTGAACTACGCCGGCCGTGGTAACAAGAACCGCGCCGGCGACGCCCGCCACCGCACCACCCGGGAGGCCATGGAGCTGCTCTTCGAGACCTGTCTCGAGCTGCACCGGCGCGGCATCGATAAGGATTTCGTCACCGGCAACAACGACGCCGACGGCCCCTTCCTGCTGCACTGGGTGCAGCGCCGCTTCCCGGAGAAAACCGCGCACATCGAGGCCAAGCTGCGCCAGTGGGGCGGCAACGCCAGCGGGGTGAACGTCTCCAACATCGACAACCTCGGCATCGTGCACCCTGACACCATGTGGTGGCACGTGCCGCTGGGCAACGTCCGCCAGCGCGCCTTCGGCGAGATCTGGAACGACCTCTCCAACCCGCTGCTCGCCGGGCTCAAGCAGCACCCGCGCACGCTCGAAGGACGTTGCGGCGCGTGCAGGTACCTCGACATCTGCAACGGCAGCTCGCGCGTGCGCGCGGAGCAGGTCACCGGCAACCCGTGGGCGGAGGATCCCGCGTGCTACCTGCTTGATGAGGAGATCGGCGTCAATCCCGGGGATTACGGCGCCGAACGCGTGGTCACCACTCCCTGGAAACGGATCAACAAGGTACCCGCATGAGCGTTCGCATCCCGGCATTCGCTGGCGTTCTGGCCTTGGTTGGCGGCTTGGCCGCCCTCCCTGCCGCGGCCGCGGTGGGCCAGACCACTTTCCCCGCGGCAAGTGCAGCGCCGGCAAACACTGCGGGCATCGATGTCCCCAGGCTTTACGAACAGCACTGCGCGGCCTGCCACGCCCCCAACCGCCTGGGGGCGATGGGGCCAGCGCTGCTGCCCGACAATCTCGGGCGCCTGCGCAAGAGCGAGGCCGTCAAGGTGATTGCCGAAGGCCGGCCCGCCACCCAGATGGCTGGCTTTGCCGCACAGCTGAACAAGGACGAGATTGCCGCGATCGCCGACTGGATCTATACCCCGGTCGTGCCCGAGCCGCGGTGGACCGACGACGACATCCGCGCCTCGCGCATCGTTCATGTCGATCCGGCGACGCTGTCCGACAAGCCGGTGTTCGACGCCGACCCGATGAACCTCTTCCTGGTGGTGGAGGCGGGGGACCATCACGTCAGCGTGCTCGACGGCGACCGGCTCGAGCCGATCCATCGGTTCCAGTCGCGCTTCGCGCTGCACGGCGGACCCAAGTTCGCCGCCAACGGGCGCTACGTGTTCTTCGCCTCGCGCGACGGCTGGATCACCAAGTTCGACCTGTGGAACCTCAAGGTCGTGGCCGAGGTGCGTGCCGGCATCAACACGCGCAACGTCGCCGCCTCGCCCGACGGAACTCATGTGGCGGTGGCCAACTACCTGCCGCACACGCTGGTGCTGCTCGACGGCGACCTCAACCTGGTCAAGACGATCGAAGCCAAGGACCGCGATGGCAAGAACAGCTCGCGCGTGTCGGCGGTGTACGACGCCACCCCGCGCCAGTCCTTCATCGCGGCGCTCAAGGACGTCGGCGAGGTGTGGGAGATCAGCTACACCAAGGCGGTCGAGGACATCCCGATCAGCTACATCCACGACTACACCCAGCGCGAGGGGACCTTCATCCCGGGCTATCTCAACCCGCGCCGCACCGTCCTCGCCGAGGTGCTCGACGATTTCTTCTTCACCCAGGACTACTCCGAGCTGATGGGCGCCTCGCGCGAGGGCGTCGGCCAGGTGGTTAACCTCGACGTGAGGAAGAAGATCGCCAACCTGCCGCTCGACGGCATGCCGCACCTGGGCTCGGGCATCACCTGGGAATGGCAGGACCCGGCCGCCGGGCCGGACGCCAAGCCGCGCACTGTGATGGCGAGCACCAACCTGAAGGCCGGCGAGGTCACGGTCATCGACATGAAGACCTGGGAGGTCGTCAAACGCATCCCCACCCGCGGGCCCGGCTTTTTCCTGCGCAGCCACGCCAACAGCCGCTACGCCTTCGTTGACTCGATGATGAGCCCGGAGGCCAAGCACATCCTGCAGGTGATCGACAAGCACACGCTCGAGGTAGTCAGGGAGATCACCGGCGAGCCTGGCAAGACGCTCGCGCACATCGAGTTCACCCGCGACGGCCGCTATGCGCTCGCCAGCCTTTGGGAAGACGAGGGCGCGGTGATCGTGCTCGATGCGCAGACCCTGGAAGAGGTCAAGCGCCTGCCGATGCGAAAGCCCGTCGGCAAGTACAACGTCTGGAACAAGATCACCCGCGAGGAAGGCACCAGCCACTGATCCCGCACGGGCCCGACGCGCCCCCGCGCCGACTCGAACATCCCCATCTGCATCACCGAGAAGAGAAACATGCCGCTGATTCGCCTCGACGAACCCACGACCAAACGCATTCCCCCCGACACCTTTTCGCTGTGGGCGCTCGGCTTCCGGCCCTTCTACCTGCTCGCCGCGCTGTTTGCCGCGATCGCAGTGCCGGTGTGGGCGGTGGCCTATTCTGGCGCGATCGAGCTGCCGATGCCGGGCATCTGGTGGCACGCGCACGAGATGATCTTCGGCTTCGCGGTGGCGGTGATCATCGGCTTCCTGTTCACCGCCGGGCGCAACTGGACCGGGCTCGACACGCCGACCGACAGGCCGCTGATGGTGCTCGCCGCGGTGTGGCTCGCTGGCCGGCTGGCGATGGCCTTCGGCAGCGGCGCCTGGGTGGCGATCGTGGACCTCGCCTTCCTGCCCGTGGCCGCGGGCATGCTGCTCAAGGTGCTGATCAAGGCCAGGAGCAAGCGCAATTACTTCGTGGGCGCGCTGCCCGCGCTGCTCGCGCTCGCCAACCTGGTCTTCCATCTGGCGGCGCTCGGTGTGATCGAGGCCGATCCCTTGATGGCCATGCACCTGGCGCTCGGGCTCGTGGTCGTGCTCGAGACCATCGTCGGCGGGCGGGTGATCCCGATGTTCACCTTCAACGCAGTGCGCGGGGTCAGGCAGTGGCGCAACGTGAAGCTCGACTGGGCGGCGGCGATCGCTACCGGCGTCGCGCTGCTGCTGTGGGCGCTTGGTGGCGATGGATCGGCGGGCGTGGTGTCGCTGGTTGCGGCAGTGCTGCAGGCGGTGCGCCTGGGCGGCTGGAACCCGTGGGCCACCCGCAGCCAGCCGCTGCTGTGGGTGCTGCACCTGTCCTATCTGTGGATCCCGCTCGGGCTGGCGCTGATCGCTCTGACCCAGTTCGGTGTCCTGCCGCGCTCCGCCGGTATCCACGCCCTGGCGATCGGTGCCACCGGCGGGCTGATCATCGGCATGATCACACGCACGGCGCTCGGCCACACCGGCCGCATGCTGGTCGCCGGGCCCATCGAGACGGCCGCCTATGCCCTGGTCCTGCTTGCCGCGGCGGTGCGGGTGCTCACTGTTGCGCTGATTCCCGCCGCGCAGCTGGGGGGCGTGCATGCGGCGGCCACCTTGTGGTCGCTCGCGTTCCTGCTCTATCTGTGGCGCTACACGCCTTTCCTGCTGCGGGCCAGGGTGGACGGCAAGGAAGGCTGATCAGATAGCGGGGTTTGCCTGGCTCGCGAGCTTGCCCGCGAGCAGGCTGGCGAGGACGCCGGGATCCGGGGCGGGCAGGGATTCGAATCCAGGCCGGGCGTAGAGGTAGCCCTGCTGCAGGCTGATGCCCATCTCCGCCAGACACCGTGCTTCACCGAGCGTCTCGACCCCTTCGGCGATCAGCGTGCAGGGTAGCTCGGCGGCGAGCAGCACGAGGTGGCGCACGATGAGCTGACGGCGGTCGTCCTGATCGATGTTGCGGATCAGGTTCATGTCGAGCTTGAGCGTGTCGGGCTTGAAGTGCGTGAGCAGGTTGAGGCCCGCGAAGCCCGCGCCGAAGTCGTCGATCGCAGTTGCGAAGCCGATGGCGCGGTACTCCTCGACGATGCGGCGCAGGTGGCCGTCGTTGCGCACCTCTTCGACTTCGGTGATTTCGAACTGCAGGCGCTCGAGCGGAAAGCCCACCCGGCTCGCCGCCTCGATGGTGGCGCGGATGCAGGCGCGCGGCTCATAGACGGCATTGGGCAGGAAGTTGATGCTCAGCCGCTCGGCGAGGCCAAGCTGATGAGCCAGTTCGATCGCGCGCGTGCGGCAACGTTGGTCGAACTGGTAGCGGTTGGCGTCATTGACCTGTTCGAGCACGTGCGCTGCGTTCTCCCCGTGTCGGCCGCGCACCAGTGCCTCCCAGCCCCAGACCGCGCCGCTCGCGAGATCGACGATGGGCTGGAAGGCCATGGTGAAATCGAAGCCCAGGGGTTCGAGCGTCCGGCAGCGGCCGCACTCAGGCACAGTGCCCGCCATCATGCGTGATTGCAGCGGGAATTCGCGGTCGGTCATTGATGCTGCCTTGGTTGAATTGTGCCAGCCCGGACACTATTGCGTGCGTCCGGTGCGGTCAAGGAAATAGGCCACGCACCAAGCCGGCACGGCGTGCCCGGGGCGCTCGATGGCTCAGCCCAGGCTTTTGCGCAGTTTGCCGATGTCCGGAATGTGGATCGTGCGGCCCTCGACCTGGATCAAGCCGCTCGTGGTCAACTCGTGCAGGATGCGCGAAAAGTGTTCCTGCGTGAGGTTGAGGCGTGAGGCGATCGTGCCCTTGCTGGTCGGCAGGCGGAGCGAGACATGGCCTTCGGCGACGCCCTCGCCGTCGCGCTCTTCCTCGCGCAGCAGGTAGCCGATCACGCGCTCCCGGCCCGAGCGCAGCGAGTAGCTTTCCACGTCTGCCATCAGGTGATGCAGGCGCTGGGCCAGGCCGGCGATGATCTTGCGGCAGAACAGCGGGTCGCCCGCCATCTCCTCGAAGAACACCTGCTTGCCGATGTGGAGCAGGTTCGCCTCACTCAACGCCTGGGCCATCACCACGTAGGGTTTGTCCATGAACATGACGGCCTCGCCGAAGCTCTTGCCCGGGTAGAGGATGTCGACCACTTTCTCATTGCCGTCGGCCGAGGTGAAGGCGAGTTTGATCTGGCCGCTCAGGATCAAGTGAAAGCCGGTGCAGGGATCGCCGCGGTGAAAGAGGATGTCGCCCTTGGCTACGGTGAGCTCGCGCACGCCGCGCGTAAAGCGCGCGATGTCGGTGCAGGCCAGCCCGTTGAACAGCGCGGCCTGGCCGAGCAGGCGACACAGACGTTCGACCTCGGGCGTGGGTGGATCGGTGGGAGGGGGGCTTTGCAGCGCCTCGCGGCAGAAGGTGTCGCAGCGGTTCATGGCGTCAACGCGTGAGCTGGGCATAGAACATCGGCAGGCGGGCGGGCAGTTCATCGGGCTGACGGATCACGGCAAAGCCCGCCGGGCCGAACAGGTGGGGAAGGTAGCTGGCGCCCTCGCGGTCGATCGTGACGCAGAAGGGCACGACGCCGCGGTTGCGTGCCTCGACGACGGCGACCCGGGTGTCCTCGATGCCGTAGCGGCCGTCGTAGAGGTCGAGGTCGTTGGGCTTGCCGTCGGACAGGATCAGCAGGATGCGGCGCGCGGCCGATCCCTTCTCCCGCGTGTGGGTGGCGAGGCGGATCGCCGCGCCTAGCCGGGTGTAGTAGCCGGGCTTGATCGCCATGATGCGTCCGCGTGCGCGGTCGTCGAAACGCTGGCAGAAGTCCTTCAG
>DMCZ01000261.1 GCA_003446655.1 Thauera sp. | reverse complement strand
GTCGACTTCAACCAGGTCGAGCAGACCGCCGAGACCTACAAGCCCAACCCCACGCCCGAGCAGGCGATCCGCAGCCAGCAGACCAACGAGGTCATCAACCCGCTGCCGGGCGCGCAGGGCGTGCCGGGCGCGCTGACCAACCAGCCGCCGGTGCCGGCCACCGCACCGCTCACCGCGCCGCCAGCCGGACCGGGTGCAGCCCCGGGCGCGCAGGGCGTGACCAGCGCCAACCGCAGCGCGGTGCTCAACTACGAGCTCGACCGCAACATCCAGCACATCAAGCAGGCGGTGGGCCAGTTGAAGCGCCTGTCGGTGGCGGTAGTGGTCAATAACCGCACGATCCCGGCGCCGGACGGCACGCCGACCACGGTGCCGCTGACGGACGAGGAGATCGCCCGCATCACCAACCTGGTGCGCGAGGCGGTAGGCTATAACGCCGACCGCGGCGACAGCATCAACGTCGCCAACAGCGAGTTCGCAGGGGTGCTGAGGGAGCCGGTGCTGCCGCTGTGGAAGGACCCGGAGATGATCGACCTCGGCAAGCAGGGCCTGAACTGGCTGCTGGTGCTGCTGGTGGTGCTGCTCGCCTACTTCGGCGTGATCCGCCCGCTGCTGCGCACCGTGGTGCCGCCCAAGGCCAAGCCGGAAGCCGGGGCGGAAGCCGCCGCGGGCGAGGCGGCCGAGGGCGAGGAAGGCGAGGAAGGCGTGCGCGTCACGCTGTCGGGACAGGGCGAGGAAGAGACCTTCGAGGAGCGCCTCGAGCGCGCCCGCAACCTCGCCCGCAACGATCCGAAGATGGTCGCCAACCTGATCAAGGAATGGATGGGCGTGAATGAGGAGGCCCGCAAGTGACGACACCTGACGAAGGCCTGGAGAAGGCCGCCCTGCTGCTGATGTCGCTCGGTGCCGACACGGCCGCCGGCGTGCTGCGCCAGCTCGGCCCGCGCGAAGTGCAGAAGCTGAGCATAAAGATGTCGGAGATGAAGCCGCAGGCGCGCAGCGCGCTCGAGCCGGTGCTGACCGAGATGATCGAGAGCTTCGGCAAGGGCGCGATGATCCAGTCCGACGAGAACCAGCTGCGCGAGATGCTGACCAAGGCGCTCGGCGACGAGCGCGCCGGCCACATCCTGTCGCGCATGGTGAGCGGCTCGGACACCGCCGGGATCGAGAGCCTGAAGTGGATGGACGCCGCCACCGCCGCCGACCTGATCAAGAACGAGCATCCGCAGATCATCGCCACCATTCTGGTGCACCTCGAATACGACCAGGCCGGCGAGATCCTCAAGCACTTCGGCGACCGCCTGCGCAACGATGTGGTGCTGCGCATCGCCACCCTCGACGGGGTGCAACCGGCAGCCCTGAAAGAGCTCAACGACTCGCTCACGCGCATGCTGTCGGGCGCATCGTCGGTCAAGAAGGCCGCGATGGGCGGCGTGCGCCATGCGGCCGAGATCCTCAACTTCGTCGGCTCGAACGCGGAGACCGCGGTCATCGACAACGTGCGCGAATACGATCCGGAGCTGGCGCAGAAGATCCTCGACGAGATGTTCGTGTTCGAGAACCTGATCGACATCGACGACCGCGGCATCCAGACCATCCTGCGCGAAGTGCAGTCCGACTCGCTGATCATCGCGCTGAAGGGCGCCCCGCCCGAGCTGCGCGAGAAGATCTTCAAGAACATGTCTACGCGCGCGGCCGAGATGCTGCGTGAGGACCTGGAGGCGCGCGGCCCGGTGCGCCTGTCCGAGGTCGAGGCCGAGCAGAAGGAAATCCTCAAGACCGTGCGCCGCCTGGCCGAAGAGGGCCAGGTGATGCTCGGCGGCAAGGGCGGGGACGATGGCTTCGTGTAAGCGTGCCGCGGCAGGTGACGCCGGGCGCCCCTGGCGGCGCAATTCCTGCCCGGCTCAAGGCAGGGGGCGAGCATGAGCATATCGCGCCACCAGGCCGTGGGCGCGTACCGGCGCTGGGAGCCGGCGGAGTTCGGCAGCGACGAGCCCGCCGGCACGGGCCCGACGCGGGGAAAGCGTCCGCCGCGCGCGCCCGTGTCACCCGAACCGGAAGCGGCACCCGGGGCAGCGGCCGCACCCTCGCCGGCCTCGACACCGGGCGCGTCACCTGCCGCGGCGGAGGCGACAGCCCAGCCTGAGCACGCACTCTCGCTGCCACCCGACTTTCACCTGCCGACCGCCGACGAGATCGAGCGCATGCACGAGGAGGTGCGCGCCGCCGGCTTCGCCGAAGGCCGCGAGGCCGGCTACGCCGAGGGCCTCGAGGCTGGACGGGCGGCAGGCTACGCCGAAGGCAAGGCGCAGGCCGAGTCGGAGGCCGCCCGCCTCGCTGGCCTCGCCGACGGCCTCGACGAGGCCCTGCATGCGCTCGACAACGAGGTCGCCGAAGAGATCATGGCGCTCGCGATCGAGATGGCACGGCGCATGGTCAGGCTCACGCTCGCCGAGCACCCCGAGACCGTGCTCGAGACCGTGCGCAGCGCGCTGCTGCAACTGCCGCAAGGCCATGCGCAGATCCACCTGCACCCGGACGACATGGCGCTGGTGCGCCAGCACCTGGGCGAGCAGCTCTCGCATGGCGGGCATCGCCTGCAGGAGGACGCCCGCCTGCAGCGCGGCGAATGCCGCATCGACGGTCAGGGCGCCCAGGTGGATGCGACGCTGGAAACCCGCTGGCGGCGGGTGCTGGAGTCGATCGGCCACGATCGCGCGCGCTGGCAGGTGCGCGACGAAGATCCCGGCCAGGGTGAGGAGGCGCCGGCGTGAGCCGCCACGACGCGCTCTGGCGCGATTTCCTCGGTGACGGCCGGCGGCTGGTGGAGAGCTGCAACCCGATGGAAGTGTCTGGCCGGCTCACCCGCATCAACGGTCTTGTCATGGAAGCGGCCGGCATCAAGCTGCCGCTCGGGTCGGGCTGCCGCATCCTGGTGCCCGGCGGTGGCGCGGTCGAGGCCGAGGTGGTCGGTTTCAACGGCGACAAGCTGTACATGATGCCCACCGACGACGTCTTCGGACTCGCCCCGGGCGCGCGCGTGCTGCCGATGGAGGTCGGCGTGCCGCGGCTGGTACCGGGCAAGCGCATCGGCCCGCGCCGGCGCGCCGCCGACCGCGCCAAGCATCTGCCAGTGGGCGACGCCCTGCTCGGCCGCGTCGTCGATGGCGCCGGCCGCCCGCTCGACGGCCAGGGTCCGCTCGCGACGCAGGAGACACGCTCGCTGCAGGGGCGGCCGATCAACCCGCTCGCGCGCGCCCCGATCGCCCAGCCGCTGGACGTCGGCATCCGCGCGATCAACGCCCTGCTGACCGTCGGCCGCGGCCAGCGCCTGGGCCTCTTCGCCGGCTCGGGCGTGGGCAAATCGGTGCTGATCGGCATGATGGCGCGCTACACCGAGGCCGAGGTCATCGTCGTCGGCCTGATCGGCGAGCGCGGCCGCGAGGTCAAGGAGTTCATCGAACAGAGTCTCGGAACCGAAGGCCTGGCGCGCTCGGTGGTGGTGGCCGCCCCCGCCGACACCAGCCCGCTGATGCGCATGCAGGGCGCGGCCTACGCCACCACGGTGGCGGAATACTTCCGCGACCAGGGCCGCCAGGTGCTGCTGATCATGGATTCGCTGACCCGCTATGCGATGGCCCAGCGCGAGATCGCGCTCGCGATCGGCGAGCCGCCGGTCACCCGCGGCTACCCGCCAAGCGTGTTCGCCCGCCTGCCCGCGCTGGTCGAGCGCGCCGGCAACGGCCCCGAGGGCGGCGGCTCGATCACCGCCTTCTACACCGTGCTCGCCGAGGGCGACGACCAGCAGGATCCGATCGCCGACTCGGCACGCGCGATCCTCGACGGGCACTTCGTGCTCTCGCGCAGCCTCGCCGACCAGGGCCACTACCCGGCGATCGACATCGAGCAGTCGATCTCGCGCGCCATGCATGGCCTCGTGGGCGACGACCACTTCGGCGTGGTGCGCCAGTTCAAGCAGTTCTTCTCGCGCTACCAGCGCTCGCGCGACCTGATCGCGGTCGGCGCCTACCAGCCCGGCGGCGACCCGCTGCTCGACATGGCGGTCAAGCTGTATCCCAAGCTCGAGGCCTTCCTGCAGCAAGGCATCAACGAGCACGAGACCTATGACGGCGCGTTGCAGAAGCTCGCGCAGGTGTTCTCATGACCCGTGATTGACGCCCGTGGCGCGCAGCACGCCGGTGGCGACGTACCGCGGGCCATGACATAAGTCCGCATCGCATCGCTTCATGACGGGCTAGAATTCGGGCGGTAACAGACTGTGTCGAAAGATCCTGCCCGATGACCGCCCGCTTCCACCTCCAGCCCCTGCTCGACCTCGCCCATACCCGCACCGATGAGGCCGCGCGCAAGCTCGGCGAGCTCGTCGCCGCCGAGCGCGACCTCGAACAGAAGCTGAAGATGCTCGAGGAGTACCGCCAGGAGTACAACGAGCGCTTCGTACAGGCCGCCCGCGACGGCCTGAGCCCGGATGCGTGGCGCAACTACAGCGCCTTCATCAACAAGCTCGACGATGCCATCGGCGCGCAGCGCAAGGTGGTCGAGCAGTCGCGGGCGAGAACGGTGGAGGGCCAGCAGGCCTGGCTCGCCCAGCGCACGAAACTCAAGGCCTTCGACACCTTGTCGCAGCGTCACCAGCAGGTGGTCAGCCGGCAGGAGGCGCGACAGGAACAGAAGCAGTCCGACGAGCACGCCGCCCGGCGCGCGCGCGGCGAGGACCTGTGAGCGCAGACGCGCCACATCGGACGCTCGCCACCCAACGGATCCACTGACCTTTGGCATGAGGCTTGCTTGAAGCTGGCTACCGGATCGTCCGCGATCCCTCGCATCCAGCCCACGAGAGGCCCTTCACCATGTCTGCACCGTTCTCCACCACCAGTCTCGCCAACAGCCTGAACCTGCGGGTGTCGACCCACTCGACGCGCAATGCGGTGCTCGGCATCGACGGCATCGGCGCCTCGTCCGACAGCTTTTCCCG
>DMCZ01000262.1:2484-4895 GCA_003446655.1 Thauera sp. | reverse complement strand
TCTCGGGGGCGCGGAGATGTGTACAAGAGCCAGTCCCCGCCCAGCACGCTGACCAGCCCCTGCGGCGACACCTCCACACGATGTTCGCGCGAAAGCCGCCCCGTCGCCCCGCCGCCCGGCCCACCCAGCAGTGGGCGCAGCCCGGCGAACACGCTGCGCACGTCGGCGAGCGCGGGCGGGCGGCGCAGCCATTGCGCCGCCGTGGCGAGCAGAAAATCGATCTCGCCGGCGAGCGGCGCGGGCTCGTCGGGCGTGTCGTCGCGCGCGGTGTCGGTGGTGCCGATCAGCAGCTTGCCGAGCCATGGAATCATGAACAGCACACGGCCATCGGCGGTACGTGGTACCAGCAAGGCATCACGCCCCGGCAGGAAATCGCCATCCACGACCAGGTGCACGCCCTGACTGGGGCGCAGGCTCGGCACGGCAGCCGGGTCGGCGAGCCGGCGCACGGCATCGCCCCAGACGCCGGCAGCATTGACCACGCAGCGGGCGGCGACCGTCCATTCACGCCCGGACAGGGTGTCCCGGAGGCGAACGCCGCGCACCTGCTCCGCCTCCACCACGAGCGCACTCAGGGCACAGTGATTGAGCACCAGCGCACCGAGCCTGGCTGCAGTTCGGGCGAGGGCAAGCGCGAGGCCGGCATCGTCGAACTGGGCATCCCAGTACGCCATCCCGCCCGCGAGCCCCTCGTCGCGCAGCCCTGGCAGCGCTGCGTGCAGGCCCGCCGGGTCGAGCGTCACGCTGCGCCCGACCCCGCCCTCTGCGGCCAGGCGGTCGTAAAGGCCGAGTCCCACGCCCAGCGCGGCGCGCCCGAGCCGGGTGCGTGCCGGAACCACGAAGCGCAGCGGATGCACCAGCGCCGGCGCGTTGCGCAGCAGGTGTGCGCGCTCGTGCAAGGCCTCGCGCACCAGACCGAATCGGGCCTGAGCGAGGTAGCGTACTCCGCCATGAATGAGCTTGGTCGAGCGCGAACTGGTGCCAGCGGCGAAGTCACGGGCCTCGACCAGCAGCACGGCGTAACCGCGCGCGGCGGCATCAACCGCGCAGCCGAGGCCCGTCGCGCCGCCACCGATGATCACGATGTCCCATTCGGGTGTGGCGGACAGGCGTGCGATCAGAGCGTCGCGGCCGTGCGGATTCAAGCTCGGCGCCCTCCCATCACGCTCGCAGGCCTCCGCTCGAACAAGGTCCGACCTTCACGCCTGCAGCTGCTCTGGTCATCGCGCCTGTCACCGGGTCTGCGCCCAATCCCGCGCCCGCTCGACAGCCCGCGCCCAAGATGCACGGGCCTCGGCCCGGCGCCCCGCCGGCCACTGCGGCTCGAACCGACGGTCGAGCTGCCAGTGCGCGGCAATCTCGTCCGTCCGCGTCCACAGCCCGCATCCGAGCGCAGCCAGGCAGGCCGCGCCGAATGCAGTCGTCTCCAGCAGGCGCGGGCGCAACACCGGCACGCCAAGCACGTCAGCCTGCATCTGCATCAGCAGGTCGTTGGCTGCGGCCCCGCCATCGACACGCAGTTCGTGCAACGGCGCGGCGCCGTCGCGGATCATTGCCTCGACCAGATCCGCGCTCTGCATCGCAATCGACTCGAGCGCGGCGCGTGCGATGTGGGCCCCGGTGCTGCCGCGGCTCACACCGAGCAGGGTGCCGCGCGCATTCGCGTCCCAGTATGGCGCCCCCAACCCGGTGAAGGCCGGCACCAGCACGACGCCGCCACTGTCCGGCACGCTCGCGGCAAACGCCTCGATCTCGGCAGCCTTCTTCACCAGCCCGAGCGCATCCCGCAGCCACTGCACCACCGCTCCACCCATGAACACGCTGCCTTCTAGGGCGTAGGCGGCGCGCGCGCCCTCTTCCGCGTTCTCCACTCCCGACCACGCCACCGTGCTCAGCAGCCGGTTCGACGACACGACCGGGGCGTCACCCGTATTCATCAGCAGGAAGCAGCCGGTGCCGTAGGTGTTCTTGGCCATGCCGGCAGTGAGGCAACCCTGGCCGAAGGTGGCCGCCTGCTGGTCGCCGCCGATACCGGCGATCGGGATCGCGGCGCCGAACAGCCGCGGATCGGTCTCGCCACACACGCCGCTGCTCGGCACCACCCGGGGCAGCAGCGCCGCAGGGATGCGGAAACGTTCGAGCAGCACCGGATCCCACGTCAGCGTCTGCAGGTTGAACAGCATCGTACGCGAGGCGTTGCCGGGATCGGTAAGGTGCAGGCGTCCGCCCGTCAGGTGCCAGATCAACCAGCTGTCGATGGTGCCGAAAGCGAGCTCGCCGCGTTCGGCACGCTGGCGCGCGTCCGGCACGTGGTCGAGCAGCCAGGCGAGTTTGGTCGCGGAGAAATAGGGATCGAGCTCCAACCCGGTGCGCACACGCACGTCGTCGGCCCAGCCCTCGGCACGCAGGCG
>DMCZ01000262.1:0-2258 GCA_003446655.1 Thauera sp. | reverse complement strand
CTGGCGCGCTCCCACAACACCGTCGTCTCGCGCTGGTTGGCGATGCCGAGCGCCGCCACCGCACGCGCCGCGACGCCGGCATTGGCGAGCGCCTCGCGCGCGCAGTCGAACTGCGTGCGCAGGATGTCCTGCGGATCGTGCTCGACCCGGTCGGGCGCCGGAAAGTGCTGCGGGAACTCCGCCTGCGCCAACCCGCACACGCGGCCGGCGGCATCGAAGACGATCGCGCGGGAGCTGGTCGTGCCCTGGTCGAGGGCGAGCAGGTAAGCCATGTTTCCTCCACGGCGCCGGACAGGGCGCAGCACAGCCTAACCGCAAACCCGCCGCCGGCCCACCCCGGCCCGGCCCTCAAGCGGCGGCGGTCGCGATGTGGTTCAATGCGCATCCGTATCGTTGCGACGCAGCAAAACGCCATGCCCGCCTTCTGGATGATCGTCTCCTGCTTCCTGTTCGCCTGCATGGGTGTCTGCGTGAAGCTCGCCTCCGGGGCGTTCTCGACCGGGGAGATCGTGTTCTGGCGCGGCCTGGTCAGCATGGCGATGATGGCCGGCCTGGCGTTGAGCCGCGGGATCGAGCTGCGTACCCCGCACTGGCGGATGCATCTGTCGCGCAGCCTGTCCGGCTCGACTGCGCTCGCCTGCTACTTCTTCGCGATCGGCGCGCTGCCGCTGGCGACCGCGGTCACGCTCAACTACACCTCGCCGCTCTTCGTCGCGCTGCTGCTGGCGCTCTTCCTCGGCGAGCGCCTGAACGCGCTCGCCTCCGGCGCGGTGCTGATGGGCTTCACCGGCGTCGTCCTGCTGCTGCGCCCGACGCTGCAGCCCGAGCAGTGGCTGGGCGCGCTCGCAGGCCTCGGCTCGGGGGCGATGGCGAGCGTGGCCTACGTCAGCCTGCGCGAGCTCGGCCGCAAGGGCGAGCCCGAGGTGCGCACGGTCTTCTGGTTCTCACTGATGACCACCGCGACCGGCGCGGCCTGGAGCGCCCTCGGCCCGCTCCACCTACCCGACGTGGGCCAGCTGGCGACCCTGCTCGGTGTGGGCCTGTTCGGCGGCCTCGCCCAGCTGGCGATGACACGTTCCTACCGCTACGGGCGCACCGTCGTGTCCGCCAACCTCAGCTACGCGACGGTGGTGTTCGCCAGCCTGTTCGCCATGCTGCTGTGGGATGAGATCATGCCGGCGAGCGCCTGGCTGGCAATCGCGCTGATCGTGGCGGGCGCGATCCTGGTCTCGCTGAGCACGCGCAAGCCGGCCTGAGCGCGCGCCGGCCGTCGACGCCTCGCGATCGGGCCGCGGCGCAATTGAGCCGGGCCGGCGTCCGGACTATAGTTCATGCATCCCGGCCCATTCCATGGAGGCTGTCATGATCAGCACCGAGAACACCGAGAAGATGGTCGCCGTCACCGTCTTCGGCGAATTCACGCTGGCCGACTACAAGGAGTTCGAGGATGTGGTGAATTACCACATCCGCTTCGAGGGTCAGGTCGATCTGCTCTTCGACCTGCGCCAGATGGCAGGCTTTACGCTCGACGTCGCCTGGGAGGAGATCAAGTTCTCGCGCCAGCACGCGGGCGACTTCCGCCGCATCGCGGTGCTCACCGACGACCAGTGGCTGACCTGGAGCGCCTGGGTGTCGCAACTGTTCGTGACCGCCGAGGTGCGCGTGTTCGACGACGAGGACGAGGCCCGCGCCTGGCTCGCCGCCGACGAGGCGGCCGCGACGGCGCAGTGAGAAATGCGCGCTGAGCGGACCGCATCGGGATCACCGGCCATGAGCGCCTCCCCATGAGTGCCTCCTACTCGACGCTGATCGGCGCGCTGGAGCTTGCACAGCGCCTGCACGACCCGGACTGGGTCGTGTTCGATTGCCGCTTCGACCTCACCGATCCCGCCTTCGGCCGCCAGGCCTACGCCGGCGGGCATGTCCCGGGCGCCTTCTTCCTCGATCTCGATGACGACCTCTCGGGCGCGAAGACCGGCAGCAACGGCCGCCATCCCCTGCCCGACCCGGCCCGGCTCGCCGCGCGCCTGGCGGCGTGCGGGGTCGGCAATCACACCCAGGTGGTCGCCTACGACGACGCCAGCGGCATGTTCGCCGCCCGCCTGTGGTGGCTGCTGCGCTGGTTCGGCCATCGCCGCGTCGCGGTGCTCGACGGCGGCCTGCGCGCCTGGCTGGCGGCAGGACAGGCGCTCGACGAGGCGCTGCCTGAGGCGCGTCCAGCCACCTACACGCTGGCGCTGCGCGCGGACCGGGTGGAC
>DMCZ01000023.1:47442-47869 GCA_003446655.1 Thauera sp. | reverse complement strand
GCGCGTGGGGAAATGCGCCATGTCGCGGAATTCGACTACGTTATAATCAACGACGAAATCGATGCCGCGCTCGACGACCTGGTCGCCGTAGTGCGGGCTGCGCGTTTGCGCTGCGCCAATCAGCACCAGCGGCATCCCGAATATTTCGCCTTTCTCGAACAGGACTGAACATGGCCCGCATCACCGTAGAAGACTGCCTGAAGAAGATTCCGAACCGCTTCCAGCTCACCCTGGCGGCGACCTATCGTGCCCGCCAGCTCACCGCCGGTGGCACGCCGCAGATCGAGCTCGAGCCCGGCGACAACGACAAGCCCACCGTGATTGCACTGCGCGAAGTGGCGGCGGGCAAGGTCGGACTCGAGATGCTCAACCGCGGCCAGGCCTGATCCTGGCGAGGGGGGTGCATGAACACCGCAGAAGCGGGCCC
>DMCZ01000023.1:14735-47202 GCA_003446655.1 Thauera sp. | reverse complement strand
AAGCCCGAGGACGTCGGCCGCGTCGAGGCGGCCTATCATTTTTCCGCCGATGCCCATGCCGGGCAGTTCCGCGTCAGCGGCGAACCCTACGTCAGCCACCCGGTGGCGGTGTGTTCGCTGGTCGCCGACTGGCACCTCGACGCCCAGGCGCTGATCGCCGCGCTCCTCCACGACGTGATGGAGGACACCCACATCTCCAAGGCGGAGATCGCCGAGCGCTTCGGCAAGGTCTCGGCCGAACTCGTCGACGGCCTCTCCAAGCTCGACAAGATCGAGTTCCGCTCGCAGGAAGAGGCGCAGGCCGAGAACTTCCGCAAGATGCTGCTGGCGATGGCGAGCGACCTGCGCGTCATCCTGATCAAGCTCGCCGACCGCCTGCACAACATGCGCACGCTGGACCACATGCGTCCGGCCAAGCGCCGCCGCATCGCCAACGAGACGCTGGAGATCTACGCCCCGATCGCCAACCGGCTCGGGCTCAACGACCTCTACCGCGAGCTGCAGGAGCTGTCCTTCCGCAACAAGTACCCGCTGCGCTTCGAGGTGCTGTCCAAGGCCATCCGCTCGGCGCGCGGCAACCGCCGCGAGGTGGTCGGCAAGATCCTCGCCAGCATCGAAGAACGCCTGCCGCAGTGGGGCATCGCCGCCGAGGTGCAGGGGCGCGAGAAGCACCTCTATGGCATCTACCGCAAGATGGTCGAGAAGCACCTGTCGTTCTCGCAGGTGCTCGACATCTACGGCTTTCGCGTCATCGTCAAGGACGTGCCGAGCTGCTACCTCGCGCTCGGCGCCCTGCACTCGATGTACAAGCCGGTGCCGGGCAAGTTCAAGGACTACCTGGCGATCCCCAAGGCCAACGGCTACCAGAGTCTGCACACCACGCTGATCGGCCCCTTCGGCATGCCGGTCGAGGTGCAGATCCGCACCCGCGAGATGCACCACATCGCCGAGACCGGCGTGGCCTCGCACTGGCTGTACAAGGAAGACGAGCGCACGCTCACCGAGCTGCAGCAGAAGACCCACTCCTGGCTGCAGTCGCTGCTCGAGCTGCAATCCACCTCGGGCGAGGCCACCGAGTTCCTCGAGCACGTGAAGATCGACCTCTTCCCGGGCGAGGTCTATGTGTTCTCGCCGATGGGCAAGATCTTCTCGATGCCCAAGGGCTCGACGCCGGTGGATTTCGCCTACGCGGTGCACTCCGACGTCGGCAACCGCTGCGTGGCCTGCCGCATCAACGGCGACCTCATGCCGCTGCGCAGCGAGCTGCGCAATGGCGACCAGGTCGAGATCATCACCGCCGCCCACGCCAACCCCAACCCGGCGTGGCTGTCCTATGCGCGCACCGGCAAGGCGCGCTCGCAGATCCGTCACTTCCTCAAGAACGCCCAGCAGGACGAATCGGTCGCGCTCGGCGAGCGCCTGCTCAACCAGGCGCTGCGCCCGCACGGCCTCACCCTCGGGCAGATCTCCTCCTTCGCCTGGGATCGCTTCCTGCGCGACCGCGGCGTGCGCCACAAGAAGGACGTGTTCGCCGACATCGGGCTGGGCAAGCGCCTGCCGGTGATCGTCGCCCGCCGCCTGGCCGAGGCGCAGGACCTCGAATCCGGCCGCCCCGACGTGGTTAAGCCCAAGCCTGCGGGCGCGATCACCATCCGCGGCTCGGAGGGCGTGGCGGTGCAGCTCGCGCGCTGCTGCCACCCGATCCCGGGCGACCCGATCATCGGCACGCTGCGCAAGGGACAGGGGCTGGAGGTGCACACCCACGACTGCCCCAACGTCGCCAAGCTGCGCGGCGACCGCGGGCGCTGGGTGGATGTCGAATGGGAGCACGTGGTCGACGATCGCCTGTTCGACGTCGGTATCCGCGTGCTAAGCCGCAACTCGCGCGGCGTGCTGGCGCGGGTGGCGAGCGCGATCGCCGAGGAAGACTGCAACATCCAGAGCGTCAGCATGGAGAGCGAGCAGGGCGACTACACCGCGCTCAGCTTCACCGTGCAGGTGCGCGACCGCATGCACCTGGCGCGGGTGATGCGCGCGGTACGCCGGGTGCAGGAGGTCGTGCGCATCGGCCGCGTCAAGGGTGACGGACGCGTGGGTTGAGCGCCGCCGGCGCTGGTAGAATGCGGGCCGATCGCAGCGCGGCCGGCGCTGCAGACACATCAACAGGGGCCTGAGATGGCAATGTACGAATCCGATCACACCAAGTTCATGCGCGAGTGGATGGAGAAGCATCCGGAGCAGCGCGCGGAGCAGCAGAAGGGCCGCGCCCTGTGGTGGGACAAGCCGCAGCGCGTCGATGACCAGGAGCGGCTGGCTGCGGCCAAGGTGCCGGTCAAGCCCTACTACTACGACTCGAATCACTGAGCGCTCGCACGTTTCCCGTACCTGCCTTGCGCGTGACCGTTCGCGTTCCCCGCTGGCCTGCATGAGCCTGCCGGGGCGTCTTGCCATCATCGACGTCGAGAGCACCGGTGCACATCCGGTGCGCGACCGCATCACCGAGATCGCCATCCTGCGTGTCGAGGACGGCGAGGTGGTGGCGCGATGGGAGAGTCTGGTCGCCCCGGGCCAGCCGATCCCGCCGCTGATCGAACAGGTCACCGGCATTTCCGACGCCATGGTCGTCGACGCCCCGCCGTTCGAGGCGGTCGCCGATACCGTCGCGGCCTTGATCGACGGCTGCGTGTTCGTCGCCCACAGTGCGCGCTTCGACTTCGGTTTCATCAAGAACGCCTTCACCCGCATCGGGCGCGAGTTCGATGCGCCGGTGCTGTGCACCGTCAAGCTGTCGCGGGCGCTGTTCCCGCAACATCACCGCCACGGGCTCGACGCGCTGATCGAGCGCCACGGGCTGGTATGCGCGGCGCGTCATCGCGCGATGGGGGACGTCGAGGTGCTGTGGCAGTTCTTGCGCCAGGTCGAGGCGGCGTTTGCACCCGAGGTGCTTGCGCGTGCCGCCGAGCGCGCGATGAAGGCGCCCGCGCTGCCGTCCGGCCTGCCGGAAGGCACGCTCGAGGCCGTCCCGGATGTGCCCGGCCTGTACCTGTTCTTTGCCAGCGAGGAAGCGCCTGCCGGCGGGCGACGGGAGCCGCCGTTGTTCGTGGGGCGTGCCCAGAGCCTGCGCGCGCGGGTCAGGGAGCATTTCGCGCCCCATGCGCGCAAGGGGCGCGACGCCGAACTTGCCGCCCGCGTGAGGCGCGTGGAATGGATCGAGACGGCGGGCGAGCTCGACACCTCGCTGCAGGAGCTGGCGCTGCTGCGAGACTTCCGGCCGCCCCACAACCGTCCGCTGGAGCGCGCCGACGCCAGCTTCGCGCTGCGCCTGCTGCGCAACCGGCGCCGCGCGCCGATCTACGAGAGCGTGCCGATCGCCGGCACCGACCCGGCCTCGTGGGACGGCCTCAGCGGCGTGTTCCGCAATCGCCGGGAGGCCGACAACCTGCTGCGCGAGCTTGCGATGCTGTATCGCCTGTGCCCGCGCCGCCTCGGTCTGGAGGGCGGTAGCGGGCCTTGCACCGCGCACGGCGCCCGGCGCTGCGCCGGCGTGTGCGCCGGCCGAGAGTCGATCGACGAGCACGATTCGCGCCTTGCGGCGGCGCTGGCCGGCGTGGGCGTCAAGCCCTGGCTCTGGCCCGGGGCGATGCGGATCGTCGAGCATCACGCGGTGAGCGGGCGCACGCGGCAACATGTCTTCGACCGCTGGTGTTACCTGGGTAGCGTGGCCGATGCGGCCGCGGCGAGCACACTGGCGGCGAGCGCTCCGCGCGCTTTCGACGCCGACATCTGGCGGATTCTCGGCCGCTGGCTGGCCGTGCCGGCCCATCTGGGGCAGGTCGCCCCCCTGACTGCGGACGCGGGCTGAGGCCTCCGTTCGACGCCGCGCAGGCTCGCAGCTCAGCAGAAGCGGGTCAGTGCGCGGCGCAGTCGCGCAGCTGCGACAGCTTGCTCAGCACCATGCCGCGCCGACCGCGCGGCTGGATCATGCCCTCGCGGGTGAGCTGCGACAGGATGCGGGACAGGGTCTCGGGTGTGAGGTTGAGCTGCGCGGCGATGGTCTGCTTGTCGATGTCGAGGCGGATCTCGTAGTGCTCGGCATCGTCCGGTGCCAGTCGGGTGAGGTAATGCGCCACGCGCTGCGTGCCGCTCAGCTGAAACTGAACCTGCATCGTCGACATCAGATCGTAGCTGGCGGTCGCCAGGCGCATCGACATCGACACCGAGAAGGGCGTGGAGCTGACCATCGCCTCGCGCAGCAGGCCGGTGGGCACGAACAGCAGCTCGCTCGGGCTCATGGCCTGGGCGTTGACGATGTGCGGGCGGTTGAGGAGCGCAGCCTCCTCGCCGAAGAAACAGCCGGGATCTGCCAGGCGTACGATCTTTTCGCCGCCCGAGGGCGAAAGCACGAAGCATTTGATGCGTCCGGCGAGCACGAGGTGGATGCCGCGTGGACAGTCTTCCTGCTGGATCAGCAATTCGCCCCGTGCGGCGTGGATCGGGCGTGCAAGGTTCTGGAGGCGCGCGCGCTCGGCAGCGTCGAGCATGTTGAAGGGCGCGAAGTGGGCCAGCAGATCTCCAGTATCAATGGCGGGCGGCTTGCTGCAGCTCATGCGACTCTCCTGCGGGCGCCAGATGCGGCGGACGGGCTGTAGACTAGCCGCTGACCTGAGGCGCGCACGTTGCGGCGCAGCGTCGGCAAGGTCCCGGGTGCAGGGGGTCATACCTCCAAAGAGGTATCCGGGAACTTTTTCAAGGTCCTGATTCTTCTTGGAAAATAAACGCGACTCACGATTTTCGGGGCGCGATCGGCGTGGAAGGGGGTATGTCCACGTTGTCGGCCCAGTCGCGCGTCGGGTGGGAGGTGGCTGATGCATTTCGCAATTCCGCGGCCAGTGGTGCGGCGCTCGATCATGCTGCTGGTCGCCGTGGCCCTGCTGGCGCTGACCCTGATCAGCCTGGCGGGCATGAGCGCCTCGGTGCTCGTGGTCGAGAGCACGCGCGGCAGCGCGAGCGCGATCAACATCGCAGGCAGCCTGCGGCGTTACACGCATCGGGTGGCGAACCTCATCGCGGTCGATGCCTTGAGCGGCCGGCTCGGGACCGAGCGCGTCGCGGCCGCCATGCGCGATTTCGAAGCCCAGCTCGAGCACCCCGCGCTGATGCGCTTCACGGAGCGCGCCCCCGGTGAGCTTTTCGCGGCCACCTACCGCGGTGTGAGCGCCTCCTGGCACCAGAGCCTGAAGCCCCGCATTCAGGCGCTCGGCGGGCAGTCGGGGCCGCCGCCTGTCGAGCAGGTGGAGAGGCTGCTGGATGAGGTAGAGGCCTTCGTCGACCAGCTCAACACCCTGGTGGCGGTGCTCGAGCACGACACCGAAACCCGGATCCATGATCTGCGCTTCATCCTCGGCGTTGCCATCGCGGTCACGGTGCTGGTCGTGATCATCGCGCTCTTCATGCTGCATCGTGCGCTGCTGCGGCCGCTCAACGGACTGCTCGATGCGGCGCGGCGGATCGTGGGCGGTGATTTCGGCGTGCGGGTGGATTACACCGGCGAGGATGAGCTCGGGCGCGTGGGGAATGCGTTCAACCTGATGGCGGACGAACTCGCCAAGTATTACCACTCGCTCGAACAGCGCGTCGCCGACAAGACCGCGGAGCTGCAGCGCAGCAACCGCTCGCTCGAGCTGCTCTACCACGCTATCGCGCGCCTTTATCAATCCCCGAGCGCGGTCGAGGCCTACGAGGCGACGCTGCGCGACATCGACCATGTGGCCGGCCTGGCGGGCAGCTTCGTGTGCATCGAGCCGCGCCATGGTGGCCCGGCGACCGTGGCGGCGTCGTCGATCGGGCCGTGTCCAGACCGTGCCGCGCGCGGGGACGAGGCCTGCGCCGCCTGCCGTGCGGCGTCCGGCGGCGACGGCGTGGCGCTGCACAGCCCGGGGCTGCTGCGCTTTCCCCTTCGTGACCGCGAGCACCATTACGGCATGCTGCGTCTGTCCCTGCCCGACGGCGCTCGCCTCGAGGACTGGCAGCGCCAGCTCGTCGAGGCGCTGTCGCGACATATGGGCATGGCGCTTGGCGCCGCGCGGCGCAGCGAGCAGGAGCGCCTGCTGGCGCTGCAGGAGGAGCGCTCGGTGATCGCGCGCGAGCTTCACGATTCGCTCGCGCAGGCCTTGTCGTACATGAAGATCCAGGTGAGCCTGCTGCAGCCCGTGCTGGCCGACCCGGCCCGCAATGCACAGGCGGCGCCCATTCTTGCCGACCTGCGCGAGGGCATCAACGCGGCCTACCGCCAGTTGCGCGAGCTGCTGGTATCGTTCCGCCTCGGCTTGTCGGCCGATCTCCCGACCCTGGTGCAGGACGCGGTGCGCGAATACGGCTCGCGGGGCGGCGTGGACATCGCGCTCGACATCGATCTCGGGCACTGCCGCCTGAGCCCCAACCAGGAGGTTCACGTGCTGCAGATCGTGCGCGAGGCACTGTCGAACATGGTGCGCCACGCGCGGGCGAGCCGCGCGCGGGTGAGCCTGCAGGGCGGCGCGGATGGCGAGGTCCGCCTCACCGTCGAGGACGACGGCACGGGGATCGGCGCTCCGCCGGAGGATGCCCGCAACCATCACGGCCTAGCCATCATGCGCGAGCGCGCGCAGAGCATGGGCGGGAAGATCGAGATCACGCCGATGGACGACCGCGGCACGCGCGTCTGCGTGTGCTTCCGGGCCGCCACGGGCGTCCCTGCGCCGGCAGTGAACGGGCGCAGCAGCGACTTAGGAGAGACCCGCGCATGACCGAAACACAACGCGTGCTCATCGTCGATGACCACCCGCTGTTTCGCCGCGGGCTGGTGCAGCTGCTGCAGATGATCCCGGGTTTTCAGCTCGTCGGCGAGGCGGCCGGCGGCGCCGAGGGGCTGGCGCTGGCCCGCGAGCTGCGACCCGACCTGATCCTGCTCGACCTCAACATGCGCGACGTGAGCGGGCTGGACGTGCTGCGCGGGCTGCGTGCCGCGCGCCTCGAGGCGCGCGTGGTGATGGTGACGGTGTCCGATTCGGGCGAGGACGTGGTCGCTGCGCTGCGTGGTGGAGTCGATGGCTACCTGCTCAAGGACATGGAGCCGGAATCCATGCTCGAGGCCTTGCAGGCGGTGGCCGCCGGGCGGATCGTGATCCCCGAGCAACTCAACCACCTGCTCGCCGCGGCGCTGCGCAGCGAGTCGCGTCCGCAGTCGGTGGGCGCGGCCGGCCTCACCGAACAGGAAACGCGCATCCTGGAGAAGATCGCGGCGGGTCTGTCGAACAAGCAGATCGGGCGCGAGTTCGACATCGCGGAAGGCACGGTGAAGGTCCACGTGAAGCACATCCTGCGCAAGCTGGACCTGCGCTCGCGCGTCGAGGCCGCGGTCTGGGCCGTGGAGCGCATGCGCGGCTGAGTGCCAGCCCGGCCGCGCTGCGTCCGGCTTGTCCGGTGGCGTGTTGCGACTTCTTCGCAAGTTGATCCGGGTCAATAACCTTGTGAGGCGGAAGGGCTCTAATTCCGGTTGCCGCTTCATCAGGAAACACCCTTGGTTACCGAGTCGTCCGCACGCATTGCCACATCCCGCAGGGGTTTCCTGCGCATGGGAAGGCGGGCGGTCGAGCCCGTCCGGCGTCCGCCATGGGCAATCGACGAGGCGCTTTTCGTCGATCGTTGCACCCGCTGCGACCGCTGCATCGACGCCTGCCCCACCGGGATCCTGGTTCGCATGGACGGCGGTTTCCCGGGCGTCGACTTCAGCCGCGGCGAATGCACCTTCTGTGGCGACTGCGTCAGCCGCTGTGAACCCCAGGCCCTTGTCCGCGGCGGTCCCGACGCAGCGCCGTGGGACATGGTGGCCGCGATCGGCCCCGAGTGCCTGGCCATGCGCGGCGTCGAGTGCCGGGTGTGCGGCGAAACCTGCCCCGAGCGCGCGATCCGTTTTCGTCCCCGGCTCGGCGGGGTAGCCCAGCCCCTGCTGGATTCAGGCAGTTGCACCGGCTGTGGCGCGTGCATCGGCCCCTGTCCTGCACGGGCAATCGCGATGCAGTCGGACAACAACATTCCCACGGAGAGGGAAACATGAACATTGCAAGTCTGATCGTGCGGGCGTTCCCCGCTGACTTCCCGGACGTGATCGATGCCCTGAAGAAGATTCCAGGCGTCGAGCTGCACGGGTCGTCCGCCGAGAAGGGCAGCATCGTCATCACCATCGAGGACGGTGCGGGCTGGTCGGTCACCGATTCCATCCTGGCGGTGAACCTCGCCCCCAAGGTGCAGGGACTGACGGTCGCCTACGAATACACCGATGCTGGTCTGGAATTGACGGAGGTCTGAAATGAGCATGAATCGACGCGAATTCATCAAGAACAACGCGATCGCCGCGGCGGCTGCCACAGCCGGCATCGGCATCCCGGTCGTGACGCAGGCGCAGGAGGGTGGGGCCAACACCAAGGTGCGCTGGGACAAGGCGGCCTGCCGCTTCTGTGGCACCGGCTGCTCGGTGCTCGTGGGCGTGCAGAACGGGCGCATCGTCGCCACCCAGGGCGACCCGGACTCGCCGGTCAACCGCGGCCTGAACTGCATCAAGGGCTATTTCCTGTCCAAGATCATGTACGGCGAGGACCGCCTGACCAAGCCGCTGCTGCGCATGAAGAACGGCCAGTACGACAAGAACGGCGAATTCACGCCGATCTCTTGGGATCAGGCCTTCGACATCATGGAAGAGAAGTGGAAGAAGGCGATCAAGGAGCATGGGCCGGATTCGGTCGCCATGTTCGGCTCCGGCCAATGGACGGTATGGGAGGGCTATGCCGCTTCGAAGCTGATGAAGGCAGGCTTCCGTACCAATAACCTTGACCCCAACGCCCGTCACTGCATGGCTTCGGCGGTGGCTGGCTTCATGCGCACCTTCGGCATCGACGAGCCGATGGGCTGCTACGACGACATCGAGAACACCGACACTGTCGTGTTGTGGGGTTCGAACATGGCCGAGATGCACCCCATCCTGTGGAGCCGCATCACTGACCGCCGCCTGTCCAAGGAAGGCTGCCAGGTGCATGTGCTGTCGACCTTCGAGCACCGCTCGTACGAGCTCGCCGATAACCCGATGATCTTCGTGCCGCAGACCGACCTGGCGATCCTCAACTACATCTGCAACCACATCATCCAGAGCGGCAAGGTCAACAAGGCCTTCGTCGAGCGCAACGTCAAGTTCAAGATCGGCGAGGGCGACATCGGTTTCGGCCTGCGCCCGAACCACCCGCTCGAAGCCAAGGCCACCAGCAACGGCTATCCGGGGGCCGACGGCAAGCCCAAGGGCGACACCGGCGCCGCCAAGGACTGCAGCTTTGAGGACTTCGCGGCCTTCGTGTCCGAATACACGCTGGAGAAGGTGTCCAAGCTTTCGGGCGTGCCCGAAGAGCGCCTGCTCAAGCTTGCCGAGCAGTACGCCGACCCGAACCGCAAGGTCACCTCGTTCTGGACCATGGGCTTCAATCAGCACACCCGCGGCACCTGGGTGAACAACATGATCTACAACGTCCACCTGCTGGTGGGCAAGATCTCCGAGCCCGGCAACAGCCCGTTCTCGCTCACCGGCCAGCCCTCGGCCTGCGGTACCGCGCGCGAGGTCGGCACCTTCGCCCACCGCCTACCTGCGGACATGGTGGTGACGAATCCTGCGCACCGCCACCATGCCGAAGAGATCTGGAAGCTGCCCGAAGGCACGATCTCGCCCAAGATCGGCTACCACGCCGTGGCGCAGAGCCGTGCGTTAAAGGACGGCAAGATCAAGTGCTACTGGACCTCCACCACCAACAACATGCAGGCGGGCCCCAACGTCAATGACGAGATCTACCCGGGCTGGCGTAATCCGGAAGCCTTCGTGGTGGTCTCGGACGTCTACCCGACTGTGTCCGCGCTGTCGGCTGACCTGATCCTGCCGTGCGCGATGTGGGCTGAGAAGGAAGGCGCCTTCGGCAATGCCGAGCGTCGTACGCAGTTCTGGCGCCAGCAGGTCTCGGCGCCGGGCGAGGCCAAGTCTGACCTGTGGCAGTACATCCAGTTCTCGAAGCGCTTCAAGGTCGAGGACGTGTGGCCTGAGGAGCTGATCGCGAAGAAGCCCGAATACCGCGGCAAGACGCTGTATGACGTGCTCTACGCCAACGGCCAGGTTAACAAGTTCCCGCTTGCCGACATCGAGACGGCCAATGCGCATGCGATTCCGGGTTACATGAACGACGAGTCGAAGGAACTCGGCTATTACCTGCAGAAGGGCCTGTTCGAGGAGTACGCATCCTTTGGCCGCGGCCACGCCCATGACCTCGCCTACTTCGACGTCTATCACAAGGCGCGCGGCCTGCGCTGGCCGGTGGTCGACAACAAGGAGACCCTGTGGCGCTTCCGCGAGGGGTATGACCCGTACGTCAAGGCCGGCGAGGGCGTCAAGTTCTACGGCTACAAGGACAACAAGGCGGTCATCTTCGCGCTGCCCTACCAGGATCCGCCGGAGATGCCGGACGCCGAGTACGACATGTGGCTGTGCACCGGCCGCGTGCTGGAGCACTGGCACACCGGCTCGATGACCCGGCGGGTGCCCGAGCTGCACCGCTCGGTCCCCGAGGCGCAGATCTTCATGCACCCGGACGACGCCCAGAAGCGCGGCCTGCAGCGCGGCATGGCGGTCAAGGTGGTGTCGCGGCGCGGCGAGATCGTCGCCCGCCTCGAGACCCGCGGCCGCAACAAGCCGCCGGTCGGCCTGATCTTCGTGCCCTTCTTCGACGAAGGCCGGCTGGTGAACAAGCTCACGCTTGACGCCACCTGCCCGATCTCGAAAGAGACCGACTACAAGAAGTGCGCGGTCAAGGTGGTGAAGGCTTAAGGCGTAACGACAGGAGGCGCGAACCCCGCACCCCGCCGACCGGGGGGACGGACGCGGGCGCGGGTTCGCGATGACCATGAACGACAAGGTACAACCAACCGGACGTGCTGCAGCCAGCGCACCGTCGACGCGCCGCCGCTTCCTCAAGGACGCGGCGGGCGTCGCCGGCGGCGCCGGCCTGCTCGCCCTCGGTGCCGGGATGTACGCCAAGCAGGCGTCGGCGCTGCCGGCCACTGCCATCCGTCCGCCCGGCGCTCTCCCCGAAGACGACTTCCTCGCGGCTTGCGTGCGCTGTGGTCTGTGCGTGCGCGACTGCCCCTACAACACCCTGAAGCTGGCCGAGCTCGGCGACAACGTGGCGACAGGCACGCCTTATTTCGAGGCGCGCGGCATCCCCTGCGAGATGTGCGAGGACATCCCCTGCGTGGTCGCCTGTCCGACCGGTGCGCTCGATCGTTCGCTCACCGACATCGGCAAGGCGAAGATGGGGCTGGCGGTGCTCATCGACCAGGAGAACTGCCTCAACTTCCTCGGCCTGCGCTGCGACGTGTGCTACCGCGTGTGCCCCGTCATCGACAAGGCGATCACGCTCGAGCGCATGCACAACCCGCGCTCCGACCGTCACGCGATGTTGCTGCCGACCGTGCATTCCGAGTACTGCACCGGCTGCGGCAAGTGCGAGAAGGCCTGCGTGCTGCCCGGCGAGTCGGCGATCAAGGTGCTGCCGATCAAGCTCGCGCAGGGCTCGAAGGCCGAGCACTACCTGCGCGGCTGGGAAGAGAAGGAAGCGGCCGGCCAGTCGCTGATCGGCGATCAGGTCGAACTGCCCGTGCGTGGTCTCGAAGACAAGGCCTACGGCGACACCCGCGTCAAACCGGGTGAGGGTCCGCAGGTGCCTGCTCAGGTGCCTGATTACGCTCCGGCGCAGCCGTCCGGTGGCGGTCTTGATTCGGGGTGGAAACCATGAGCGCGCAGACGACTGCCGGCGGCGTGCCGGAGCGCAAGGTGCCGCCGAACAGCATCCGCGGCGCGGCAATGCGCGGCGTGGTCGCACGGCCGGGCCGCGAGGCCGTGGAGGTCAAGGGGTGGCTGCGGGCGCACAAGTGGCTCCTGCTGCGTCGGGTGTCTCAGCTGGGCATCCTGGCGCTGTTCCTCGTCGGCCCCTGGCTGGGGTGGTGGATCGTCAAGGGCAACCTGGCGTCCAGCCTCACGCTCGGCGTGCTGCCGCTGACCGACCCCTTCCTGATCGCCCAGCAGCTTGCGGCCGGTCAGTGGCCGTATCAGGAGGCACTGCTGGGCGGCGGCATCGTGCTGGCGTTCTACCTGCTCTTCGGTGGGCGGCTGTTCTGCTCGTGGGTGTGCCCGGTGAATATCGTCACCGACGCCGCGGCCTGGCTGCGCCGCCGGCTCGGGCTCAAGGGCGGCAAGGCACCGTCAGCCAATACGCGTTACTGGCTGCTCGGCTTCGTGCTGGTGATCGCGGCCGTGACCGGCTCGCTGGCGTGGGAGTGGGTGAACCCGGTGTCGATGTTCCACCGCGGGCTGATCTTCGGCTTCGGCCTGGCCTGGGGCATCGTCGGCGGCATCTTCTTCTACGACCTGCTGATCGCGCCCCGCGGCTGGTGCGGCCACCTGTGCCCGCAGGGCGCCTTCTACGCGCTGCTCGGGCGCAAGTCGCTGGTCAAGGTCTCGGCGGACAGGCGCAGCGCCTGCAACGACTGCATGGACTGCTTCGCCGTGTGCCCCGAACCCCAGGTCATCCGTCCCGCGCTCAAGGGCGTGGGGCAGGACCATCCCCTCATTCTGGATGCCGACTGCACCACCTGCGGACGTTGTGTGGATGTGTGCGGCAAGGACGTCTTCCGTATTACGACCCGATTCAACAGGAGCGAGTCATGAAAAAACAAACCCGAAATCTGGTGCTCGCGCTCGTCGCCGCCGTCGGCTTCAGCGCCGTGGTGCCGCCGTCGGCGATGGCGCAGGCCGTCAAGAGTATCCGTGGCGCCGACGTCGCCGAGCAGGAGCTGCAGGTCGGCAACTACAAGCCGATTCCTGACCAGGCACCGCTCGAGCGCGACTACGTGCAGCAGCCGCCGCTGATCCCGCACAAGGTCGAGGGCTATGAGGTCACCATGAACTTCAACAAGTGCATGGACTGCCACGCCTGGAGCCGATACAAGGAGTCCGGCGCCACCAAGGTCAGCCTGACCCACTTCAAGGATCGCGACGGCGGCGAACTCTCGAACATCTCGCCGCGCCGCTACTTCTGCATGCAGTGCCACGTGCCGCAGACCGACGCCAAGCCGCTGGTCGCCAACAAGTTCCAGCGTGCGGAAGGGCTGCGCTGAAGCATCGATAGACGGGGAAAGTCATGACCGACAACAACAAGAGCCTGATGCAGCGCATCCGCGGTGCAGGCTGGGGCGCCATCGTGCTGCTCTTCGCCTTGGGCGTGATCTTCTGGGGTGGCTTCAACTGGGCCCTGGAAATGACCAACACCGAGAAGTTCTGCATTTCCTGCCACGAGATGGAGGAAAACGTCTTCAAGGAATATCGCAACACCATCCACTACCAGAACCGCACCGGCGTCCGCGCGACCTGCCCGGACTGCCACGTGCCCAAGGAGTGGGGGCCCAAGATGATCCGCAAGATCAAGGCCTCGCGTGAGTTGTACGGCAAGGTGATGGGCACCATCAGCACGCCGGAGAAGTTCGCCGCGGAACGCCTGCGCCTGGCGCAGAACGAGTGGAACCGCATGAAGGCGAACAACTCGCAGGAGTGCCGCAACTGCCACAACTACGAGTACTTCGACTACTCGGTCCAGGGGCGTCGCTCCAACCAGATGCACCAGGCTGGCTTCGCCGAGGGCAAGACCTGCATCGACTGCCACAAGGGCATCGCGCACTCGCTGCCGCCAGTCGACCAGGACATCGGTGTCCAGCGTGATAGCGTCGCGCCCGAGGTAATGCATCCGCCGGTCAACAAGCAGTGAGTCGCGCGCCGCGCCGCGTTCATCACGCTGCCGTGGCCGTACCCAGCCCCGCACCCGCCACCTTGGTTGGCGAATTGCGGGGCTGGTTCATTGTTGCCGCGCCGGGATGGCGTTTCCTGCCGTGGCTGTGGTTCAATCCGTCCCCATGCTTGAAGTCCAAGAACTCGCCTGCCTGAAGGGCGATCGCCTGCTTTTCCGCGACCTCGCCTTCCGCCTCCAGGCCGGGGGGCTCTTGCGCGTTGCCGGCCCCAATGGCGTCGGCAAGACCAGCCTGCTGCGTCTGGTGACTGGGCTCGCGCTGCCCGAGTCCGGCGAGATCCGCTGGCGTGGCCACGCCATCCGCCGCGAGCGCGAAGCCTTCCACGGTGAGCTGCTGTATCTCGGCCACGCGCCAGCCCTGAACGACTTGCTCACCCCGCTCGAGAATTTGCGCTTCGCCTGTTCCGCGGCCGGCGACGAGGTCGACGCCCGGCGCTGTGTCGACGCGCTGGTGCGCATCGGCCTCGCCAATCAGCTCGACTTGCCGGCGCGCGTGCTGTCCCAGGGACAGCGGCGGCGCGTCGGCCTTGCGCGCCTGTTCCTGTCCGCCAGTCGCCCGCTGTGGGTGCTGGACGAACCCTTCACCGCGCTCGACGTGCATGCCGTCGCCGATCTCGCTGCCACCCTGTCCGCGCACTGCGAGGCAGGGGGCATGGTCATGCTGACCACCCACCAGGACGCGCCCTTCGCCCGCGCGCCTGAAGTGCTCGACGTGGGGGCTTTCGCATGCTGAGCACCTTCCTCGCCGTGCTGCGCCGCGATCTGCTGCTGGCCTGGCGCGGTCGCGCCGACGTGCTCGTCACGCTGGCGTTCTTCATCATCGTGGTCTGCCTGTTCCCCTTCGGCGTCGGTGCGGAACCCAACCTGCTGCGCGCGATCGCCCCCGGCGTGTTGTGGGTGGCGGCGCTCCTTGCCTGCCTGCTGTCGCTGCATCGGCTGTTCGCGCAGGATTACGCGGACGGAACTCTCGAGCAGCTGCTGCTGTCCAGGGAGCCGGCAACGCTGTGGGTGATGGCCAAGGTGCTCGCGTTCTGGATCAGCACCGGATTGCCGGTGATTGCCATCGCCCCGGCCATGGCCTTGCTGCTTGACCTGGAGCAAGGCGGGCTGCCGGTGCTGATACTAAGTTTGGCGCTCGGCACGCCGATCCTGGCGCTGCTGGGCGCGGTGGGTGCGGCGCTGACGCTGGGCCTGCGTGGCGGGGGCATGCTGCTTGCCCTCCTGGTGCTGCCGCTGTTCGTGCCCGTGCTGATCTTCGGTGCCGGGGCGGTAGAGGCGGAACTGTCGGGCACCGGCGCCGTTGCGCATCTGCTGCTCCTTGGTGGCGGTCTTGCAGGGGCGCTGGCCCTGGCGCCCATGGCCTGCGCTGCGGCACTGAGAATATCGACCGATTGACCCTGCTGCCGCGCCGATTCCTCGGTGTGGCCAAGCGAGAGACGAACCTTCAAAGCATGACGAAACCGGAACGTGGCCGCAGCCTTCTGAGGTTTGCCTCGCCGCAGCATTTCTATCCTCTCGCAGGCCGTCTCGCTCCCTGGTTCGCTGCCATCGCGATCTTGCTCACTGCAATAGGGTTGTGGCTCGGCTTCTTCGTCGCGCCGACCGATGCGACCCAGGGTCAGGTGTACCGCGTCATCTTCATCCACGTGCCAGCGGCATGGATGTCGATGTTCATCTATCTGGTAATGGCCTTCTGGTCGGCCGTCGGCCTGGTCATGAATACCCGGCTGTCCTTCGTGATGAGCCAGGCGCTCGCCCCGACTGGCGCGATGTTCTGCTTCGTCGCACTGTGGACCGGCGCACTGTGGGGCAAGCCCACCTGGGGCGCCTACTGGGTGTGGGATGCGCGCCTGACCTCGCAGCTGCTGCTTCTGTTCCTCTACTTCGGCTTCATCGCGCTGACGCGCGCGATCGAGGACCCGCGCCGTGCCGACCGCGCCGGCGCGATCATCGCGCTGGTGGGTGCGGTGAACGTGCCGATCATCTACTTCTCGGTGCAGTGGTGGAACACCCTCCACCAGGGCGCCTCGGTGAGCCTGACCAAGGCGCCGTCGATGGCGGCCACCATGCTCACCGGCATGCTGGTGATGGCCTTTGCGTCCTGGGCCTACACCCTGGCGGTGGTGTTCTGGCGGGTGCGGCCGATGATCCTCGAGCGCGAGCGCCACACCGAGTGGGTTGCCGCCGAACTCGAGCGCGCCGGAGCAAGTTCGCAAGCAGCAGGAGGTCGCGCCTGATGGGACAGTGGGAAAGCTGGTCCGCATTCTGGGACATGGGTGGTGCCGCCTTTTACGTGTGGGGCAGCTATGGCCTCACGTTTGCATTGATTGCGCTGGAACTCGTGCTCGTGTTTCAGCGTCGGAAGGACACCGTTCAACGCTTGCTGCGCTGGCGGCGGGCGGTGGGTAAGGATTCGGTCAAGCGCAACGGCGAAGGCTATACGCCCGCCATGGAGTCGGAACAATGAAAGCCCGTAGCAAGCGTCTGATGCTGGTGGGTGGCGGGGTAGCCTTGCTGGTTGCCGCCGTCGCCCTGGTGCTGAGCGCCTTCCAGCAGAACCTGGTGTTCTTCCACACGCCTACCGAGATTGCCGAAGGCAAGGCGCCGACCGGCAAGACCTTTCGCGTTGGCGGCATGGTGGAGGAGGGCTCGATCGCGCGCGAGCCCGATGGCGTCACCGTGCGTTTTGCGATCACCGATACGGCCAAGGTGATTCCCGTGACCTACAAGGGCACGCTCCCCGATCTGTTCAAGGAAGGCAAGGGCGCCGTCGTGCAGGGCAAGCTCGAGAACGGCGTCTTCCGGGCGACCGAGGTGCTTGCCAAGCACGACGAGAACTACATGCCGCCTGAGGCTGCGCACGCCGTCGAGCAGGCACAGAAAGCTGCGACCACGCTGAGCCAGTAAGACCATGATCCCCGAACTCGGACATTTCGCGCTCATCCTCGCCCTGGTCCTGTCGCTGGTGCAGGCAATCGTGCCGCTGGTAGGCGCGCGCCGCAACAGCATGGCGCTGATGGCGGTCGGCCGCCCCGCGGCGCAGGGGCAGTTCTTCTTCATTGTCTTCAGCTACGTGTGCCTGACCTGGGCCTTCGTCACCAGCGACTTCTCGGTCCAGCTCGCGGCGTCGAACTCGCACAGCGCGACGCCGATCATGTACAAGATCACCGGCGTGTGGGGCAACCACGAGGGCTCGCTGCTGCTGTGGGCGATGTCGCTGTCGCTGTGGACGGTGGCGGTGACGGTGTTCTCGCGCCACCTGCCCGACGCCTTCCTCGCCCGCGTGCTTGGCGTGCTCGGCATGGTCAGCGCCGGCTTCATCTCGTTCACGCTGGTTACCTCCAACCCCTTCGAGCGCCTGCTGCCGGCGGTCGCCGACGGCCGCGACCTCAACCCGCTGCTGCAGGACCCGGGGATGATCATCCATCCGCCGCTGCTGTACATGGGCTACGTCGGCTTCTCGGTCGCGTTCGCGTTTGCGATCGCGGCGCTGATGTCGGGCAGGCTCGATGCCGCCTGGGCGCGCTGGTCGCGGCCGTGGACCACGGTCGCCTGGGTGTTCCTCACCGCCGGCATCGCGGTCGGCTCGGGATGGGCCTACTACGAGCTCGGCTGGGGCGGCTGGTGGTTCTGGGATCCGGTCGAGAACGCCTCCTTCATGCCCTGGCTGCTCGGCACCGCGCTGATCCACTCGCTGGCCGTCACCGAAAAGCGCGGAGCGTTCCGCAGCTGGACGGTGCTGCTGGCAATCGGCGCGTTCTCGCTGTCGCTGCTGGGCACCTTCCTCGTGCGCTCAGGGGTGATCACCAGCGTTCACGCCTTCGCCACCGATCCCAAGCGTGGCCTGTACATCCTCGCGCTGCTGGTCATCGTCATCGGCTTCTCGCTGCTGCTGTACGCCCTGCGCGCGCCCCGGCTCGCCGGTGGCGGCAGTTTCAGCTTTGTGTCGCGCGAGACCTCGCTGCTGGGTAATAACGTGCTGCTCACCGTGGCTTCGGCCTCGGTGCTGCTCGGCACCTTGTACCCCCTGTTCCTCGATGCCCTCAACCTGGGCAAGATCTCCGTCGGCCCGCCGTATTTCGAGGCGGTGTTCGTGCCGCTGATGACGCCGGTCGTGGTGCTGATGATGTTCGGTCCCTTCCTGCGGTGGAAGGACGACGACCTCGTCGCTGCCGCACGCAAGGTCGCGCCGGCCTTCATCGCCAGCGCGCTCATCGGCTTTGCCGTCGCGTGGGCGGTGGATCATGTCACCTGGCGCACCGTGCTTGGACTCTTCCTGGCCGCCTGGGTGGTGCTGGCGAGCATCCAGCTGCTGGTCGGGCGGCTGAAGGAGCGCGCCGGCGCGTCGGCTGGCTCGCGCCTGCGCTCGATCACCGCGTCGTGGTGGGGCATGTGGCTGGCGCACCTCGGCGTCGGGGTCTTCATCATCGGGGTCACCCTGGTCGGCAGCCTGGACCAGAACCTGGACGTCAAGATGAAGGAGGGCCAGCGCGCCGAGCTTGCCGGTTACACCTTCCTCTTCCGTGGCGCGGTCGATGCCGATGGCCCCAACTATGACGCCGCTCGCGGCATCATCGAGCTGAGCCGCGACGGTCGCGTGCTCGACACGCTCACGCCCGAGAAGCGCCTCTACCGTGCGCAGGGGATGCCGATGACCGAGGCCTCGCTCGACATCGGCGTATTCCGCGACGTCTATGTTTCGCTCGGCGAGCAGTTGCCCGACGGCGCGTGGATCGTCAGTCTCTATTACAAGCCCTTCATCAGCTGGATCTGGATGGGTTGCGTCCTGATGGGCCTGGGTGGCCTGTGTGCGGCCGCCGATCGTCGCTACCGCCGGCTCGCGGCGCGCGAGGCCGCCGCCGGTGCGGGTCAGCGTGTCGCCGCGTCGGCCTGAGCCCTGGTAGCGCAAGCAAGGAAATTCATGAAAGCAAAGTTTCTAGTCCCCCTGTTGTTGTTCTTTGGCCTTGCCGGGTTCCTCGCCTTCGGTCTGACGCTCAATCCGCGCGAGGTGCCCTCGCCGCTGATCGACAAGCCCGCGCCGGATTTCACTCTGGCGCGGCTCGATGAACCGGCGCAGACCTTCTCGTTGAAGGAAATGCAGGGCGAAGTCTGGCTGCTCAATGTGTGGGCTTCGTGGTGCGTGGCCTGCCGTGAAGAGCACCCGCTGCTGGTGCGCATGGCCGAGCAGAAGATCGTTCCGGTCGTCGGTCTCAATTACAAGGAAGTCCGCGGGGACGGGGCGATCAACGCGCGCGGCATGGCCATCGAGGCCGAGACCGACATGGCGATCGAGCGCGCGCGGCGCTGGCTTCGCGACCACGGCAACCCCTACCTGCTGTCGGTGCTCGACATCGATGGCCGCGTCGGCATCGACTTCGGTGTCTACGGTGTGCCGGAAACCTTCCTGATCGACCGCAGCGGACGGATCCGCTACAAGCACATCGGGCCGATCACCCCGGACGCGCTGCAGAACGTGCTGATTCCGAAGATCGAGGAGCTTCGCCGTGCCGGGTGACACGCTGTCTGCCGTCCTGCGCCGCGCGGCGCTCGTGGGGGGCGCGGTGGCGGCCGTCCTGCTGGCCGGGCCTGTTCGTGCCGAGAGCACGGCGCCCGCATCAACGCCGGCGCTTGCGCCCGCACTCGCGGCTGATCCCGAGCTCGAAGCCGACGCGATGGAGTTGTCGCACAAGCTGCGCTGTCTCGTTTGCCAGAACCAGTCGATTGCCGAATCGAACGCCCCGCTCGCCGTCGACCTGCGCAACCAGGTGCGCGAGCAGCTTGCAGCGGGCAAGAGCAAGGATGACGTTGTCGACTATCTGGTCGAGCGTTACGGGGACTTCGTGCTCTACGAACCCCCCTTCAAGGCCGTCACGGTCCTGCTCTGGCTGGGACCCGCGGCCTTGCTGCTGGGCGGAGCCGGCTGGCTCGCGTTCCGGCTGCGCCGTCGTCGTGACGAAGTTGCCGCCGAGCCATCCCTCTCTGCGGCCGATCGCGCGCGTGCGCGTGCGCTGCTCGAGAGTGCCGCGGGCAACGCCCAATCTGAATCTCCGGAGTCCCGTTCGTGACCGCCTTCATCGTGTTTGCCGGCCTGCTCCTGGCCGGCGCCCTGCTATTGATCCTGCCGCCCCTGCTCGGGGTGGGCGCTCGCCGCCGCCGTGAGGCCGCGCGCCAGAGCACGATGGCGCTCACCGTGCTGCGCGAGCAGCTTGCCGAGCTCGACGCCGAACTTGCCGCAGGGCACATCGATGCCGCCAGTCACGCCAAGAGTCGCGAGGAGCTGGAGCGGCGTGCGCTCGAGGAGGGCGAGGCGGCCGCCGAAGCTGCAGAAGCCGCCGACGTGCGGCCCAGCCGCGGGTGGGCGGTCGGCATGGCGCTGACTGTGCCGGCGCTGGCCATCGCCGGCTACCTCATGATCGGCGAGCCCGCTGCGCTCGACCCGAAGAACATCGAGGGTCAGCAGGGCTTCACCCGCGAGCAGGTCGAGCAGATGGTCGGTGCCCTGGTCCAGCGCCTGGAGCAGGAACCGGAAAATGCCGAAGGCTGGAGCATGCTCGCGCGGACCTACATGGTGCTGCAGGACTATCCCAAGGCCGCTGATGCCTATTCGCGCCTCGACAAGCTCACACCAAACGATCCGGACGTGCTGTCAGACTGGGCCGACGTGACCGCGGCGATTCGCGGTACCGTCATCGGCGAGGCCGAGGCCTTGGCGCAGCGCGCGCTGGAGGCGTCGCCCACGCATCCGAAGGCGCTCGCCCTCGCGGGGACCGCGGCGTACCAGCGCGACGACTTCGCCGGTGCCGCTGCGCTGTGGGAGCGGATCCTGGCCCAGATTCCGGCAGGTGACGAGGTTGCCAGGGGTGTGCGCGCCAGCATCAACGAAGCGCGCGGCAAGGCCGGATTGGCGCCCCTTGCCGACAGCGAGGGTGCGGCACCCCCCGTCGCACCGTCGCCGCTCACGGTCTCCGGAAAGCTGGAAGTGGCCGAGGCGCTCGGCGCGCAGGTCGCCGCCGATGACACGGTTTTCGTCTTCGTGCGCGGCGAGGGCGGCGGTCCGCCGCTGGCCGCACTGCGCTTCAAGGGCAGCGAGTTGCCGCTGGATTTCAGTTTCGATGGCGCAAGGTTGATGATGGGCGGGGCTCAGGTGCCCGAGCGCGTGGTGATCGCCGCGCGCGTCGCCAAAGGCGGCGATGCGACCGCGCGTCCGGGTGACCTGGAGGGCGCCAGCGAGCCCGTCGCCGCTGACGCCAAGGGGATCAAGCTGGTCATCGACCGCGTGCGCGACTGACGCGGTTCAGTCGCTGTAGCTCAAGCGCACGCGCTTGACGTTGCACAGCAGCTCGTAGGCGATCGTGCCGGCCGCCTGCGCCACGCGGTTGACCGGCACTCGCCGTCCCCACAGCTCGACCCGGCTGCCGATGCCGGCGTCGGGCAGCCCGGTCAGGTCGACGGTCAGCATGTCCATCGATACCCGGCCGATGATGCGTGCCGGCTCTTCGTCGATCGCGACCGGCGTGCCGTCCGGCACCGCGCGCGGATAACCGTCGGCATAGCCCATGGCGACCAGTCCGACGCGTGTCGGGCGCTCGGCGACGAAACGGCCGCCATAGCCGAGCGGCTCGCCGGCCGCGATCTCGCGCACCGCCATCACCGCGCTTTCGAGCGTCATGACCGGCTCCAGTCCATGGTGCTGTTCGGGCATCGGATCGGCGCCGTAGAGTAGGATGCCCGGCCGCGCCCAGTCCCGCCGCGCCGCCGGCCAGCCCAGGATGCCGCCAGAGTTGGCCAGGCTACGTGCGCCCGGCAGGCGCGCGGTGGCCGCGTCGAAGCGTGCCACCTGCTCGGCGGTGGTGATCACCTGCGGCTCGTCGGCGCGTGCGAAGTGCGTCATCAGGGTGATGTCGGCCACCTTGCCGGTCGCTCTCAGGCGCTCCCAGGCGTGCGTGGCCGCTGCGGGCAGGAAGCCCGCGCGGTTCATCCCGCTGTTGATCTTCAACCAGACGTTGACCGCCGCCGTCGGCGCCGCGCGCTCGAGCATCTCGATCTGCGCCTCGTGGTGAACCACGATCCACAGTCCATGGCGCATGACCTCGCCGAGTTCCGCCATGCTGAACACGCCCTCGAGCAGCAGGATCGGGTGTTGCAGCCCCGCCGCACGCAGCTCGAGCGCCTCCTCGAGGAACGCGACCGCGAAGCCGTCGGCCTCCTGCGCCAGGGCCTGCGCGCAGCGCACCGCGCCGTGACCGTAGGCATTGGCCTTGACCACTGCCAGGGCGCGGCCGCCATGCAGCCGACGGGCGAGGCGGTAGTTGTGGCGCAGGGCGGCGAGGTCGATCAAGGCGCGGGCGGGACGCATGGCGATGTCCGGAAACGGGAAGGCGAAATGGTGCGGTGAAAGCGCCGCCGCTGCAACGCGCGCGCACGCGACGAGTCCTGTTCGTGCCTGCAAGCCGCGTGGTCGGCGGGGGCCGTGTGGCACGCGCGACGGCCGCCCGGGGGCACGAGGCCGGGGGCGCTCAGGCGGCGCCGAGCGGGCGCCGGCTTACGGCGACCCGCGGCGCGCTGGCGGCCTTCGAATAGCGTGCCAGGCCGAGGTCGTCGTGTCGGATGGCTGGCTGGTGCCCGGTCACCAGGTCGGCGACGAGTTGGCCAGCGCCGCAGGACATGGTCCAGCCCAGCGTGCCGTGACCGGTGTTGAGGAAGAGTTCGGGGTAAGAGGTGGCGCCAATGATCGGGGTCGAGTCGGGTGTCATCGGCCGCAGGCCGGTCCAGAATTCGGCGCGTCCGACCTCCCCGCCGCCGGGGAAGAGGTCGTTGACGACCATCTCGAGGGTTGCACGCCGGCGCGGATCCAGCCGCAGGTCGAAGCCGGCGAGTTCCGCCATGCCGCCGACACGGATGCGCTGGTCGAACCGCGTCACCGCCACCTTGTAGGTCTCGTCGAGCACGGTGGACACGGGCGCGGCATCGGCGTCCGCCAGTGGCACGGTCAGCGAGTACCCCTTCACCGGATACACCGGCAAGTCGAGCCCGAGGCTGGAGGCCAGCTGCCGCGAATAGCTACCCAAGGCGAGCACGTAGCGGTCGGCGGTGAGCACCTCGTCCTCGACGCCGGGCGCGCCGCTGGCGACGCGCACGCCAGTGACATGGCCGTTGTGACGCAGCAGTTCGCGCACTTGCACGCCGAAGCGGAACGCCACGCCTGCGGCGCGCGCACGCTCGGCAAGACGGGTGGTGAAGAGCTGGCAATCGCCAGTCTCGTCATTGGGCAGGCGCAGGCCGCCGGCGAGTCGGCCGGGACGGCGGCCGAGTGCGGGCTCGGCGCGCGCAAGTTCATCTCCGGCAAGCAGCTCGTAAGGCACGCCACACTCCTCGAGCACGGCGATGTCGCGCGCCGCCGCGTCGAGCTGGGCTTGGGTACGGAACAGCTGCAAGGTGCCGCGGCTGCGTTCTTCATAATCGATGCCGGTTTCGGAGCGCAGCGCGCGCAGGCAGTCGCGGCTGTACTCCGAGACGCGCATCATGCGTTCCTTGTTGACCGTGTAGCGCGCGCTCGAGCAGTTGGCGAGCATCTGGGCCATCCAGCGCAGCTGGAACAGGCTGCCGTCGGCCCGGATCGCCAGCGGTGCATGGCGTTGGAAGAGCCACTTCAGCGCCTTGAGCGGAATCCCGGGGGCGGCCCAGGGCGTGGAATATCCGGGCGAGACCTGACCGGCGTTGGCAAAGCTGGTCTCCAGCGCAGCGCCGGGCTGGCGGTCGATCACCGTGACCCGAGCTCCGCGCTGGGCCAGATACCAGGCCGTGGTGGTGCCGATCACGCCGCTGCCGAGTACGATTACGTGCATTTCAGGTCTCCGGATAAAATGCCATGGAATTCCGAAAGTTTAAGGATCCTAAAGGAGTGATTTTCACTTAGTTGCACTGCTTAGATAGTGACAATATCCATTGTCTCCCTCGTTTGCCCCCCGGCTCAGTGAAATGCGCGAACTCGACCGTATCGACCTGAAAATCATCGACATCCTGCAGAAGGATGGGCGCCTGGCCATGACCGAGCTCGCCCACCGCATCGGCCTGTCGGCCACCCCGTGCACCGAGCGCGTGCGCCGCCTGGAGCGCGAGGGGGTGATCACCGGCTACCACGCGCGGGTGGATCCGCGCGCCGTGGGGCGGCCGCTGCTCGTCTTCGTCGAACTCAAGCTGGCGGCCAAGTCGAACGACGCGTTCGAGCGCGTCAAGAAGGAGCTTGCCTTCGTTCCCGAGGTCATGGAGTGCCACCTCGTCTCAGGCGATTTCGATTACCTGATCAAGGCGCGCATCTCCGAGATGAGTGACTATCGGCGCCTGCTCGGCAACATCCTGCTCAAGCTGCCCTCGGCCACCGAGTCGCGCAGCTACGTGGTGATGGAAGAGGTCAAGGAGACGCTGTACCTGCCGCCGCAGGCGTGAGCGATCGCGCCGACAGCCAATGCAGGGCGCCGCGACCAGCGGCAAGGCCGCTGGCGAAGCAGGCGGTGAGCAGGTAGCCGCCGGTGGGCGCCTCCCAGTCGAGCATCTCCCCGGCAACGAACACGCCTGGGCGGGCGCGGAGCATCAGGCGCCTGTCCAGTGCCTCGAAGCGCACGCCGCCGGCGCTGCTGATCGCCTCGTCGAGCGGGCGGGTGGCGACGATCGTGAGCGGCAGGCCCTTGATTGCGGCTGCGAGCCTTTCGGGATCGTCAAAGTCGGCCTTCACCAGGCATTCGCGCAGCAGGCCGGCCTTGACCCCCTTGATGCCGGCCTGGCTGTGCAGGTGGCTGGACATCGAGCGGCTGCCGCGCGGGCGCCGAAGCTCCGCGGCGAGGCGTTCAATGCTGCGCCCGGGTGCGAGGTCGAGGTGCAGGGTGACGGCACCCTGTGCGATCAGCGTGTCGCGCAGCGGCGCGGACAGCGCGTAGATGAGCCCGCCTTCGATGCCCGTTTCCGAGATCAGGCACTCCCCGGCGCGTTCGTGCACGGCGCCATCCGCCGTGGTCACGCGTGCGCTGACCGACTTCAAGGGCTGACCGCGGAAGCGCTCGGCAAAGTGTGGGGTCCAGCCCGGCACGAGTTCTCCGCCGCTCCCGCCTGCAGCCGGTCGGGCGATGTCGAAGCCGCAGTTTGCGGGCAGCAGTTCGGCGACCTCGGCGCCAGCGGCGCGCAGCGCCGGAACCCAGGCGCCATCCGAGCCGAGTTTCGCCCAGCTGCCGCCACCGAGCGCCAGCACCACGGCGTCGGCCTGCACGACGCGCCTTCCCTCGGGCGAGTCGAACAGCAGTTGCTGCACGCGCGGCCGCTGTGCCGCGTCGAGCTGCGTCGAGGTGTCAGCCGTCTGCGCCTGCGTCGAGCCAGTCGCCCCGCCCGCGGGCGCCCAGCCGCGCCAGCGATGGCGCATCTCGAAGCGCACGCCCGCTGCGCGCAGCCGGGCCAGCCAGGCGCGCAGCAGCGGTGCAGCCTTCATCTCGACGGGAAAGACTCTTCCCGAGCTGCCGACGAAGGTCTCAACGCCGAGCGTGCGCGCCCAGTCGCGCAACGCGTCGGGTCCGAAAGCCTCGATCATCGGTTCGAGCTGCGCCCGGCGGGTACCGTAGCGCCCGAGAAAGGACTCGCGCGCTTCGCTGTGGGTGAGGTTCAGGCCGCCACGACCGGCGAGCAGAAACTTGCGCCCGACAGAAGGCATGGCGTCGAACACCGTTACCCGCAAGCCCGCGCTGCTGAGGATCTCTGCGGCCATCAGGCCTGCCGGTCCGCCGCCGACCACACACACGAAAGGCGTGCGGTCTGATCCGGCGGAAGCGGCCGCCTGCGCGGGGCCGGGGTTCCGGGGCGGGTCGCTGTCGGTCATCGTGCGCACGCCGGCTGCATGAGAGCGGAAGGCGGTAGGCGTGCTATGCGAAATGCGCGCGAAAGCCGGCAGGCGTTGGCGCCTTGCTACGGGTCCGGTAGTCGAAGAACACGATGCCCGTCTTGCCGCGGGCCACCTCGCGACCGCCCTCCGCTTCGGACATGCGCCAGACCAGGTCGCAGCCGAACGCGTTGAAGTCGCTGGCAGCCATCTCGACCCGCATGCTCTCGCCGTGGAAGGCCTCGGAGCGATACTGAAGTGCGGCGTCGGCCACGATGATGCCGACCCCCTCGATGTCGAGCTCGGTGTAACCCAGGGACTTGAGCAAGCGCAGCCGGGCCTCGGACACGATGCCGAGCAGTTGCGCGTTGTCGAGGTGGTTGCCGTAATTGATGTGCGAGATCAGCAACGGGATGGTGGTGCTGAATGGGAAGCGGTCGGGGAGGTCGATCCTGATTCGGGGCATGGTTGCTGCGGCTTCGGCTGTCGTCGCCAGAAAATCAAAGGCCCGAGCGTAATCGCCCGGGCCTGCAGGGGGCAAGCGGCACCGGTGACGGGCGTCGCGAAGGCCCTGGGGTCAGGAAAGCGGCGGAATGCGCAGCACCTGCCCCGGATAGATCTTGTCCGGGTGGCTCAGCATCGGCTTGTTGGCCTCGAAGATCACCGGGTACTTGTTGGCGTCTCCATAAAATTTCTTCGCGATGGCCGACAGCGTGTCGCCGCGCACCACTGTGTGGAACTGGGCCTCCGGTTCTGCGCGCGCCACCGACAGCTTGTTCTCCACCTCGGCTACGCCCGCGACGTTGCCTGCGGCCAGCAGGATCTTCTCGCGTGTCGCCTGGTCCGGAGCGGTGCCTGAAACGGTGACCAGGGAGCGCTCGCCGTCAAAGCTGATGCCGAGGTCAGGCGGTGCGAGCTTGAGAGCGACGATGTAGTTGTGGATGGCCTGCGCAGCGGCCGCATTGGCCGTCGCCGGGTCGTTGCCTGCGGCCGCGGCCTTTGCCTCGCCCGTGCCGAAGAGCTTCTCGCCGGCTTCCTTGATGAATGCGAACAGACCCATATAAACCTCCTGTCGTTGGGGAATTCGCTTCCAGCATAAACGCTTGCGCGAATGGGGTCCATGCGGACGGCCGTTCCGCGCCCGGTCCGCATCGATGGCTCCTGGGCCGCGCTCGCGATGAATCTGCACCGAAGTGGTGCGCTATGACGCGTTCGTCATGAAATGGCCCGTTTCGGCGACGATGGCGCACCGAAAAGGTGAATCTGATGCACAATGACGGGGATTTGCGCGATGGCCTCGGTTGATCCCGAGGCTGTCGCGTTTGCGTGTCCGCTCGCTTTCCTGTTCTCAATCAACCCATGGGTCCAACATCATGAAATACCAGTCCCTCGAGGATTTCCTGGCCTACGTCGAACAGCGCAACCCCGGCCAGCCCGAGTTCCTGCAGGCCGTCAGCGAGGTCATGGAGAGCCTCTGGCCCTTCATCTCCAACAACAAGCGCTACGCCGAGCATGCCCTCCTCGACCGACTGATCGAACCCGAGCGCGTGATCATGTTCCGCGTGTCGTGGGTGGACGACAAAGGCGACGTCCAGGTCAACCGCGGCTACCGTATCCAGCACAACTCGGCGATCGGGCCGTACAAGGGCGGTCTGCGCTTCCACCCCTCGGTGAACCTGTCGATCCTGAAGTTCCTCGCCTTCGAGCAGACCTTCAAGAACGCGCTCACCACGCTGCCGATGGGCGGCGGGAAGGGCGGCTCGGACTTCGATCCGAAGGGTCGCAGCCCGGGCGAGGTCATGCGCTTCTGCCAGGCCTTCATCTCCGAACTCTATCGCCACGTCGGCCCCGACACCGACGTGCCGGCGGGCGACATCGGCGTGGGTGGACGTGAGGTCGGCTTCATGGCCGGCATGATGAAGAAGCTGTCGAACAACGCCGCCTGCGTGTTCACCGGCAAGGGCCTGTCCTTCGGCGGCTCGCTGATCCGTCCGGAATCGACCGGCTACGGCACGGTGTACTTCGCCAACGCGATGCTCGAGCACGCCGGCCGCGACTTCAAGGGCCTGCGCGTCTCGGTGTCCGGCTCGGGCAACGTCGCCCAGTACGCGATCGAGAAGCTGATGCAGCTCGGCGCCAAGCCGATCACCTGCTCCGACTCGAGCGGCACGGTGATCGACGAGGCCGGCTTCACGCCCGAGAAGCTCGCCATCCTCATGGAGATCAAGAACCACTACTACGGCCGCGTCGCCGAGTACGCCGAGCGCGTCGGTGCGCGCTTCGAGCCGAATGTGCGTCCGTGGCACGTGCCGGTCGACGTCGCCCTGCCGTGCGCGACCCAGAACGAGCTCGACGCCAACGACGCCGCCACCCTGGTCAAGAACGGCGTGGTCGCCGTCGCCGAGGGTGCCAACATGCCGAGCACCATCGAAGCCGTGAAGATCTTCGAGCACAACGGCGTGCTCTACGCGCCGGGCAAGGCCTCCAACGCCGGCGGCGTGGCCACCTCCGGCCTGGAGATGAGCCAGAACGCGATGCGCATGTCGTGGACCCGCGACGAGGTCGACGCCCGCCTCAAGGAGATCATGCTCGGCATCCACGCTGCCTGCCTGAAGTACGGCGAGCGTGAGGACGGCAGCGTCAGCTACGCCGACGGCGCCAACGTCGCCGGCTTCGTCAAGGTCGCCGAAGCCATGCTGGCTCAGGGCGTGATCTGACCCTCGCTGTGCGCCGCGGTCCTGCCCGGCGCTGAGGCACGACGGCAGAAACTCGCGACTGGCGCCGCTCCCACCGTTCCGAGCGGTGGGGGCGGCGCCAGCTGCGTTTCTGGTGGAAGCCTGCCCAATGTTTTCGCCCCCTGCTTCATCCGCAGGGCGGGTCGGGCGCATCGGTTAAACTCCGCGCCGAACACAGGCATTCAGGAGCTTTTTCGATGATTCAGGCCACCATCGTTCCGGTCACTCCCTTCCAGCAGAACTGCAGCATCCTGTGGTGCGAGCGCACCAGGAAGGCTGCCGTGGTTGACCCGGGCGGCGATATCGACCGCATCCTCGCCGCTGTCGACAAGCTCGGTGTCAGCGTCGAGAAAATCCTCATCACCCATGGCCACATCGACCACGCCGGCGGCACCGCGAAGCTGGCGCGCGCGCTCGGGGTCCCGGTCGAGGGGCCGCAGGAGGAAGATCGCTTCTGGATCGAGGGCATGCCGCAGCAGAGCAAGATGTTCGGCTTCCCCGACGTCGAGTCCTTCGAGCCCGACCGCTGGCTGCACGATGGCGACACGGTGACGGTCGGCGAGGTCGTGCTCAAGGTCATCCACACCCCCGGCCACACCCCCGGCCACGTCGTGTTCGTCGATGAGGCGGCGCGCCTGGCGATCGTCGGCGACGTGCTGTTCGCCGGCTCCATCGGCCGTACCGACTTCCCGCGCGGCGACCACCAGACGCTGATCCGCTCGATTCGCGACAAGCTCTTCCCGCTCGGCGACGACATCACCTTCATCCCCGGCCACGGCCCCACCTCCACCTTCGGCGAGGAGCGCGACAGCAACCCCTTCGTCGGCGCCTACGGCTGAAGCGCCCCGAGACCGGGAACTCCGCGCGTGGGACGATTGTTCCCTGTCCGATTCCGGCGCAATATCCGCACGTTGAGCTTATGCCCGGGCGATCGGGGTTTTTCCAGACAGGGAGCATGCGATGAGCAACGAAGAGAAGAGCAAGCAGGGCTACCAGTGGCGATTCTTCCGCTCGGGAGGCTTCGATCAGGTTCGCATCGAGACCGCGGATGATCTCCGTCATCTGGGCGAGCTGGACCAGAAGCTCTGGTCCGTACTCGCCTGCCCGACCTCAGGGCTCGAGTTCGACACCCGCACGCTGCAGGTGCTCGACAGCGACGGGGATGGCCGCATCCGGGTGCCCGAGATCGTCGCCGCCAGCCGCTGGGTGTGCACGGTGCTCAAGGATCCGGACGTCCTGTTCCGCGGCGTCGATGCCCTGCCGCTGGCCGCGATCGATGCCGAGAACCCGGAAGGAGCCAAGCTGCTGGCCACCGCCAGGAAGGTGCTCGACTATGTCGGCAAGCCGGACGCGGACGCGGTCGGTGTGGCAGATCTCGCTGACCCCACGCTGCTGTTCGCGCCCGAGCACTTCAACGGCGACGGCATCGTACCCGCCGAACTCACTGCCGACGCGGATCTCGTCAGGGCGATCGGGTTGATCATCGACGGCTTCGGCGCCGCAGACGACCGCAGCGGCAAGCCCGGCGTGGATCAGGACCGCGTGACCGCGTTCTTCGCCGCCGCGCAGGCGGTTTCCGAATGGTACGCCCAGGCCGAGGCCGACGCTGCGACCGTATTGCCGCTGGGCGAGGGCACTGCCGCCGCGGCCGCCGTGTTCGACGCCGTGCGCGACAAGGTCGATGACTATTTCACGCGCTGCCGCCTGGCCGCTTTCGACGAGCGTGCCGCGACCGCCCTCAACCCCGCCGACACCACCTACGCCGGACTGGCCGTGCAGGCGCTCGGTACCGACGCCGAGGGCGTGGCTGCACTGCCGCTCGCGCTCGTCGGCCCGGGGCGGAGCCTGCCGCTCAGCGCAGGGCTCAATCCGGCCTGGGAGGCGCGCATCGCGGCGCTGCGCGACGGCGTGGTCAAGCCCATTCTCGGGGAGCGCGAGGCGCTCTCCTACGCCGAGTGGCAGGATCTCGCCGCACGCTTTGCCGCCTACCGTGCATGGGTTGGAACGCGGCCCGCCAATCCGCTCGCCGCCATGGAGATCGCCGAAGTGCGCGCGCTGCTCGCGGGCGGCACCCGCGCCGGGCTGGAGGCCCTGATCCAGCAGGATCTGGCGGCCGAGACTGCAGCCGCGCAGGTTGATGCGCTCGAACGTCTGGTCCGCTACAACCGCGACCTGGTGAAGCTGCTGCGCAACTTCGTCACGCTCAGCGACTTCTATGCCCGTCACGAGAAGGCCATCTTCCAGGCCGGCACGCTCTATCTCGACCAGCGCTCCTGCGAACTCTGCCTGCGGGTGGCCGACATGGGGCGCCATGCGGCGCTCGCGCCCTTGTCGGGCGCGTACCTGGTGTATTGCGACTGCGTGCGCCAGGGTGAGGCGCCGATGACGATCGTCGCCGCGATGACGGGTGGCGATGCCGACGAGATGATGGTGCCGGGCCGCAACGGCGTGTTCTACGACCGCCAGGGCCGCGACTGGAACGCGAGCGTCGCGAAGGTGGTGGAAGCGCCGATCAGCGTGCGTCAGGCCTTCTGGTCGCCATACAAGCGAATCGGCCGCATGATCGGCGACCAGATCCAGAAGTTCGCTGCCGCGCGCGACAAGGCGGTCGACGACAAGGCCGCGGCCGGCGTGGCCGAGGCCGGCGCCAAGGTCGAGGCGCCGGCCGCCGCGCCCGCCGCCCCGGCTGCGCCCTTCGACATCGCCAAGTTCGCCGGTATCTTCGCCGCCATCGGCCTCGCGCTCGGCGCCCTCGGCACCGCGCTGGCGGCGGTGGTGTCGGGCTTCCTGTCGCTGCCCGCGTGGCAGATGCCGCTCGTCATCGTCGGCATCGTGCTGCTGATCTCCGGGCCGTCGATGCTGCTCGCCTGGCTCAAGCTTCGCCAGCGCAATCTGGGCCCGCTGCTCGACGCCAACGGCTGGGCGGTGAACACCCGGGCGCGCATCAACATTCCATTCGGTGGCGCGCTGACCGGCGTCGCCACGCTGCCCCCGGGCGCTTCGCGCTCGCTGTCAGACCCCTATGCCGAGAAGCAGACACCTTGGGGTACGTGGTTCTTCCTGCTGCTCCTGGTCGTGATTGCCGTCGTGCTCTGGCGGCAGGGTTTCCTCGATCGATTCCTGGGCTGACACCTTGCGGTGAGCGGGCCTCGGCCAATTCAGGCCGATGCGTGATCTGATCGATGGGCCGGTTGGCAGGCAGGATGCCCCCGCATCCTGCTTGGCGAGCCGGCCCTTTCGCATCGCCTCCGGGGTGCGATCGGCTATCCTTCGGCCCCTATGCTTTCCCTCGTCCAGGTCCTCCTCAGTGGCGTCGCGACCGGCTGTGTATATGGCCTGGTGGCGCTGTCCTTCGTGCTGATCTACAAGGCGACCGAGACGGTCAGCTTCATGCAGGGCGACCTGCTGATGCTGGGCGCCTTCGCCGCCCTCGGACTGCACCTGCAGGCGGGCCTGCCGCTGCTGCTGGCCGCCACGGTGGCGATCATCGCCGTTGGCGCGCTCGGCGCGGGGGTGGAACGCGTCGTGCTGCGACGGGCGCTCGGCCAGCCCCATCTGGTTGCCGTGCTGCTCACCTTCGGCCTGGGGATGATGATGCGCGGCGGTGTCGCCTCGGTGCCGGCGGCGGCGCAGGAGGTGCATCGCCTGCCCTTCGCTGCGGAGACGATCGCGATCGGGCCGCTGGTGCTGGCCGCAAGCCACCTGTGGGTGACGCTGGCGACCGTGCTGCTCGCGCTGGTGCTGGCCGCGTTCTTCAGATACACGCGCACCGGCCTCGCGCTGCGCGCCTGCTCCGAAGACGCGCGCATCGCTGCATTGATGGGCGTGCCGGTAGCGCGCATGCACACCCTTGCCTGGGCCCTCGGCGCCGCGCTCGCTGCATGCGCCGGGCTGCTGCTGGCGCCGGTGACCTTCGTCCATCTGAACATGGGCTTCATCGCGCTCAAGGC
>DMCZ01000023.1:12144-14504 GCA_003446655.1 Thauera sp. | reverse complement strand
GCTTGCCGGACTCACCTTGCCCGAAGGCGTGAAGGATGTGGTGCCCTATGCGCTGCTGATGGGCGCGCTGCTGCTCTTCCCTCGGGGTCTTGGTGCGCGCCGGGCAGACAGGGGCACGATGTGACCTGGCCGCTTCGCCTGGCTGCGCCCGCGCGCCGACGGGCAGTGAGTATGCTGCGCGGCTTGCTGCCATGGATGATGATCCTCGCCCTCGCGGTGGCCTTGCTCGGCACCGACTATGCGCTCGGCAAGGCGACGCTGGTGGTCACCTACGCGATCGCCGGCCTCGGCGTGGTGATCGTGGTTGGTCAGGCGGGTCAGATCGCGCTTGGCCAGGCCGCGCTGGTGGCGCTGGGCGCCTACGCACAGGCGGTGCTGGTGCGCCACGGCGTCCCTGCGCTGCTGGCCCTGCTCGCGGGGGCTGCGGCAGGCGCCCTGGGCGGTGCGCTCGCGAGCCTGCCGGCGCGCCGCCTGGGCGGCCTGTATTTCGGCATGAGCACGCTCGCCTTTGCGCTGATCGTGGAGGAGGCGCTGGTGCGTGCGGAGCCGCTGACCAGCGGTTCCGCCGGCATCGCGGTCGCAGCCTTTTCGATCCTCGGGTGGCGCGCCGACTCGACTCTGGCGCAGGCCGCAGTGAGCCTCGTCGTCTTCGCCGTCGCCGCGTTCGCGTGTGGCCGCCTGCTGCGCTCGCGCCATGGCCGCGCCTGGCGCGCGGTGCGCGACGACGAGGTCGCGGCGGCAGCGTGCGGCATCGCCCCCGCCGCGGTGAAGATGCAGGCCTTCGTGGTCGGCGGCGCGCTATCCGGGCTGGCGGGTGCGCTCTACGCACACTGGATCGGCTTCATCAGCCCCGAGCAGTTCGGGCTGGTTTTCTCCTTCGAGTTGCTGATGCTCGCCTTCATCGGCGGCGCACGGCGGCTCGCCGGCGCGGCCTGGGGGGCGCTGGTGATCGTCGCCATCCCGCAGGCCATCGCCGTGGCGCGCGACGTCCTCCCGGGCGAGTGGGCGCGTGCCGCAGGGCTGGAGCTGGTGCTGTTCGGCGCGGTGATCGTCGCCGTAGTGCTGCTGAGGCCGTCTGGCCTTGCCGGCGCAGACCTCCACGAAGACGCAAGGCGACAGGGCAGCGCTTGATTCCTGCGCTGCGGCGACCGATAGTTACGGCCTCGCTGCCTGCCACCGGAGCCCGAACGCCATGAGCGCCTGGAGTTGCCCCCACGACCTGAACGGTATCTGCCAGCGCGTGCGCGGCGCGATCTGCGAGCCCGGCATGCGCGGCTGCGAGCTCGAGGGCAAGGTGCGCTTCGCCCGCGAGGCGCTCAACCAGCCGCGCAAGCCGGTCAAGGCGCCGGTCGCCGCGGCCGAACCTGCGCCGGAGGTGGCGAAACCGTCGATCCTGCCGCGCCGGCGGCTTCCGTTCTGATAGAAGTGGACTTTCTCGTGCCTACTCCTCGCCTGACTCGCTTTTTCCGTGGTCTCGTCCTTGCCGTCGCTGCGACCGCGTTTCCTGCAGCCGCCGCGGAGGTCGTCGGTGACGAGATCGTCGTCGGCACCGTCTCCGACCTCTCCGGCCCGATCGCGCTGCTCGGCGTTCCGGTGCGCGACGGCATGCTGATGCGCTTCGACGAGGCCAACGGCGCAGGTGGCGTGCACGGCCGCCGCATCCGGCTGGTCGTTGAGGACGCCGGCTATGATCCCAAGCGTGCGGTGCTCGCCGCGCGCAAGCTGGTGCAGCGCGACAACGCCTTCGCCTTCATCGCCAACATGGGCACCCCGGTGGTGATGGCGACGATGCCGATCATCGTCGATGCCGGTCGCCTGCATCTGTTCCCGTTCTCCCCGCATCGCGCGACCTACGAGCCGCTGCATCCGCTCAAGTTCCAGAACTTCGCGCCCTACCAGGACTACATGGAGGCGGCTACCCGCCACATGGTGCGCGAGCGCGGCTACGAGCGCACCTGCCTGCTCTACCAGGACGACGACTATGGCCTGGAGGTGATGAAGGGCGTCGAGAAAGCGCTGGCCGGCCTCGAGCGCGAACTGATCGAGCGCACCAGCTACAAGCGCGGCGCTACCGACCTGTCCAGCCAGATCGCCCGCCTGCGCGCGGCGCGCTGCGACTTCGTCGTGCTCGCCACCGTGGTGCGCGAGACCGTGGCGGCGATGGCCGAGGCGCGCAAGATCGGCTGGGAGGTCGACATGCTGGTCACCGCGTCGGGCTACTCGGCGCAGACGCACGAGCTGGGTGGCGCGGCGGTGGAGGGGCTTTATGGCGTGTCGGTGCTGCCGCACCCTTACGCCGAAGGCGCCAACAGCCAGCTCGCGGCCTGGATCGAGCGCTACCGGGCGCGCTTCAACGCCGA
>DMCZ01000023.1:8973-11921 GCA_003446655.1 Thauera sp. | reverse complement strand
GTCCCAACTACCGCTTCACGCCCGAGGATCACCTCGGCAATCGCTACGGGCGCCTCGCCCAGGTCCGCAATGGACGCTGGGAGCTGATCACCGACTATCTGGAATGAACCCGCCGCGCACCATCACCGTCGCCTTCACCGGCGCCTCCGGCCTGCCGTACGGTGTGCGCCTGGTCGAATGCCTGCTGCAGGCGGGCTGCCGGGTGTGGCTGCTTTACTCGCAGGTGGCGCAGATCGTCGCCCGCCAGGAGATGGACTGGAACCTGCCGGCGCGGCCAGCCGAGGTCGAGGCCGAACTGGCGGCGCGCTTCGGTTCCGCGCCCGGCCAACTGCGGGTGTTCGGACGCGAGGAGTGGTTCGCGCCACCGGCCTCGGGTTCGAACCCGCCCGACGCGATGGTGGTGTGCCCGTGCACCGTGGCGACGCTGGCCTCGATTGCCGGCGGTCTGAGCCAGAATCTCATCGAGCGCGCCGCCGACGTCGTCATCAAGGAAGGCCGCAAGCTCGTGCTGGTGCCGCGTGAGACGCCTTACTCGGCGCTCCACCTCGAGAACATGCTCAAGCTCGCCCGTCTCGGCGTGTGCATCCTGCCGCCCAATCCCGGCTTCTATCATCACCCGCAGACCGTGCAGGACCTCGTCGACTTCGTCGTCGCCCGCATCCTCGACCAGCTCGGCGTGCCGCATGCGCTGATGGCGCGCTGGGGTGAGGATCGCCTGCAGCCGTTCGCGCCCGGGGGCGACTGATCCGCCTGCCGCCGCGCCGCCTCATCCGAGCCCCCGCATCCAGGACCCCGCCATGACCACGCTGCCTGAGCGCCTGCCGCTGTTTCCCCTGAAGACGGTGCTTTTCCCCGGCGGCGTGCTGCCGCTGCGCGTGTTCGAGGCGCGCTACATGGACATGATCACGCGCTGTATGCGCGAGGACGGCAGCTTCGGCGTCTGCCTGATTGCCGCCGGCGAGGAGGTGGGCGAGACTGCGGTCCCGCATCCGGTGGGCACCGAGGCGCGCATCGAGCAATGGGATATGGCGCAGGCCGGCGTGCTTAACCTGCTCACGCGCGGTGGCCGACGCTTCCACATCCTGGACCACGAGGTCGAGCGCGATGGCCTGCTCGTCGCCAGCGTGCGCTGGCTCGACGAACCGGCTGCGGCCGCCGTCCCCGCGGCGCAGGGCGAGCTGCTGCCCTTGCTCCGGAGCATCGTCGAAGAGCTTGGCGAGCGCCTGCCGCCGCCGCATGATTTCGATGACGCCGCGTGGGTCGGTGCGCGCTACACCGAGCTGCTGCCCATCCCGCTGCTGGCCAAGCAGAAGCTGCTCGAGCTCGACGACCCCATCGGTCGGCTCGAAATCCTGCAGAAGTACCTGCGCGAACACGGCTTGTTGCCGAAGGCGGGCTGACGCCCCGCTTGCGGAGCCGTCGCGCTCAGCCGCCGGCGAACAGATCCGGCGCAGCCAGCGCGTCGAGGATGCGCCGCACGGGTGTCGGCAGCGCGGCGGTGGCACGGGCGGCGAGGGGCTGCCAGCACAGCGCGCCATCGTCGGCGGCATGGCAGCGCGGCGGCTGCGCCTGCGAGCCAGAGGCCTGCCTGACCTGCAGCAGCACCGGGTACAGTTCGAGCACGAAGTGCGTGAAGGCGTGGGTCAGCGGGCCCAGCGGCTGCGCCGGAGACAGGTTCAGGCCGAAACGCTCGCTCGCCCAGGATGCGGGCTCCGTGCGGTCCTCCGGGATCTCGGGCAGCGCCAGCAGTCCGCCCCAGATCCCGGCTGGCGGGCGGCGCTCGAGCAGCACGGCGCCATCGCGCACGATGACCGCATACCGCGCGCTGCGCCTGGGGACCGCCTGGCGCGGCCGGGGCGTGGGCAATTCGCCGACACGTCCGTCGCGATGGGCGACGCAGTCGCCCGCAAACGGGCAGCGGGCGCAGGCCGGGCGGCCGCGCGTGCACAGGGTGGCGCCGAGGTCCATCTGGGCCTGGATGTAGCGGCCTATGTCCTGCGCCGGCAGCAGCGATTCGGCCAGTGTCCACAGGCGCTTCTCGACCGCCTTCTCGCCCGGAAAACCCTCGACGCCGAACAGTCGGCACAGCACCCGCCTGACGTTGCCGTCGAGGATGGCCGCGCGCTCGCCGAAGGCGAAGGCGGCGATCGCGGCGGCGGTCGAGCGTCCGATGCCGGGCAGTGCGGCGATCTCGGCTGCCGTGCGCGGAAAGCGGCCACCGTGCTCGCTCACGATCACCTGTGCCGCGCGGTGGAGGTTGCGCGCCCGCGCGTAGTAGCCGAGCCCGCTCCACAAGGCCATGACGTCCTCCACCGGCGCCGCCGCGAGCGCGCCGACATCCGGGAAGCGTTCGAGGAAGCGCAGGTAATAGGGGATCACGGTGTCGACCTGGGTCTGCTGCAGCATGATCTCGGACAGCCAGATCGGGTAGGGGTCGGTCCCGCCCTGCCAGGGCAGGTCGTGACGTCCGTGGGTGCGCTGCCAGGCGATGAGGCGGCTGGCAAAGTCGTTCATGTCGTGGTTTTTCCTGTGGTTTCTGCATGCATCACGCCGCTCGCCCTCGACGCTGGTGCCAGCCGCAGCGATAATCCGCGCTTCAATTGCACTGCAACAGAGCGCGGATCAACCGCGACGGCCCATCCCATGACCCAACAGCTTTCCCCGGGCGAGGACTTCTCGCGCCGCTTCCGCAACTCGCTCGGCATGTTCGCCACCGGCATCACGGTGGTGACCACGCGTACGCCGGCCGGCGAGCCGATTGGCCTCACGGTCAATTCCTTCAACTCGGTGTCGCTCGACCCGCCGCTCATCGTGTGGAGCCTGGCCAACGATCTGCCCAGCCGTGCGCTGTTCGAGGCGTGCGAATACTACGCGATCAATGTGCTGGCTGAAGACCAGGCCGACCTCTCGCAGCGCTTCGCCAGCCGTCTCGACGACAAGTTCGCCGG
>DMCZ01000023.1:7866-8829 GCA_003446655.1 Thauera sp. | reverse complement strand
CGTGCGCCGCTGATCTACTTCGGCGGCGCCTACCGTCAGCTCAGGGCCTGAGCCCGCGCTCGTCGGGTCGGCGCGCGCTCAGGCGCGCTTGCGGGCCGCTGTCCGTTCGGTGATGTCGACGGTGTGAGCGATCGACGGATCGAGCGCGAGCGCCAGCACCGACAGGCGCTTGCGCGCACCCTCGAGATCCTCTCCGCCGGCCGGGCCGCTCACCGCCTCGCGGCAGAAGGGGCCATCCGGGTGAAAGTTCCAGGCGCCTGCGGGCACCATCGCGCAGTCGGAGATCACGCCGTCGGCGATCCGCACCCAGCACAGCAGGGCGCCACGCGCGGTGGCCACGCGTGCCATGCCCACCGCGGGTTCCACCTGGACTGCGTCGATGAGGGGGGGAACGTCGTCGGTGTTGGGGTGGCGCATCCGGCTCGCGCAGTCGGCCACGTCGATCGCCTTCGCGAACAGACGGGCGGAGACCCGGTGGCCTCGCTCCAGCAGCAGGCGCACCAGCGGTGATGGCGCGTGGCGGGCAAGCGGCCCGGTTTCGGCAGGCGCGCCGCCGTAGGTCGGGTAGCGTATGAATTCCGGCGTCGGCCAGTGGCCCACGCTGTTGACCCAGGCAGCGGCGCTCAGCGTGCCGAGCAGCTGGCTCGGGCCGCCGGCAGGCGGCGCCGACGCGCCCATCGCGATCAGCCCGTTCATCACCGAGCTCAGGCTGCCGCCTGCGTTCAGGCGGTCGATGAATTCGCCGATGCCGTGCGGCATGCGGATCTGGTTGAAAAACCCGGCGAGCATCTCGCGCGCGACCAGGTCGAGCACTTCTCCGCCGAGCGCAAACGCGGCCTCGGGCTCGGACGGTGCGATCAACTGACGATGAAACTCGGCAAAGCGGTTCAGGCGTGGTTCGAAACCGAACTCGGGTGGCCAGTCGATGAGCAGCCGACGCAGGTGCGTGTCGGCCATCTCTGC
>DMCZ01000023.1:7017-7583 GCA_003446655.1 Thauera sp. | reverse complement strand
GGTTGCGGTGGCGGGCGTCATGCCCACGACCTGCGTGCCCATCCATGCGAGCGCAGGAATCTGCACCTTGACCTGCGTGACGTTGCCGCCCTGGCGCGTGGCGGTGATGCGGATGATGTCGTCGCCAGCAGGGGCTTGTGTGTTCATCGTCGATATCTTTCGTGGTCGTGTTGCCGGGAGGAAGAATACCCCCAGTTGCTGCCCGAAGTGGGCTTTCGATTCCATGGCGGAGGCGGGTGGAGGCGGTTGAGATGCCTCATGGCAGATGTCACGGTCGGGCTTTGGGAAGCGCCTTACAAGTCGCGACGGTGCTAGAATCCGCCGCGTAGATCGGACTTTCCAAAATCCCACTCACACCAATCGAGGAAAAGCATGAACAAAGGTGAATTCGTCGAAGCCTTGGCCGACCGTCTGGACGTTTCCCGCGCTCAAGCCGACCGCGCGCTGTCGGCTGTGCTCGACATCATCGCCGAGGAGCTTGGCAAGGGCGGGAAGGTCGCCTTCACCGGTTTCGGCTCCTTTGAGGTTTCCGAGCGCGCCGCCCGTACCGGCCGTAACCCGCAGAC
>DMCZ01000023.1:6035-6779 GCA_003446655.1 Thauera sp. | reverse complement strand
CGTCTTGCACAAAAAGAAGGCGACAACGCAGACGGAAACGATTATACTACGCCCCGTTGTGCAATGCAGCATCAGGGCCACACAGGTTTCCGGCGCGGACAAGGATGCCCGCCGACCGGCCCCAGGGACTGTAACCACAGCCCCATCGCCCCCGACCTCCCGCCGAACCCCATTCGTTCTTCCGATCGTCTGGCATCGTGACAACCGGTTGGTGCCGATGCGCGGTCTTTCCGCAGCGGTTTCGCGACCGTCTTGCGAATCGACCGGCCACGCCCATCGCGCGTTCGTCGCCCTTGCGATTCCGTGCGCCCTGCCTGCCCTGCAGGCCTGGCGCACCGCGATGCCATACGGCCCGCCAGTAACGGGCCAGAATCCGTCCGCCCTCATTTCGCCGGGCCGGACAGCAAGACACAGGAAGAACCCCATGACGTTCCAAAGCCTCGGCCTCGCCGCAGAACTCCTCAAGGCCGTCGAGCAGACCGGCTACACCACGCCCACCCCGGTGCAGATGCAGGCCATTCCCGCCGCCATCGCCGGTGAGGACCTGCTGGTGTCCAGCCACACCGGCAGCGGCAAGACCGCCGCCTTCACGCTGCCCGCCCTGCACAAGATCATCGATCGCCGCCCGGCGCCGGGCAGCGGCCCGCGCGTGCTGGTGCTCACGCCCACCCGCGAGCTCGCGCTGCAGGTGGAGAAGGCGGTGCAGACCTACGGCAAGGCGCTGCGCTGGCTCAACACCGCCTG
>DMCZ01000023.1:5444-5775 GCA_003446655.1 Thauera sp. | reverse complement strand
AGGTGAAGCTGTCCGACGTCGAGGTGCTGATCCTCGACGAGGCCGACCGCATGCTCGACATGGGCTTCGCCGAGGACATCGACGCCATCGTCGCCGCCACCCCGGCCAAGCGCCAGACCCTGCTGTTCTCGGCCACGCTCGACGGCGTGGTCGGCAGCATGGCTACCCGCATGACGCGCAACCCGCAGCGCATCGAGATCGAGGTCGCCCAGCAGGACCGCGGCCAGATCGAGCAGCGCCTGATGTTCGCCGACGACCTTGGCCACAAGAACCGCCTGCTCGAGGCCCTGCTCGGCGACGACGGCATGAACCAGGCGGTGGTGTTCACCGC
>DMCZ01000023.1:0-5178 GCA_003446655.1 Thauera sp. | reverse complement strand
GACATGCACCAGACCCAGCGCAACCGCACCCTCGACCGCCTGCGCCAGGGCCGCATCGGCGTGCTGGTGGCGACCGACGTGGCCGCGCGCGGCATCGACGTCGCCGGCATCAGCCACGTCATCAACTTCGATCCGCCGCGCCAGGCCGAAGACTATGTGCACCGCATCGGCCGCACAGGTCGTGCCGGCCGCGATGGCATCGCGATCACCCTGTCGGGCCCGCGCGAGACCGGCCTCATCCGCGCCATCGAGCGCTTCACCGGCGACCGCCTCGAAGTGCACACCATCCCCGGCATGGAACCCTCGCCGCGCAAGCCTGCCGGCCCGCGCCCGGGTGGCAGCGGCGGCCGCCGCTTCGGCAACGGCGGCGGCTATGGCCGTCCCGGCGGTGACAGCCGTCGCGCTAGCGGTTTCAATCGCGAGGGGCATCCGTCGCGCAACGAGCGCAGCCACGGCGGCCGTTCGGATCGCGGTTCGCGCTGAGTCCCCGTAGCGCCCCACAAAAAACCCGCCTCGGCGGGTTTTTTGTTGTCTCAGAGCATGCTGTCGAGAAACGCCCGCGTGCGCGGATGTTCCGGGCTGGCGAAGAACGCCGCCGCCGGGCGCGACTCGATCAGCTCGCCGCCGTCCATGAACACCACGCGGCTCGCCACCTCGCGCGCGAAGCCCATCTCGTGCGTCACCACCAGCATGGTCATGTGCTCGTCGGCGAGCTGGCGCATGGTGCGCAGCACCTCGCCGGTGAGCTCGGGGTCGAGCGCCGAGGTGGGCTCGTCGAACAGCATGATGTCGGGCTCCATCGCCAGCGCACGTGCGATCGCCACGCGCTGCTTCTGCCCGCCGGACAGGCGCGAGGGGTAGGCGTCGCGCTTGTCGAAGAGGCCGACCTTCTTCAGCAATTCCTCGGCCTTGGGCAGGATGGCCTCGCGCTTCATGCCCTTCACGGTGATCGGCGCCTCGATCACGTTCTGCAGCACGGTGAGGTGCGGGAACAGGTTGAAGTGCTGGAACACCATGCCCATGCGGCGGCAGATGCGGCGCACCTCGGCGTCGGTGACGTAGCGCGCGTGGCCGTGGGCGTCGTTGTCGGCGAGCACGTCGCCCTCGATGACGATGCGCCCGGCGTCGATGGTCTCGAGGTGGTTGAGGCAGCGCAGGAGGGTGCTCTTGCCCGAGCCCGAGGGTCCGATCACCGCCACCACCTCGCCCTTGGCGAGCGTCAGCGACATGCCCTTCAAGACCTCGTTGCCGCCGAAGCGCTTGCGGATGCCCTCGGCGAGAATCATCGGGCTCGTCATCGGACGCGTCATCGGCGCAGCCTCAGTCATAGACGGCATGGCGTTTCTCCAGGCGCTGGAACAGCCAGGTCAGCACCAGCGTCATCAGCAGGTAGAAGCCCGCGGCGACGATGAAGGGGGTGATCGTGAAGTCGCGCTGCACGATGCCGCGCGCGGCGCGCAGCAGGTCATTGAGCGCCAGCACGTAGATCAGCGAGGTGTCCTTGACCAGGGTGATGGTCTCGTTGCTCATCGGCGGCAGGATGCGCTTGACCACCTGCGGCAGCACGATGCGGCGCATGGTCTGGCCGTAGGAGAAGCCGAGCACCTTGGCGCCCTCGTACTGGCCGCGGTCGATCGACTGGATGCCGGCGCGGAAGATCTCGGCGAAGTAGGCCGCGTAGTTGAGCGCGAAGGCCACGATCGCCGCCGGGAAGTCGGGCAGGCGGATGCCCACCACCGGCACGAAGGGCAGCGCGTAGTAGATGAACAGCAGCTGCAGCATGAGCGGCGTGCCGCGCATCAGCCAGATGTAGCCATTGACCGCGCGGCTGGCGACGGTGAAGCGCGAGATGCGGATCAGCGCCAGCGCGAGGCCGAGCGGCACGGCCAGCGCGAGCGTGATGAAGAACAGCTTGAGCGTGACCAGCGAACCCTCGGCCAGCGGGCCGAGGATGCTGAGGATGTAGTCCATGAGGTGGGGGCAGGCTTACTTGATGATGTCCTTGCCGAACCACTCGGTTGAGATGCGAGCGGCGCTGCCGTCGGCCTTCATGTCGTCCATCGCCTTCTGCAGCTTGGCCAGCAGCGCGGTGTCGTCCTTGCGGGTGCCGACGCCGTATTCCTCGGTGCCGAAGTGCTCGTCGAGGACCACGTACTCGCCCGGCTTCTTGGCGGTGTAGTAGCGGCCGACGACCTCGTCCAGCACCACCGCGTCGAGGCGGCCGGTGGTCAGGTCCATCAGCGCGGTGACGTTGTCGCCGAACTTCTTCAGCTCCTTGAACGAGCCGGCGACCGGATCCTTCTGCACCGCGTCGACCGCGCTGCTGCCGTCCTGGATGCCGACGACCTTGCCGGCGAGGTCGGCCTTGGCCTTCACCGTGGAGTTCGCGGGCACCACGATGATCTGGTGGTTCTCCATGTAGGCGCTGGTGAAGCCGATGTTTTTCCTGCGCTCCTCGGTGATGGTGAGGCCGTTCCACAGCGCGTCGACGCGCTTGCCGTTGAGCTCGGCCTCCTTGGCGCTCCAGTCGATCGGCTTGAACTCGACCTCGATGCCGAGGCGCTTGGCGGCTTCCTTCGCCAGATCAATGTCGAAGCCGACGAGCTCGTTCTTGTCGTTGCGGAAGCCCATCGGCGGGAAGTTGTCGTCGAGACCGATCACGATCTTCGCCGGCGCAGCAGGGGCGGCCGGGGCCGCGGCGGACTGGGCGGCGGGTTCGTTCTTGCCGCAGCCGGCGACGAGCGCAGCGGCGGTGAGGGAGAGCATCAGCAGCGAGGTGAGTTTCTTCATGGTCTTGCCCGAAACAGGGGTTGAAGGCGGGCCGGGTGGGCCCGCCATGGCGGTGCGCGCCGGGGTGCCGGCGGCAAAACCATGATTTTCGCTGCGATGCGGGAACGGGGCAACCTCGCCGGGCGCTGCGGGCGCAGGTTTCGGCGGCCGCGCCGGCGCGGCGCGCTCAGTTGGCGCCGGCCTCGCGCAGGCGGGCCCGCCAGGCGGGGCCTTCGCGCTCGTCGCCGCGGCGCTCGCCCGGCGCGGTGCGCGCGCCTTCGCCGCGCCGGCGCGGTTCATCCTCGGCGTCCAGCGCGCGCCCCTGCTCGCGGCGGAACGGGCGCCGCTCGGCGCGCGCCTCGTCCTCTCCGCGCCTGCGTTCGGCTTCGGCCTGGCTGCGCTGGCGCGGGATGAACTGCGGGCGGGGGGACGCCGCCGGCTGCGCGGCACCGTCCTCGACGCGGCGTTCGCGCTCGCGGATCGCGTTGCGCTCGCGCTCGTCCCGGTGGTCGCGGAAGAACTGCGGCGCGCGGGGGCCGTCGCGGTCGCGGACGCCCGTGCGGTCCCGATCGCCATCGCGGTCGCGCCAGTCATTGCGCCCCTCGTCACGGCGATCGCGCCACCAGCGCTCGCGACGCTCGTCGTCACGATCGCGTTGGCGCACGAGCGGGCGCGCGCGCGTGCCCGGGGGCGCCCAGTAGCCGGGCACCCAGTCGTGGCGGTGGCCGATCCAGTTCCAGTAGCCGTCGATCCAGACGTAGCCCGTGGCGGGCGGCAGGCCGCGGTATTCGACCCGCGGCGGCGGGGTGACGATGACGGTGTCGCGCTCGTAGTAGCCGTAGTCGTCTTCGTAGTAGCCGTACTCGTCGACCGGCACGACCGCACAGCCGCCGAGCGCGAGGCTGCCGGCGAGCATCAGGGACCACAGGCGGGATCGGAAGGTCATGGCGGTTGTCCGGCGAAGGCGGGGCGGAGACGGGTTTGCGGACGCAGGCGCGCGGCATGATGCCCGCGCGCCCGCTCCGCGTCTCTGCTGTCTCCACCCGCAAGATAGGCCAAGCGCCGCGCCGCAGGTGTATCGCGCGGTAATGAGTTGTAAAGCCCGGTTGCAGGCCTGCGCTCAGCAGATGCGCGGCAGCTGTTCGGCTGCCAGCCAGTCCACCATGCGCCGCCCGCCGAGTTCGGTGCGCAGCTGTACGAAGCGACGCTCGTCCTCGATCACTTGCCCGATGCGGGCCGCCGCCGCGCCGAGCGGGTGCGCGCGCAGGGCGGCGAGCGCGGCCTCGGCGAACTCGGCGGCGCAGACCACCACCAGCTTGCCCTCGTTGGCGATGTTGAGCGGATCCAGGCCGAGCAGCTCGCAGGCTGCGCGCACCTGGGCCGAGACCGGAATCGCCGCTTCGTCGAGCTCGAAGCCGACCCCGGACTGGCTGGCGATCTCGTTCACCGTGCTCGCCAGCCCGCCGCGCGTGGGGTCGCGCAGCACGTGGATGGCCTCGGCGGGCACCGCGGCGTAGAGCGCTTCGATGAGGCCGTTCAGCGCGGCGCTGTCGGAGACGATCTGCGACTCGAAGGCGAGCGACTCGCGCTGGGCGAGGATCGCCATGCCGTGGTCGCCGAGCGTGCCCGACACCAGCACCGCGTCGCCCGGGCGGGCGCAGGCGCCGCCCGGGTTGCGGCCGGCGGGGAGGGCGCCCACCCCGGTGGTGGTGATGAACACGCCGTCGCCCTTGCCCTGCTCGACGACCTTGGTGTCGCCGGTCACGACCTGCACGCCGGCGGTGCGCGCGGCAGCCGCCATCGATGTGACGATGCGGGCGAGATCGGCGAGCGCGAAGCCCTCCTCGAGGATGAAGCCGGCGGACAGCCACAGCGGGCGGGCGCCCATCACCGCGAGGTCGTTCACCGTGCCATGCACCGCCAGGCTGCCGATGTCGCCGCCGGGGAAGAACAGCGGGCTGACGACGTGGCCGTCGGTGGCTATCACCAGGCGCTCGCCGGCGGCGGGTGCGGGCAGTACCGCGCCGTCGTCGCCGCGGGTGAGCGCGGGGTTGTCGAAGGCGCGCACGAACAGGTCGGCGATCAGCTGGTTCATCGCCCGGCCGCCCGCGCCGTGGCCGAGGTCAACATGGCCGTGGCGCAGATCGAGTGGGCGGGTGTAGGCGGTCGTGGTACTGCGCATGGTGGGATGGGGCTCCAGGAAAAAGGGCCGTGGGCCTGCGAGGACGGGGGGCGGGGGACCGCGACGGGCGCCCCGCCTCAGGGCGCGGCGGCGCGGTCGCGGAAGCGGCCGTAGTTGTAATGCGCGGCGCAGGCGCCCTCCGAGGACACCATGCACGCGCCCATCGGCGTCTCGGGCGTGCACACGGTGCCGAACAGCTTGCAGTCGGTCGGGCCCTTGGCGCCGCA
>DMCZ01000196.1 GCA_003446655.1 Thauera sp. | reverse complement strand
AGATGTGTATAAGAGACAGGCGCTGCCTCGTGCACCACCTCTGACAGCGTCGGGTGGGCGTGGCAGATCCGCGCCAGGTCTTCGGAGCAACCCGCGAACTCCATCGCCACCACCGCTTCGGAGATCAGCTCCGAGGCGTTGGCGCCGATGATGTGCACGCCGAGGATGCGGTCGGTGTTGGCGTCAGCCAGCATCTTGACGAAGCCGGTCGGCTCGCCCATACCGAGCGCGCGGCCGTTTGCCAGGAACGGGATCTTGCCGACCTTGTAGGCGACACCCGCGGCCTTGAGTTGCTGCTCGGTCTTGCCGACCCAGGCGATCTCGGGGCTGGTGTAGATGACCCAGGGCACGGTGTCGAAGTTGCAGTGGCCGGCCTGACCCGCCATCAGCTCGGCAACCATGACCGCCTCTTCCATCGCCTTGTGCGCCAGCATCGGACCGCGCACCACGTCGCCCACCGCCCACACGCCGGGCAGATTGGTCTTGCAGTGGTCGTCGACCTCGATCTGGCCGCGCTCGTTGATCTTGAGACCCACGGCCTCTGGGTTCAGGCCCTGAGTGTTGGGCACGCGGCCGACGGACACGATCAGACGGTCGGCTTCGAGCTTCTGGTCGGCGCCGTCCTTGTCCTTGTAAGCGATGGTTACGTTCTTCTTGCCGACCTTGACCTCGCCGATGGTGACACCGAGGTTGATCTTGAGGCCTTGCTTCGTGAAGACCTTGAGCGCCTCCTTGGCCACGTCCTGGTCGGCGGCGGCGAGGAAGTCGGGCATGGCTTCGAGCACGGTGACCTCCGCACCGACGCGACGCCACACCGAACCCATCTCGAGCCCGATCACGCCTGCACCGATCACCGCGAGCTTCTTCGGCACCGCGTCGATGTCCAGCGCGCCGACGTTGTCGCAGACGATCTTGTTGTCGACCGGGATGCCCGGCAGGTGACGCGGCGCCGACCCGGTGGCCACGATGACCTGCTTGGCAACGACGAGCTCGTCGCCGACCTTGACGTGCCAGCCGGCATCGCCCTTGCCCGCGAAGGCGCCGTGGCCGTTGAGCAGCGTGACCTTGTTCTTCTTGAACAGGCCCTTGATGCCGCCGGTGAGCTGATCGACGATGCCGCTCTTGCGCGCGATCATCTTGGCGACGTCGATCTTCGGCGTGCCGACGCTGATACCCTGGCTCTCGAAGCTGTGGCCGGCTTCCTCGAACAGGTGCGAGGTGTGCAGCAGCGCCTTGGACGGAATGCAGCCGACGTTCAGGCAGGTGCCGCCGAGGCGCGGCTCGCCCTTGGGGTCGGCATAGGGGTTCGATTCGCAGCACGCGGTCTTGAAGCCGAGCTGCGCTGCACGGATCGCAGCGACATAGCCGCCGGGGCCGCCGCCGATGACGAGGACGTCAAATTCTTTGGACATTCATCTCTCCCTACCGTAAATCGGGGCGCTGCCCCGCCGCGCGGACCCGAGGCCCTGCAGCGGGACGCACCCCTGTTCGTTGTGATCAGACGTCGAGGATCAGGCGGGCCGGATCTTCCAGCGCTTCCTTCATCGTCACCAGACCGAGCACTGCCTCGCGACCATCGATGATGCGGTGGTCGTAGGACATCGCCAGATAGTTGATCGGACGGATGACGATCTGGCCGTTCTCGACCACCGGGCGGTCCTTGGTGGCGTGGATGCCCAGGATGGCCGACTGCGGCGGGTTGATGATCGGGGTCGACATCATCGAGCCGAACACGCCGCCGTTGGAGATCGAGAAGGTGCCGCCGGAGAGCTCTTCCAGCGACAGCTTGCCGCCCTTGGCCTTCTCGCCGAACTCGGCGATCTTGAGCTCGATCTCGGCGATCGACATGGACTCGGCGTTGCGCAGGATCGGCACCACCAGGCCGCGCGGCGAACCGACCGCGATGCCGATGTCGATGTAGCCGTGGTAGACGATGTCATTGCCGTCGACCGAGGCGTTCAGGATCGGGAACTTCTTCAGCGCGGCCACGGCGGCCTTGACGAAGAAGCCCATGAAGCCCAGACGCACGCCGTGCGCCTTCTCGAACTTCTCGCCGTACTGCTTGCGCAGGGCCATGACCGGCGCCATGTTGACCTCGTTGAACGTGGTCAGGATGGCGTTCTCGTTCTTCGACTGGATCAGGCGCTCGGCGATGCGGGCGCGCAGTCGGGTCATCGGCACGCGCTCTTCCGGACGGTCGCCCACGGCAGCGATCACCGCCGGCGCCGCCGCGGCGGCCGGGGCCGCGGCCTTGGGCTGGGCAGCGACGGCGTCTTCCTTGGTCACACGCCCGCCGCGGCCGGAGCCGGCGACGTCGCCCGCGGCGATGCCCTTCTCGTCGAGGATCTTGCGCGCAGCCGGGCTGGCGGCACCCGCGGCGCTCGACGCTGCAGCAGGCGCCGCAGCAGCCGGTGCGGCAGCCGGGGCCGCAGCAGCGGCGCCGGCCGCGGCCTTGGCTTCGGTGTCGATCTGGGCGATCAGCTCGCCGGAGGTGACGGTGTCGCCGCCCTGCTTGATGATCTTGACCAGCACGCCGTCGGCCGGCGCCGGGGTCTCGAGCACCACCTTGTCAGTCTCGATGTCGATCAGGTTCTCGTCACGCGAAACGGCCTCGCCTTCCTTCTTGTGCCAGGTAACCAGGGTGGCTTCGGACACGGACTCGGACAGCTGCGGTACTTTGACTTCGATCAGCATGAATATCTCTCCCTAGGTTTCTTGTCAGTTCGGGGACTGCGGTGTGGTGTCCTGGATCGGACCGAAGGCGTTCTCGATGACCGCCTTCTGCTGCGCGTTGTGGACCGCGTAATAGCCGACGGCCGGCGACGCGGCGGCCGGACGGCTGACGAGCAGCAGCTTGCGCTTGGTGCCGAGCACGTTGACCAGGTGCTGACGCGAAGCGAGCCAGTACCAGGCGCCCTGGTTGCGCGGCTCTTCCTGGCACCACACGACTTCCTTGGCGTTCGGGAACTGCTCGATCGCCTTGGCGAAGGCGTCGGCCGGGAACGGATACAGCTGCTCGATGCGGACCAGCGCAGTGTCGGTAATCTTGTGCTCGCGGCGATGGGCCAGCAGCTCGTAGTAGATCTTGCCCTGGCACAGCACGACCCGCTTGACCTTCTTGGCGTCGAGCTTCTCGACCTCTGGGATCACCGTCTGGAAGCTGCCGTTCGCCAGCTCCTCGAAGGACGAGACCGCCTCCTTGTGGCGGAGCAGCGACTTCGGCGTGATGATGATCAGCGGCTTGCGCAGCTTGCGGAGCATCTGGCGGCGCAGCAGGTGGAAGACCTGCGCCGGCGTGGTCGGCACGCAGATCTGCCAGTTGTGCTCGGCGGCGTTGTTCATGTAGCGCTCGAGACGCGCCGACGAGTGCTCGGGGCCCTGACCCTCGTAGCCGTGCGGCAGCATCAGCGTGAGGCCGCACAGGCGGCCCCACTTGGCTTCGCCCGAGCTGATGAACTGGTCAAGGACGACCTGGGCGCCGTTCACGAAGTCGCCGAACTGGGCTTCCCAGACCACGAGCTCGTTCGGCTCGGTCGTCGCGTAGCCGTACTCGAACGCGAGCACGCCCTCCTCCGACAGCACCGAGTCGAAGCACTGGAAGCGCGCCTGGCCATCCTGGATGTGGTCGAGCGGCTTGAAGCTGCCTTCGTCCCAGCGCTCACGGTTCTGGTCATGCAGGACCGCGTGGCGATGGAAGAAGGTGCCGCGGCCGACGTCCTCGCCCGAGATGCGCACGCCGAAGCCCTGCGCCAGCAGGCTGGCGTAGGCGAGGTTCTCGCCCATGCCCCAGTCGAGCGGCAGCTCGCCACGGCCCATCGCCGCGCGATCGTCGATGATCTTCTTGACGCGCGAGTGCAGCGTGAAACCCTCGGGCACGGTGGACAGGCGCTCGGCCAGGCGCTTGATCTCCTGAACCGGCACCGCGGTGTCGGCCTCGTCGGTGTAGGGGCGCTTGAGGTAGGGCGACCAGTCCACCGAGAACTGGCGATTGTGCCCCGACAGCACCGGGTTGTAGAGCAGCTCGCCCTTGTCCAGGTGCTCGCGATACTGGGCGATCATCTGCTCGGGTTCGTCGGACTTCAGCGTGCCTTCGGCGACCAGGCGGTCAGCGTAGAGCTTGCGGGTGCCCGGGTGCTTCTGGATGGTGCGGTACAT
>DMCZ01000061.1:3715-5734 GCA_003446655.1 Thauera sp. | reverse complement strand
CGCCGGCTTGTCCTGTCTCGTGGGCTGGGAGTTGTGTAGAAGAGCCAGGGCCCGCGCAGCCGGCGCCGAAGTCGTCGTTTTCGACGATCTTGCCGAGCAGGTCAAGGCCGGCAACCTCAACTTCGACGTCTGCATCGCGACCCCGGATGCCATGCGCGTGGTCGGCCAGCTCGGCCAGATCCTCGGCCCGCGCGGCCTGATGCCGAACCCGAAGGTCGGTACCGTCACCATGGACGTCGCCACCGCGGTGAAGAACGCCAAGGCCGGTCAGGTGCAGTACCGCACCGACAAGGCAGGCCTGGTGCACGCCACCATCGGCCGTGCCTCGTTCGAGGTCGATGCGCTGCAGCAGAACCTCTCCGCCTTCATCGACGCCCTGGTCAAGGCCAAGCCGGCTGCTGCCAAGGGTGTCTATCTGCGCCGCATCGCTGTGTCCAGCACCATGGGTGCCGGCGTGCGCGTGGAGCCGGGCAGCCTGAACCCTGCCTGATTGCCGCGATCGCTCGCAGCGTGCGGGCGATCCGAAGAACTTTGAGCCGCAGCCGCCCTTGGGTGGTTGCGGATCGTCAAAGACCGCAGGTGCGTCCGCCGCAAGGCAACGCTTAAGCATGAAAGTGGCCTGCGCAGACGGTGTGCTCAGAACAGGATTTGGCCGGCATCCCGGCCCCGCTCCTGATCCAGGTCGCCGTGGGTGCGAATCGCGGTTGCGGTTCGCGTGTTGACTTGAAAGGAGGAAAGACCTGTGGGTCTCAATCTCGATGACAAGAAAGCCGTAGTGGCTGAGGTGTCGGCACAAGTGGCCAACGCCCAGACGATCGCGGTGGCCGAGTATCGCGGCATTGCGGTGGGCGATCTCACCACGCTGCGTGCCAAGGCCCGCGAGTCTGGCGTTTACCTGCGCGTGCTGAAGAACACCCTGGTCCGTCGCGCCATCGCCGGCACCCCGTTCGAGGGTCTGGCGGGTGAGCTGACCGGTCCGCTGATCTATGGCATCTCGGCCGATCCGGTCGCTGCTGCCAAGGTGCTCAACGACTTCGCCAAGGGTAACGACAAGATCGTCCTGCGCGCTGGTTCCTATGCGGGCAACACGCTCGACAAGGCCGGTGTGCAAGCGCTCGCCTCGATCCCGAGCCGCGAGGAACTGCTCGCCAAGCTGCTGGGCGTCATGCAGGCGCCGGTCTCCGGCATGGCCGGTGTGCTCGCAGCCCTCGCCAAGAAGCGCGAGGAAGAAGGCGCTGCCGCCTGATCGCGACATCCCGCTACGAAAGTTTTCGCAAAAATATCGATTCTGGAGTGATTTGAAATGGCAATCAGCAAAGAAGACATCCTGGAAGCCGTTGCTGGCATGACCGTGATGGAACTGAACGACCTGGTCAAGGCGTTCGAAGAGAAGTTCGGCGTGTCCGCTGCCTCGCTGGCCGTGGCTGCCCCGGGTGCCGGCGCTGCCGCTGCCCCGGTTGAAGAGAAGACCGAATTCGACGTCGTGCTGCTCGAAGCCGGCGCCAAGAAGGTCGAGGTCATCAAGGTCGTCCGTGCCGCCACCGGGCTGGGCCTGAAGGAAGCCAAGGACGTGGTCGACGGTGCGCCGAAGACCGTGAAGGAAGGTGCGCCGAAGGCCGACGCCGAAGCGCTTAAGAAGCAGCTGGAAGAAGCTGGCGCGAAGGTCGAAATCAAGTAATATTCGACTTCCCAGCGGGGCTGGCACTCTCAGGAGTGCCGGCCCTTTCGTGCTTTGTAATCGAGATTGCGGCCTGATCCGCGGTCATCGATGGCAGGCCAGAGCGTTTGCCGATTGTCCGGTCGGCGTTGCAGTCAATCTGCAAGCTGCCGGAAACGCCCGAACGTTGTGTCCTGTCTTTCCGATGTTAGCCCTCTAGCCGGAGCATCCATGGCGTATTCCTACACCGAAAAGAAACGTATCCGCAAGAGCTTCGCCAAGCGCGCGGCCGTGCTCGATGCGCCTTTCCTGCTCGCCACGCAGATCGAGTCCTTCGCTGAATTCCTGCAGGCGGATACCCC
>DMCZ01000061.1:797-3388 GCA_003446655.1 Thauera sp. | reverse complement strand
GAGCGCGTCATCGTCTCCCAGCTGCACCGCTCGCCGGGCGTGTTCTTCGAGCATGACCGCGGCAAGACGCATTCGTCCGGCAAGCTGCTGTTCTCGGCGCGCATCATCCCCTACCGCGGCTCGTGGCTGGACTTCGAGTTCGATCCGAAGGACTACCTGTACTTCCGCGTCGACCGTCGGCGCAAGATGCCGGTGACGATCCTGTTGCGCGCGATCGGCATGACCCCGGAAGAGATCCTCGCGACCTTCCACGACACCGACACCTTCCATCTGCAGGGTGAGGGTGCGCAGTTCGAGCTCGTGCCCGAGCGCCTGCGCGGTGAAGTCGCGCGCTTCGACATCACCACCGCCGACGGCAAGATCATCGTCGCGCGCGAGAAGCGCATCACCTCCAAGCACATCCGCGAAATCGACCAGGCCGGCGTCAAGACGATGGCCGTGCCGGACGACTTCATCCTCGGCCGCGTGATCGCCAACAACATCGCTGATCCCGAGACCGGCGAGGTGCTGGCGCGCGCCAACGACGAGATCACCGAGGATCTGCTCGACAAGCTGCGCCTGGCCAACGTGACCGAGCTGCGCACGCTCTACATCAATGACCTCGACCGCGGCGGCTACATCTCGCAGACGCTTCGCATCGACGAGACCGCCGATCAGTGGGCGGCCAAGGTTGCGATCTACCGCATGATGCGTCCGGGCGAGCCGCCCACCGAGGATGCGGTGGAAGGTCTTTTCAACGGCCTGTTCTACGCCGAGGAGCGCTACGACCTGTCCTCCGTCGGCCGCATGAAGTTCAATCGCCGAGCCTATCCCGAGAAGATCGACGACAAGGCGCCGGGCTGGCTCAAGCGCTTCCACGAGCGCGTCGGCCCGCAGGGCGAGGACGGCCCGGGCGTGCTGGTGAATGACGACATCCTCGCCGTGGTGGGCGTGCTGGTCGAACTGCGCAACGGCCGCGGCGAGATCGACGACATCGACCACCTGGGTAACCGTCGCGTGCGTTCGGTCGGCGAGCTCGCCGAGAACCAGTTCCGCGCCGGCCTGGTGCGCGTCGAGCGTGCGGTCAAGGAGCGTCTGTCGCAGGCCGAGTCCGACAACCTGATGCCGCACGACCTGATCAACGCCAAGCCGATCTCGGCCGCGATCAAGGAGTTCTTCGGCTCCAGTCAGCTGTCGCAGTTCATGGACCAGACCAACCCGCTGTCCGAGATCACGCACAAGCGTCGCGTCTCGGCGCTGGGCCCGGGCGGCCTGACGCGCGAGCGCGCCGGCTTCGAGGTGCGCGACGTGCACCCGACGCACTACGGCCGCGTGTGCCCGATCGAGACGCCGGAAGGTCCGAACATCGGTCTGATCAACTCGCTGGCCGTTTATGCGCGCACGAACCGCCACGGCTTCCTCGAGACGCCCTACCGCAAGGTGATCGATGGCAAGGTGACCGACCAGATCGACTTCCTGTCGGCGATCGAGGAAGGTCAGTACGTGATCGCGCAGGCGAACGCCGAGATTGACGACGCGGGCATGCTCGCCGGCGACCTGGTGTCCTGCCGCCACAAGGGGGAGTTCCTGCTCGCCACCTCGGACATGGTCCAGTACATGGACGTGGCGCCGGGCCAGATCGTGTCGGTCGCGGCCTCGCTGATCCCGTTCCTGGAGCACGACGACGCCAACCGCGCGCTGATGGGCGCCAACATGCAGCGCCAGGCCGTGCCCTGCCTGCGTCCGGAGAAGCCGCTGGTGGGTACCGGCATCGAGCGCCGGGTGGCGGTCGACTCGGGTACTGCGGTGCAGGCGACCCGAGGCGGCATCGTGGACTACGTGGATGCGAACCGGGTCGTGATCCGGGTGAACGATGACGAGACCCTGCCGGGTGAAGTCGGCGTCGACATCTACAACATGATCAAGTACACCCGCTCCAACCAGAACACCAACATCAACCAGCGTCCGGTGGTGAAGGTGGGCGACCTGATCGCCAAGGGCGACGTGGTGGCCGACGGCGCCTCCACTGACCTTGGCGAGCTCGCGCTCGGCCAGAACATGCTGGTCGGCTTCATGCCGTGGAACGGCTACAACTTCGAGGACTCGATCCTCATCTCCGAGCGCGTGGTCGCCGACGACCGCTTCACTTCGATCCACGTCGAGGAACTGACCGTCGTCGCCCGTGACACCAAACTCGGGCCCGAGGAGATCACCCGCGACATCGCCTCGCTCGGCGAGGCGCAGCTGTCGCGCCTGGACGAGTCGGGCATCGTGTACATCGGCGCCGAGGTCGAGGCTGGCGACGTGCTGGTCGGCAAGGTCACGCCCAAGGGCGAGACCCAGCTGACGCCGGAAGAGAAGCTGCTGCGCGCGATCTTCGGCGAGAAGGCCTCGGACGTGAAGGACACCTCGCTGCGCGTGCCCTCGGGCATGGTCGGCACGGTCATCGACGTGCAGGTCTTCACTCGCGAGGGCATCGAGCGCGACAAGCGCGCACAGTCGATCATCGACGACCACCTGCGCAGCTTCAAGACCGACCTTGCCGACCAGATGCGCATCGTGGAGCGCGACGCCTTCGCGCGTATTCGCCGCATGATCGTGGGGCAGGTGGC
>DMCZ01000061.1:0-580 GCA_003446655.1 Thauera sp. | reverse complement strand
GCGGTGCAGCTCGAAGCGGTGCGCGAAGGTCTGGAGAACACCCGCAAGGACTTCGATCAGGCCTTCGAGATCAAGAAGAAGAAGCTCACCCAGGGCGACGAACTGCCCCCGGGCGTGCAGAAGATGGTCAAGGTTTACCTCGCGGTGAAGCGTCGCCTGCAACCGGGTGACAAGATGGCCGGCCGCCACGGCAACAAGGGTGTGGTGTCGAAGATCGTTCCGGTCGAGGACATGCCCTACATGGAAGACGGCACGCCGCTCGACATCGTGCTCAACCCGCTCGGCGTGCCGTCGCGGATGAACATCGGCCAGATCCTCGAGACGCACCTCGGCTGGGCGGCGAAGGGCCTTGGCCAGCAGATCGACAAGATGCTGCAGGCCCAGGCCTCGGCGCAGGAGCTGCGCGGCTTCCTCGAGCAGATCTACAACGGCAGCGGCAAGCCGGAAACGCTGGGTGAGCTCGACGATGGCGACGTGCGCGAGCTCGCGACCAACCTCAAGAAGGGCGTGCCCTTCGCGACTCCGGTCTTCGACGGTGCCAAGGAAGAGGAGATCCAGAAGCTGTCTCTTATACACATCT
>DMCZ01000066.1 GCA_003446655.1 Thauera sp. | reverse complement strand
AGATGTGTATAAGCGCGAGAAGCTCAAGTACAGCGACGTGCCCGAGGGCCTGCAGGGCCTGGGCATCACCTTCATCACCATCGGCCTGATGTCGCTGGGCTTCATGTCCTTCTCGGGCGTGCAGCTGTAAGGAGACCGTGAAACGATGAATACCGAAATCATTCTGGGCATCGGGATGTTCACCGCCATCGTGCTCGCGCTGGCCGTGTTCATCATCGCCGCCCGCTCGAAGCTGGTGTCCTCGGGCGACGTCACCATCGACATCAACGGCGAGAAGAAGATCACCGTGCCGGCCGGCGGCAAGCTGCTGCAGACGCTGGCCGAGACCGGGCTCTTCCTGCCTTCGGCCTGCGGCGGCGGCGGCACCTGCGCGCAGTGCAAGTGCATCGTCAAGGAAGGCGGCGGCTCGATGCTGCCGACCGAGGAGTCGCACTTCACCAAGCGCGACGCCAAGGAGGGCTGGCGCCTTTCGTGCCAGACCCCTGTAAAGCAGGACATGAAGGTCGAGGTCCCGGAAGAGGTCTTCGGCGTCAAGAAGTGGGAATGCACCGTCGAGTCCAACCCCAACGTCGCCACCTTCATCAAGGAACTCACCCTGCGCCTGCCCGAGGGCGAGGACGTGCACTTCCGCGCCGGTGGCTACGTGCAGCTCGAGTGCCCGCCGCACGTGGTGAATTACAAGGACTTCGACATCCAGGAAAAATTCCGCGGCGACTGGGACAAGTTCAACCTGTGGCGCTATGTGTCCAAGGTTGACGAGACCACGATCCGCGCCTACTCGATGGCGAACTACCCTGGCGAGAAGGGCGTCGTGAAGTTCAACATCCGCGTCGCTTCGCCCCCGCCGGGCCGCGACGACATTCCGCCGGGCAAGATGTCGTCGTGGGTGTTCAACCTCAAGAAGGGCGACAAGGTCACGGTGTATGGCCCCTTCGGCGAATTCTTCGCGCGCGAGACCGACAACGAGATGGTGTTCGTCGGCGGTGGCGCGGGCATGGCGCCGATGCGCTCGCACATCTTCGATCAGTTGAAGCGCCTGCACAGCACGCGCAAGATCAGCTTCTGGTACGGCGCGCGCTCGCTGCGCGAGGCCTTCTACGTCGACGAGTTTGACAAGCTGGCGGCTGAAAACCCGAACTTCACCTGGCATCTCGCGCTGTCCGACCCGCTTCCCGAGGACAACTGGACCGGCTACACCGGCTTCATCCACAACGTGCTGTACGACAACTACCTCAAGGACCACCCGGCGCCGGAGGATTGCGAGTTCTACATGTGCGGCCCCCCGATGATGAACTCGGCGGTGATCAAGATGCTGCTGGATCTCGGCGTCGAGCGCGAGAACATCATGCTCGACGACTTCGGCGGTTGAAGCCCCCGACGACTGGAGGATCGGCTGAAGCCCTCCGATCGCGCATAGGGTCTGCAGGCCCGTAGCCCTTGCCGATCGCGGCGGGCGCGGGCCTTTTCTATTGTGGAGGCCGGTGTTGAACCCTCAGCGGGTCCAGTGGTAGGCGATCTGGCCGAGCAACTCGTGCAGGGCGAACCAGCCTGCGTATGCAGTGTTCTGGCTGGGCAGCCGGATGAGCGCCTGGTCGTCGCCCGTGCCGGCTGCGCCGCCGCCCAGCCACGCGGTGGGAGCGGGGATGACCTCCAGTCCCGCCGCCTCGAAGGCATCGCGTGCGCGCTTCATGTGCATCGCGTGAGTGACCAGCAGGACGCGGCGCACACCGGCGGCTTCGAGGTGGACTGCCGAGAACGCGGCGTTCTCGCGTGTGTCGCGCGAAGCCGACTCGACCCAGCGTGCCCGCAGGCCGTAATCCTGCGCGAGCGCGCGCTCCATCAGCAGTGCCTCCGGGGTGTCGCCGCGTGCGGCACCCCCGCTGACCAGGATCGGCAGGCCGCTGCTGCGTGCCAGATGCGCGGCGTAACGCAGGCGTTCGAGCGCCAGGCGGTTCACCGTCTCGCCGCCGAACTCGGGTGCGTACACCCGACGCCCCGCGCCCAGCACCACGATCGCCTGCGCCTCGCGCGCGGCGGCGGCATCGAGGGTCTCGGCGTATTCGACCTGGCGGACCAGCCAGCTCACGCTGAACGGGGTGATCAGCAGCACGTTGATCACCACGCCTGACCAGGCGAACACGCTGCCCAAGCGCGGGCGGCTGCGTATCAGCAGCAGCCCGAGCACGATCGGCAGCAGAGGCAGCACGGGTGGCAGCAGCATGGCGGCAGTCAGCTTCTTGAGCCAGAAGAGCAGGGTCGAGGGGTCGAATGTCATGGTCGGGTGGCGCGCCGGCAGGGCGGGTCAGGCGTAGGCGTCGGTGACGACGAAGCTGCAAGACACGCGTACGCGCATGCCGCTCGGGCTGCAGTCCTGCCGGTTTGTCGGGCTGTGTGGGGCCACGTATTATCCGGGGCATTGCGTCCGCCCTGAACAACATGCACGCATCGATGCCCTCCCTCCTTTGCCCGTCCGTATCGGTTGCCGCCACGCGGCGCGGTGCGCGCGCGCACGGGGCCGGTCGTGGCCATCGGCGCGATGCGAAGGGAGACCGCCATGGGATTGCGTGAGGCGCTCTGGCTGGGCGGGTTCGTCCTGGCGTGCTACGCGACCTGGCAGTTCTTTCGCGCCTTGCGTGCGCCGCACCCCAGCGCGTCAGCTCCGCAGGCGGTCCCAGGGCGCGAGGCGACACGCGCCGACACCAGCGCGGACGCCAACGCCGATGGCGTCGAGGATGCGTTCCTCGACTATGCCCCGCTCCCGGCGCCACAGCCTAGCTCCGCGCCGGCGGCACCTCAATCTGCGGCCGCCGGACGCGAAAACGCCCAGCCCGACGTCTTCCAGCTCGAGCTCGATAATTCGCGTCTGCGTCAGGCGCTGCAGGCTCAACGCGACCTGGTCGCCCTGCAACAGGGCGAGATCGACCGGCTGGTCCAGGACATCACTGTGCTGCAGGACGAGCTCGACCGCCTGCGCGAACAGCCGACGGCTTCTCCCGAGTACTCCGAAGCCATGGTGCTAGCCGGGCAGGGGCTCAACGCCGAGATGATCGCGTCGCGGTGCGGGATCACGCTTGCCGAGGCAGAACTCGTGCTGTCGCTGGCGCGGCGAGGCGAGGGGAGCGCATGAGACGCACGCCGGGTCCTTCCGCTGGCAGCCCGCCCAGGCGTCAGGCGCTGACGAGGGCGGGTGGAGCCCTGGCGCTGGCGCTCGTGCTCGGCCTGCTGGGGCTCGTTGTCGGCGAGCGGGGTGGCGCGGTCCGTGAAGTCGTGACGAGCGAACTGGACCGGGCGCAGGTGCCTGCTTCGGTCTCGCTTGTAACGCCCGGAACCGCGCTGGAGGCGCAGCAGAGGGTGACTGAAGGGGCTGCGTCGACGGACACCCGCCTGCTTGCGCCCGCTTCAACCGCCGCCGGGAGCGTGTCGGCACCTCCCTCCG
>DMCZ01000168.1:2728-6288 GCA_003446655.1 Thauera sp. | reverse complement strand
GCCTGGCTGCCGGCGGCGCGGAAGGCGTGCAGCAGCTCGGCCTCGATCTCGTATTCGAAGCGGTCCGGACCCGTGGCGCGCATCGCGCGGCAGTGGGCGTCGGCCGAGATCCGGGCGGCGCGGCGCATGGTGGCGAGCTCGGAGGCGTCCTTGACGAGGCGCATCTCGTCGAGCTCGGCGCGCAGGTCGCGCACCGAGTGCGGCGGGGTGAGGCCGGTGCGCGTCTTGTCGCGCACGGCGTTGAGGGCGCCGAGCACGCGTGCGTCCCAGTCGTTGTCGTAGCCGAGACTTGTCCACAGCAGCGGCTGGTCGGCGAGGTAGTCGGGCAGACGCTTCTCGAGGTCGCCGATGGTCCACGCCTCGTCGAAGCCGAACGCTTCGCGTGCGGCGTCCGGGCCCCAGCGGTAGCCGTCCCAGATCTCTCGTTCCTCGTTCTTCTCGCGGCAGAACAGGATCTGCTTCGTCTCCTTGCCGGCGACCAGCACGACCACGGCCTCGGGCTCGCGGAAGGCGGTGAGGTAGTAGAAGTAGCTGTCGTGACGATAGGCGTAGTGGGCGTCGCGGTTGCGCACGCGCTCGGGGGCGGTGGGCAGGATGGCGACACCGCCGCCGGCAGCCTGCATGCGCTGCAGCAGTCGCGCGCGGCGCGCGCGGAAGGGGGTGATGTCCACGTCGGGCGAGTTCCTCAGCATCGTTGGTGCGTACATGGGCGGAAATTATGTCACGGGGTGCCGGGTTGTCGGGTTTGCCGGCCACGGCGGCGCGGGCCTGCGTGCAGAGTACCGGTCCGGTGCGTGATGGGCACACCGTAGGTACGTCGTCTGTTCTGCCAGCGGGCGAGGGGTTCGATGAGTCTGCCTGAGACCATCCTGACGCGCGCAAGATCCTGCATTGCGCGCCTGGGTACCGGCGCCACTTATTGGGCGGAGCTCAGCCTCATGCCGCGGGCAGGGGCACGGCAACGACTCGGTTCCGGCCAGCCTGCTTGGCCTGGTACATCGCGCCGTCCGCACGCTTGAGGGCGCTTTCCATGCCCTCTCCGCTGCCCAGCGGAGTTACGCCGGCGCTGAAGGTGATCACCACCTTTTGCTGATCGGCCATGAAGAATTCCCGGGTGAGTTCGCGCTGCAGGCGCACGAGTGCCTGCTGGGCGTCGCTCTCGGTCGTTTCGGGCAGCAGGATCACGAACTCCTCGCCCCCGAAGCGCGCGAGCACGTCCTGTGGGCGCAGGTGCTGACGCACGATCCGGGCCAGATGAACGAGCGCGTCGTCGCCAGCCTTGTGGCCCAGGCTGTCATTGAGCTTCTTGAAGTGGTCGATGTCGAGCAGGGCGACTGCGAGCCGGGTGCCGCGGCGCTCGGCGCGCGCAGCCTCGGTCTTGAACATTTCCTCCAGACCGCGCCGGTTCAGGGCGCCGGTCAGCTGGTCGTGGCGCATCAGGCGGCTTGTCTCCTCGAGTTCCGCCTGCAGGGCTGCGATGCGTTGTTCGGCCTCGCTGGCCTGCTGGCGCGCCGAGAGCAATTCGTCACGCGAGCGGCGAGCTTCCTCCTGGATGCTGCGTGTCTCTGCCATGACCTCGTCGAGCAGGGGGCCGATCTCGGCGATGTCGTTGGCCTCCGCGATGCGTTGGGCGCAGCTGCCGATTCGGTCGTGGTAGCTGCCAGTGCTCTCGGAAAACCGCGCCAGCTGGTCGACGAAGCCGGCAAGCATTGCACGCAGGTGGCGCTGGGTTTCGGCCAGGGTGTGCTTGAGCTGGCTCTGCTTGAAGATGAGCTCCTTGAGGCGGCGCCCGGCGTCGTCCAGCTTGCGTGGGTCGGGCTTGGTGTCGACGACTTCGCGCAGCATCTCGATCTGGCCGCTCAGCCATTGGTCGTCGAGGACGAGTTCGTCGATGTTGCGCAGCAGCAGGCGCAGCAGTTCGAGCAGGCCCGCACGCACTTCGGTGTCGTCCGCCGCTGCGATTTCGACCTCGCGGGTGAAGGCGCGCAGGCGCTCACCGAGCTGCTGCAAGCCTGCATCGAGGTTGGCCTTGTCCATCTCGGCGGACAGGGCGACGGCGGTCTCCTGCAGCAGCGGGTGCTCGGTGAGCAGGGCGGGTACCGTCTGCCGATAGCTCATCCGCAACAGGTCACGCAGGGCGGCGGCGGTCTGGGTTTCTGAACCTGGAGGAGGCGCGATCCGGGCTGTGGAAGCAGGTACAGGCGGCGCCGCCTGGGCATCGGGCGGGGCGACAACCGGCTTCGTGCCGTGCTCGGTGGCAATGGCGGGCGTCTCGGTCGCGGGCGCTTCCTTCTGCCGGCTGTCCTCGTCGCTGGAAGCCTGGCTCCAGCCACGCAGAAGGCCTTGCAGCCGTGAGTGGAGTGTGGCCGGGTCGGCAGCGTTGAGCACGCGGTCGAGTGCTTCACGCTTGCGCGCGGTGGTCCAGCCGGTCTGACGGGCTTCCCACTGGCGCAGCAGGTTGGCGATGAGTTCGTTCCAGGCAGGTTGCTCGGCAAGCTTGAGCCCGTCGATGTAATGCTCCAGTGCGGCCTCCGCGGCTTTGGGCTTGCCGTCGGAAAGTGCCTGCTCGAGCTGGCGAAGATGACGCTGGCGTTCAGCACTGTCGCGCGGCAGGCGACGGGCGAGCTTGCGCAGGAAGGCCTCGGGCGCTTCGCCTTCGTCTCCTCGTGTTCCTGCGATCTCGTGGTAAAGCTTGCGATAGTTGTCCGGCGTGGGTGCGACACGGCGCATCGCGAGCTGACGCAGTGTTTCGCGGGCGATCTCCGAGGGGTTGTTGAGCGTGGTCATGTGCTAGGTGTTCGCGACAAATCCGGAAAATCGTGACGGCATTATATGTGGGTGCCGTGCGGGTGGAGCGAGGCCGTGGTGGCATTGAGACAGGCGCTTCCGCCCCTCTTCCGATCTGCAAAAAATTAGACATTAATCAAAATCTGATATTGCCGCATTCGGTAGCATCGGCTAGCGAACAGTTGTTTTGGGGGGAAGACAAATGGGCACGCGAACGTCTGGTTGGCACAGGTGGGTCGGTGCCGCCTTGATCATCGCCGCGAGTTCGCTCGCGCCGGCATCGACCGACACGGCAGGAGGGGCGGGTGGAGTGCCCGTCGCTGCCGCTGGCGGCAAGGCTGCGAGCACGGCAGACCACAGCAAGTTCAAGGAACTGCAGGGGCCCTTCAAGACCGGGCCCGAAGTGACGAAGGCCTGTCTCGCCTGTCACAACGAGGCTTCGCATCAGGTCATGAAGAGCGTGCACTGGACCTGGGAAGCAATCAGCCCGACCACCGGGAAGAAGCTTGGCAAGCAGCACGCCGCGAACAACTTCTGCGGCTCCATCCTCTCGAACGAGCCCCGCTGCACCAGCTGCCATGCGGGCTATGACTGGAAGGACAAGAACTACGATTTCACCAAGCAGGAAAACGTCGATTGCCTTGCCTGTCATGACACGACGGCGACCTACAAGAAAGTCCCGACCGACGCCGGTCACCCGCTCTATGAACCGCGGGAGATGCCCAAGGGCAGCGGGAAGATCGTCCAGCCGCCCGACCTCACTAAGATTGCAC
>DMCZ01000168.1:0-2422 GCA_003446655.1 Thauera sp. | reverse complement strand
ACCTCGCTGATCAAGCCCTCGCGCGACGTGGATGTCCATATGTCGCCCGAAGGCGAGAACATGGCGTGCGCAGACTGTCACACCTTCAACGCCCACCAGCCATCGGGCAGTCGCTACGCAGCGATGGCCAAGGACACGAAAGGCCTGGACATGAAGCACGTCGACCATAACCGCGCCACGTGCGAGTCGTGCCACGATCTCACGCCGCACAAGGACGCGCGCCTCAACAACCATGCCAGCCGTGTGGCCTGCCAGACCTGCCACATCCCCGAGTTCGCGCGTGGCGGCATCGCCACCAAGACGCTGTGGGACTGGTCGACCGCTGGCAAGCGTGGGCCTGACGGCAAGCCACTGTTCATCAAGGATGACCATGGCCACTTGAGCTATTCGGCCGAGAAAGGGGACTTCGCCTACGGCGAGAACGTCCGCCCGACCTACAAGTGGTACAACGGCGTCGTCCATCAGATCGCGATCACCGACAAGATCGATGACGGCAAGATCCTCGAACTGAACCGGGTCGAAGGTTCAGCGAGCGACCCGAATGCGCGGATCTGGCCGTTCAAGGTCATGGTCGGAAAGCAGCCCTATGACCCGGTCAACAAGACGCTCGTCGTCAACCACGTCTATGGCAAGGACGACACCGCATTCTGGGGCAACTTCGATTACGCAAAGTCGATCAAGGCGGGGATGGACTATGCCGGCTTGCCCTACAGCGGCAAGTTCGACTTCATCGAAACGCGTATGAACTGGTTCATCACCCATATGGTGGCGCCGAAGGAGAAGGCGGTGCGGTGCAACGAATGCCACACGCGTGGCGATGAGGGGCGTCTCGTCGAGATCACGGACATCTATCTCCCGGGGCGCGACCGCAGCGAACTGCTCGACAGGCTCGGATTCGGGCTAGCCGGGCTGATGCTCGTTGGGGCGATCGGACACGGAAGCCTGCGATTCCTGAATCGCAACAAGCGCAAGCACGGCAAGGAGAACTGAGATGAGCGAGCGCATGTATCTCTTTACACGGTTCGAGCGCTTCTGGCATTGGGCGCAGGCGGCGCTGATCATCGTGCTGCTGTTCACCGGCTTTGCCATTCACGGGAGCCACGCACTGATTCCGTTCGGGAAGGCTGTGCAGATCCACGAGATCGCGGCATGGTTGCTGATCGGGTTGTGGGTCTTCGCGATCTTCTGGCACTTCACGACCGGCGCGTGGAAGCACTACATCCCGACCGGGCAGAACATAGACCGGATGGTGCGCTATTACGCGTACGGGATCTTCGTCGGGGCGCCACACCCGTACAAGGTCACGCTCGAACGCAAGCACAATCCGCTCCAGCGTCTGGCCTACCTCGGGGTGAAGCTGGTGATCAATCCGATCATCTGGATCTCGGGCCTGCTCTATCTCTTCTGGGGCGATCTGGGCGGCAGGGTTCCGGGGGGGCTGTCACTCGAGCAGGTTGCCATCGTGCATACGCTCGGCGCCTTCCTGATGCTGGCGTTCCTGATCATTCACATGTATCTGGCCACGGCTGGTCACACTGTCCTTGCCCACATCAAGGCAATGATCACTGGCTGGGAAGACGCGCATGACGAAGGGCCGTCGCCTGCCGGAGTGACCCGTCAGCAAGGCTCGCGCTCCTGATTGCCTCGCTGGGATGACGGACACCTCTCGGCACTTCAGCGCGGGGTGTCTTCGTCCGGAAGTTCGTAGCGGTCAGCAACGTAGGCGGGCCCCTTCATCACGAAGACAATGAAACAGTAGATCGCGACGGTCACCACAACCGTCCAATGCAGGAGCACCGCAGCGATCACCCATATGTCCACCATCTGCAGGGCGCGTGCTGTTTCGTAGCTTGAGTCGTTCCACCAGAGCACGCGTGCGAACAGGGATATGGCGACACAGGTTGCCGTGCCGGCGAGCGCGATCATCGGCAATCGGGCCAGCACCTTTCGTTCCAGGCCTGCCGGCTCGGTGCGGGAGCCCGGCAGTCGTTTCCATCGCTTTTCCATATGGGGCTCCGCTGTCGTCATCGGGGATGGGGTGTGACTCATGCTGGCGTTGTGCGCGCGTTACCGCATCCGGACAAAAACCACTGCCGCCGCGGCTGTCATGCCCTGCCAACGGTAGAATAGGGCTCAAAGCAGCACCCGCTGCTGCGATGGCCGCGCCGAAACGCTTTTGCCACGCACGCATTCACAGCTGCTGGCATACGCCTTACATTGACTTCCGTCCCTGTCCCTGAGTTCTCCCCGACATGACCCCAGACCAAATCGAGACTGCTGCCGAAGCCCCCGTCTCCGCGGAGCCCCAAAATGCCGCGGCGGCTGTGCGCCTGGAGCCTCGCGCCATGCTCAAGCGCCTGCAAGCGGAGTCGCCCGCTTTTCGCGACTGGAAACCCCTGGCGCCTGTCTCTTATACACATCT
>DMCZ01000132.1:960-10189 GCA_003446655.1 Thauera sp. | reverse complement strand
TCGGCGCCGGCCTTGACCAGCAGGCGGACCAGCTCCGCGGCCTTGTAGGCCGCGATGCCGCCGCTGACTCCGAGAACAATCCTGCGACCCTTCAACACAGTCATGACATTCACTTATACTCGGCATTCAATGCCATTCAAATAATGCGCGCTGCACGCGCCCGAGGAACCCTGAACATCATGGCAATCACCGACTGGCCAGCGGACGAGCGTCCGCGCGAAAAACTGCTCGCGCGCGGCGCGACGGCCCTCTCGGACGCAGAGTTGCTGGCGATCTTTCTTCGCGTCGGCATCCGCGGTCAAAGCGCGGTCGACCTGGCACGCACCCTGCTGACCCGTTTCGGCAGCCTCACCCGCATGTGCAGCGCCGCGGCACAGGATTTTGCCGCCGTACCCGGCATGGGGCTGGCAAAGTATGCCCAACTGCAGGCGGTCATGGAACTGTCGCGGCGCGCACTGCGCGAGACCCTGAGCGAACGGCCACTGTTCGACGCCCCTCAGGTGGTACGGGACTGGCTGCGCCTGCGCCTCGGACACCTCCCGCACGAGACCTTCTGCGTGCTGCTGCTCGACGCGCGCCACTGTCTGATAGAGGCGGTCGACCTGTTTCGCGGCACGCTCACGCAGACCTCCGTATACCCGAGGGAAGTGGTCAAGCTCGCCCTCGCCCATAACGCAGCCGCAGTCATCTTCGCGCACAATCACCCTTCCGGAGCCGCCGAGCCAAGCACGGCTGATGAACTCCTGACCCGCGCACTCAAGGACGCGCTCAACCTCGTCGACGTGCGGGTCCTCGATCATTTCGTGGTACCGGCGCATGGATCTCCGCTATCATTCGCCGAGCGCGGGCTGTTGTGATCCGGACCTGCGTCGTTCGAGCACTTTCCGCATGCGATACGTGCGGGTGTGAATCGCGCCCTGAAACTGGAGCGCGGGGCTTGCTTTGCCCCCTCTTGTTGCATTATCCTCTCCCGTTTTCCGCAATCCGAATTCCCTGGAGCATTCTATGGCTCGCGTCTGCCAAGTGACCGGTAAAGCACCGATGGTGGGAAATAACGTTTCCCACGCAAACAACAAAACCAAGCGCCGCTTCCTGCCCAATCTGCAAAGTCGCCGCTTCTGGAGCGAAGGCGAGAACCGCTGGATTCGCCTGCGCGTCTCGAATGCCGGGCTTCGCACGATCGACAAGAAAGGCATCGACGTCGTCCTTGCCGAGCTTCGCGCCCGCGGCGAGAAGCTGTAAGCAACCGAACTGAACGGAGAACGCCATGGCCAAGGGCATTCGCGAAAAGATCAAGCTCGAGTCGACCGCCGGCACGGGACACTTCTACACCACCTCGAAGAACAAGCGCACAACGCCTGAAAAGCTCGAGTTCAACAAGTACGACCCCGTCGCACGAAAGCACGTGCCGTACAAGGAAGTGAAGCTGAAGTAAGCCCGCAGCAGCCGAGGCTACCTGCACTCGTCGTGATTGGCGGGTAGCAGCCAGAGTTGAACTGCTAAGGACGGCAGCAGCTCGCGACAAAAGAGCTCCAGAAAGCAAAAAGGCCATCAGTGATCTGACGGCCTTTTTACTTTCTGGAGCTATCTTTCGTTGCAGGCGCCGCTCCCATCCCTTGGCTGCCCGACCCGACCGCGCCGCGACAGCCAGCACCGACGGCTCAGGTGCGCTGGATGTTCGAAGCCTGCTTGCCCTTGGGGCCCTGAGTCACCTCGAAGGACACTTTGTCGCCTTCCTTCAGGCTCTTGAAACCGCTCATGTTGATGGCGGAGAAATGCGCAAACAGATCCTCGCTTCCATCGTCGGGCGTGATGAAGCCGAAACCCTTGGAATCGTTGAACCACTTCACGGTACCAGTTGCCATATTGCTTGAATCCTTCAAGGTTACTTGTTACTCCGCGGCAGTATCGGTGCCACAGCAGGTGTCGGCGCCAATAGTGAGTCTGTCTTCATGGGCAAGAGCCTGGAAATCGGCCTCAAAGTGGCGCACGGCTTCGGTTTTACTCATTCGCCCCGGTAGCGTCAACGGGCTTTTTGCGCACGTTTTTGGCGCGCCGCAGCACCAGGTTGCCGGAAATTCCACCACTTCAGGCCAGACCCCTAACTGACACGCGGTTTCCGGATTTTCCGCAGCGCACGACGAGCGCATCACTTTTTTTCCGCAGCATCGCCCCTCGGAAGCATGTGAGGGTCCAACCGCCGCAGCTCGCCGCCCCGTGTTGCACTCTGCTTTGACTCCATTAGAATGATTTTATGGGCACCCGAAAACAAGATGATCTCGTACTGGAAGCGCAGCGGACTCGCACACGTCCGCCACCGCTGTACAAGGTTCTGCTGCTGAACGACGATTACACGCCGATGGATTTCGTGATCGTGGTCCTGCAGAAATATTTCGGCATGGATCGCGAACGTGCCACGCGAGTCATGCTCCAAGTCCACAGAGAGGGCATGGGGGTATGCGGTGTCTTTCCCAGGGACATCGCCACGACCAAGGTAGAGCAGGTCACCTCGTTTGCTCGTCAGCATCAACATCCGCTGGCATGCGTGATGGAGGAAAATTGAATGATCGCGCAAGAGCTTGAAGTCAGCCTGCACATGGCTTTCGTCGAGGCGAGGCAAAAGCGCCACGAGTTCATCACCGTGGAGCACCTGCTGCTCGCCCTGCTGGACAACCCTTCCGCCGCTCAGGTGCTGAAGGCGTGCGCAGCCAACATCGACGAATTGCGCCGTGAGCTGACCGGTTTCATCGAAGAACACACCCCACGCATCGAGGGCACGGACGAGATCGACACCCAGCCCACGCTGGGTTTCCAGCGCGTAATCCAGCGCGCGATCCTGCACGTACAGTCCTCGGGAAAGAAGGAGGTGACCGGCGCGAACGTGCTGGTGGCCATCTTTGGCGAGAAGGATTCGCATGCGGTGTACTTCCTGCAGAAGCAGAACGTCTCGCGCCTGGATGTGGTGAATTTCATTTCGCATGGCATCGCAAAGGCGCCGCCGCAGGGTTCTGCCCCGCAGGGTCGCAATGAATCGGAGTCCGGCGAACAGGAACAGGAAGAAAAGCAGGCAGGCGGAGCGCTCGAGAGCTACACGCAGAACCTGAACCAGCAGGCGCTGGTGGGCAAGATCGATCCCCTCATCGGGCGCGAGAAGGAAGTCGAGCGCGTCATCCAGACCCTTTGCCGGCGGCGCAAGAACAACCCCTTGCTGGTCGGCGAGGCCGGCGTCGGCAAGACCGCCATTGCAGAGGGCCTGGCCCGCAGGATCGTCGAGGGTCGCGTGCCCGAGATCCTCGAGAACGCGCAGGTGTACGCACTCGACATGGGTGCCCTGCTCGCCGGCACGAAGTACCGCGGCGACTTCGAGCAGCGCCTCAAGGCGGTGCTCAAGCAACTCATCGAGAACCCGAATGCTGTCCTCTTCATCGACGAGATCCATACCCTGATCGGCGCCGGGGCAGCCTCGGGCGGCACGCTCGACGCCTCCAACCTGCTCAAGCCCGCGCTGTCATCCGGGCAGCTCAAGTGCATCGGCGCGACCACCTACAACGAGTTCCGGCAGATCTTCGAGAAGGACCACGCGCTCTCCAGGCGCTTCCAGAAGATCGACGTGGTCGAGCCCTCAGTGGCTGAAACGGTCGAGATCCTCAAGGGGCTCAAGAGCCGCTTCGAGGAGCACCATGGCATCAAATACAGCAACTCGGCGCTCTCCAGCGCTGCTGAACTGTCGGCCAAATACATCAACGACCGCCATCTGCCCGACAAGGCGATCGACGTGATCGACGAGGCGGGTGCGGCGCAGCGCATCCTGCCCAAGTCGAAGCAAAAGAAGACCATCGGCAAGAACGAGATCGAGGAGATCGTCGCCAAGATCGCCCGCATCCCGCCGCGCACCGTGTCGAACGACGACAAGGCGGCGCTCAAGACGCTCGAGCGCGACCTCAAGAACGTCGTCTTCGGCCAGAACGCCGCCATCGAGGCGCTCGCCAAGGCGATCAAGATGTCGCGCTCGGGACTCGGCAACCCGCAGAAGCCGATCGGCTCCTTCCTGTTCTCCGGCCCCACCGGCGTCGGCAAGACCGAGGTCGCACGCCAGCTCGCCTACACGCTGGGCATCGAGCTGGTGCGCTTCGACATGTCCGAATACATGGAACGCCACGCGGTCAGCCGCCTGATCGGCGCGCCGCCGGGCTACGTCGGCTTCGACCAGGGCGGCCTGCTCACCGAGCAGATCACCAAGAAGCCGCACTGCGTGCTGCTGCTCGACGAAATCGAGAAGGCGCATCCGGACATCTACAACATCCTGCTGCAGGTCATGGACCACGGCGCGCTGACCGACAACAACGGCCGCCAGGCGGACTTCCGCAACGTGATCATCATCATGACCACCAACGCAGGCGCGGAGTCCATGCAGAAGGCCGTGATCGGTTTCTCGGCGAAGCGCGAGGCCGGCGACGAAATGGCCGACATCAAGCGGCTGTTCACGCCCGAGTTCCGCAACCGCCTCGACGCGATGATCTCCTTCAAGGCACTGGACAACGAGATCATCCTGCGTGTGGTCGACAAGTTCCTGATGCAGCTCGAAGCCCAGTTGCACGAGAAGAAGGTCGAAGCGCACTTCAGCGACGACCTCAAGGCCTGGCTGGCCGAGAAAGGCTTCGACCCGCTGATGGGCGCACGGCCCATGGCGCGCCTGATTCAGGACACCATCCGGGCGGCACTTGCCGACGAGCTGCTGTTCGGCCGCCTAGTACATGGTGGCAAGGTGACCATCGACCTCGACGAGGACGACAAGGTGAAACTGGTGTTCGAGGAGACGGAAGCGGCCACGGCTTGAACGCTCCTCGCCGGAGCGGCTCCGGCGCTTACTCGAAACGGCATGTCCGCCAGGTGCGGCATGCCGTTTTTCATTGCAGGCATCGGCCCGCGAGCCAGGCGATGTCGTGGCGAGCGGTTGTCGTGGGCGAGCCTTCGTCCACGCGCCGGCACCCAGGGCGCCGTCGTTTATGATGCCCGCTCCCGCGCCGGTCCGGCGCACCAACCCACTTCCTGTTGGAGGAGCCAGCATGAACATCCAGACCGCCGACCTCTGCGACATCCACGAAGACAAACTTGCCGTCGTTGCCCCCATGTTCGCCAGCTATGGCGGCCGTCCATCCTTCGGCGGGCCGATCGCGACGCTGAAGATCTTCGAGGACAATTCCTTCGTCCGCAAGGCGCTGGAAAACCCCGGGAAGGGCCGGGTGCTCGTGATCGACGGCGGCGCCTCGATGCGCTGCGCCCTGGTGGGCGACCAACTTGCCGAGCTCGCAGTGAAGAACGGCTGGGCCGGCATCCTCGTATATGGCTGCATCCGCGACTCGAAGGCGATCGGCGGGATGGACCTCGGCGTCTTCGCGCTGGGCACCCACCCCAGGAAGACCGTCAAGCGCAACGTCGGCGAGGTCGACGTACCGGTCCGCTTCGGCGGCGTCACCTTCCAGCCTGGCCACTACGTCTATGCCGACGAGGACGGCGTCGTGGTGAGCGCATCGCCGCTGCTCTGAGTCACCAGGCTGGCGGGGGTGTGCATGCACCCGCGGCGCTGTGCCCCCCGCGCAGCAAGCAGGCCAGGTTCGATTGCAATGCAGCACGCGTCAGGGCGCAATGCGTTTCACAAGACTCTATCTCTTTTCGCATTGCGAGACAATGAAGTCAAGTAGCTGTTTTATTTATATAAATTTTTTTCTTATGTCTTATATAAGACATATTGCTGCTGCGCAGAATGCCTCCTATACTCTCATCCCATCTGCAGCGCATTTTCTCCCTCGATGAGCGCTGCAGCCGGAACACCGCGACGGTGCCAGAACCCGCCGCGATGCCTTACCCCCTCCTGCATTCATAAGGACGCATCATGACCCTGACCCGCGAACAGCAAATCGCCGCCCTCGAGAAAGACTGGGCCGAGAATCCCCGTTGGAAAGGCATCAAGCGCGGCTACTCCGCGGCCGACGTGGTCCGCCTGCGCGGCAGCCTGCAGCCGGAGTACACCCTGGCTCAGCGTGGCGCCAAGCTGCTGTGGGAGCGTGTCAATGGCGGCGCCAAGAAGGGCTATGTGAACGCCTTCGGCGCGATCACCGCCGGTCAGGCGATGCAGCAGGCCAAGGCCGGTCTCGAAGCCGTGTATCTGTCCGGCTGGCAGGTCGCCGCCGACGGCAACACCTCCGAGACCATGTACCCCGACCAGTCGCTGTACGCTTACGATTCGGTGCCGACCATGGTCCGCCGCATCAACAACACCTTCAAGCGCGCCGACGAGATCCAGTGGTCGCGTGGCATCAACCCGGGCGACAAGGAATTCATCGACTACTTCCTGCCGATCGTCGCCGACGCCGAGGCCGGTTTCGGTGGCGTGCTCAACGCCTTCGAACTGATGAAGAACATGATCGCCGCCGGCGCCGCCGGTGTGCACTTCGAGGACCAGCTCGCTGCCGTGAAGAAGTGCGGCCACATGGGTGGCAAGGTGCTGGTTCCGACCCAGGAAGCGATCGAGAAGCTGATCGCGGCCCGCTTCGCTGCCGACGTCATGGGCGTGCCGACCATCATCCTGGCCCGTACCGACGCCGAAGCCGCCAACCTGATCACCTCGGACCACGACGCCAACGACAAGCCCTTCCTCACCGGTGAGCGCACCCAGGAAGGCTTCTACCGCGTCAAGAACGGCCTCGAGCAGGCCATCAGCCGCGGCGTCGCCTACGCCCCCTACGCCGACCTGGTGTGGTGCGAGACCGGCACGCCCGACCTCGGCTTCGCCCGCGAGTTCGCCCAGGCCGTGCATGCCGCCTGCCCGGGCAAGCTGCTGTCGTACAACTGCTCGCCGTCCTTCAACTGGAAGAAGAACCTGGACGACGCCACCATCGCCAAGTTCCAGGACGAGCTGTCGGCGCTGGGCTACAAGTACCAGTTCATCACCCTGGCCGGCATCCACATCAACTGGTTCAACACCTTCAAGTTCGCCCACGCCTACGCCCGCGGCGAAGGCATGAAGCACTACACCGAGATGGTGCAGGAGCCGGAATTCGCCGCGCGCGAGCAGGGCTACACCTTCGTGTCGCACCAGCAGGAAGTCGGCGCCGGCTACTTCGACGACGTCACCACCGTGATCCAGGGCGGTTCGTCCTCGGTGAAGGCGCTGACCGGCTCGACCGAAGAAGAGCAGTTCCACTAAGAAGCGGCTTCCCTCCTCACGGAGGCGGAGACAGGAAGGCCACCCTGCGGGGTGGCCTTTTTTCGTAGACCGCTCGCCACGCCGGCAATGGCGGTCGGTCAGGAGCAGGGCGCCCCGCAGGGCGGCCTCGTCAGACGCTTGCGGACTCCGGCGCTCAGCCGCGGCCCAGCCCCATGCCGCGACCGTCCTCCGGTCCCATGCCACCCCGCATGCCGCGCTCGCCCTTGCGTCCCATCTTCTGGAACTCGGCGTCGAACACCGTCCTCTGCGCATCGCTCAGCGTCGCGTAGAAGGTCTCGACCGACTTGCGCGCCTCGGCCATCTCGGCCTGGCGCAGCTTGCTCATCTCTTCCATGCGCTGCATGCGCTCGATCGCGGTCTTCGGCGCATCCGCCGCGCGACGCTCGGCCCTTGTGGTGGCCATGCGCTCGGCACGCGCCTTCATGTCGGACTTGAAGTTTTCGAATGCGGGCTTCTGCTCGGGCGTCAGCGCCAGCGCAAGTTCGAGCCGGGCCATATGCACTTCGGCGCGCTCGGCCATCTTCGCCTTCATCTGTTCCGGCGCCATCTGCGACCAGCCCGACTTGCCCCCACGCGGGCCGTCGCAATGCCCTCCCCAGGCGAGTGCCGCGGTGGTTCCGAGTGCGCCGGTGGCGATCACGGCGGCGGCGATTGAGGTCTTGATCCAGCTTTTCATGATGACTCTCCTGTCGGTTGGCATTCTGCGTTGCCCGTCCGTTCGGGCGACGGAGCCATTACAGCACCGCGATGTAAGCCGGGTTTGTCTGGCCGGCTGCGTTTTGCAGCTTCATGTCTCGCCACGGCCCGCAGATACGCTGGGATACAAAGCCCCCCGCCCCTGCCCTTAAGATGCCGGCCAAGGAGAACCGCTCATGCCCCCTTCTGCCGACCACATCCTGATCGTCGACGACGACCGTGACATCCGCCAGTTGCTGGCCGACTACCTCGAGAAGCAGGGCTTGCGCTGCACCACCGCCGCTGACGGGCGCGAGATGAAGAGCGCACTCGACCAGCACCGCATCGACCTCATCGTTCTCGACGTCATGATGCCGGGTGACGATGGCCTGACCCTGTGCCGCAACCTGCGCGCCAGCGGCAGCGCGCACGCGAACACCCCGATCCTGATGCTGACCGCGCGCGGCGAGGACATGGATCGCATCATCGGCCTGGAGATGGGGGCAGACGACTACCTCGCCAAGCCTTTCGTGCCGCGCGAGCTGTACGCCCGCATCCGCGCGGTACTGCGCCGCACGCGCGCCCTGCCGCCCAACCTGGACGCAGCGCCGCCAGCCAACGCGCGCATGCTGCGCTTTGCGAACTGGCGGCTCGACACGGTCAATCGCCACCTGGTGGATGGGGACGGCGCCGTGGTCGCGCTCTCCGGCGCCGAGTACCGCATGCTCGGCGTGTTCCTGTCACATCCGCAGAAGGTGCTGTCGCGCGACCAGTTGATGGAGCTCACCCAGGGCCGCGAGGCCGACGTCTTCGACCGCTCGATCGACCTGCTCGTGAGCCGCCTGCGCCAGCGCCTCGGCGACAACGCGCGCGAATCGGCGATCATCAAGACAGTGCGCAACGAAGGCTACGTCCTTGCCGCCGAGGTGACGCCGGAGGCATGCGACAGGCCCACCGGCGCCAGCGTCGTGGCTGCCTCCCCCGCCCGTGAGGCGGGGCACCCAGGTGAGCGCCCATGAGGCTGCCGCTGCCGCGCAGCTTGTTCGCCCGCCTCATGCTGATCTGGACGATCGGCATCGCGCTGGTGCTCGCAGTCAGCCTGGCGCTCTTCGTCGGCGAGCGCGAACGGATCGGCCGCACCGCGTTGTTCGAGGGGGTGGCGCAGGAGATCGCCACGGCTGCCGACCTGCTCGAGCGCATGTCACCGCACGAGCGCGAACGCTGGATCGACGAGATCGGCCGCCGCCGGCTGCGCCTGGCGTTGCGCCCGCCACGAGATCACCTGCGCCCGCTCGCCGGCGACCATCCGCTGCAGGCGGCCCTGCG
>DMCZ01000132.1:589-754 GCA_003446655.1 Thauera sp. | reverse complement strand
CCCGGGCATCCCGCCACAACTGCCGAACATGCCGCGCGAACCCGGGCGCCTCCTCGCAGCGCTTGCCGCGTTGGTCGCAGGCGTCGGCCTGCTCACCTGGATCGCGGTGCGCATCGCCACCCGGCCGCTATCGCGCATGGCCGAAGCCGCACGCGCACTCGGCGA
>DMCZ01000132.1:0-339 GCA_003446655.1 Thauera sp. | reverse complement strand
GCCTTCAACCAGATGCAGCAGCGCATCGCCGAACACGTCACCGAACGCACCCGCATCCTGGCCGCCATCTCCCACGACCTGCAGACCCCGATCACCCGCCTGCGACTGCGCGCCGAGCTGGTCGAGGACGAGGGCCTGCGCACCCGAATCCAGTCCGACCTCGACGCGATGCAGGGACTGGTGAAGGAAGGCCTGGCCTACGCGCGCAGCCTCGACGAGCGCAGCCCCCCGCACGCGATCGAGCTTGGTCCGCTGCTCCAGGTGCTGGCGCAGGACGCTGTCTCTTATACACATCTCCGCGCCCACGAGACCGCACTAGAACTCGTATGCGCGCTTCTT
>DMCZ01000131.1 GCA_003446655.1 Thauera sp. | reverse complement strand
GCGATCGCGCACACCCGCTCGAGTGGGCAGCCGGCTGCGAGCGCTCGTCTGCGACTGGTCCAGGAGACCGGGAACCAGAATGGCGTGGCGGTGTACCTGGCCGTGCGCGCACCCGATGGCGAAGGCGCGGGCGATCGTCTGCGCGGTGTCGTGACGGCGACATTCCGCCTGGACGACGTGCTCACGGCAGCGCTCACCGGGCCTCAGGCCGCGCACATCGAGCGCTGCCTGGTCGACCTCGACAGCAGCGAACCCGATAGCTGCCTCGCCGGCGGGCACCATGAGCCGCACCCGGCCTGGGAAAAGGGCACCCTGACGTATTCGGCGCCCATCGCCTTCGCTGGCAGACACTGGGAACTGCGCCTGCAGGCCACCCCCGAATACCTGCGTCAGCTGCAGAGCTGGGCGGCGTGGGCCACCGTTGCCGTCGGGCTGCTGGCCACCGCGATGCTCGGCGCCCTGCTGCTGATCACCACCGGCAGCAACCGGCGCATCAACGCGCTGGTGGAGCAGCGCACTGCCGAGCTCGAAGCGGCGGGCGCCGACCTCAACGAGAAGCAGGCAGCACTCGTCGAAGCCCAGCGCATCGCCCGGATGGGTAGCTGGGAGACGCTCACCAGAACCGCCGGGCTGCGCACCTCGGCCGAACTGCACCTGCTGCTGGGCGTCGACGGCGACCGCCTCGCCAGCCTGGAAGACCTCATGGAAGCCGTCTCACCCGCGAGCCGCCCCGCCCTCGCAAAGGCACTCGAGACGTCGGCGCAGCACCCGGGCCGGATCATGCTCGACTGCAAGACAGGCACCTTGCCGCCGCGGACGCTGCAGTTCCGTATCGAGAGCGAGTGGCAGGCGGGCGAGCTGAAGCGCCTCCGCGGCATCGCCCAGGACGTCAGCAGCGCACGCGAGGCCGAGGCCAAGATCCAGTACCTGGCGCGCTACGACACCCTCACTGGCCTGCACAACCGCAGCGCCTGGCAGGAGCAGGCCCGCATCGCGCTGTGCTCGGCGGCGCGGCATCAGGACAAGTTCGCGATCCTCTTCCTCGACCTCGACAACTTCAAGACCGTGAACGACTCGCTCGGTCACCCGGCCGGCGACCGCATGCTCGCCATGGCAGCAAGCCGGCTGTCGCGCTGCGTGCGCGACGAGGATCTGCTCGCTCGCCTCGGCGGCGACGAGTTCGTAGCCCTGCTTTCGCGCCTGTCGAACATGGAGGAGGCCGCCCTGGTGGCCGACCGCATGCTCGCCGCACTGGTCGAGCCGATGAACATCGACGGGCACGAACTCCATCTGTCGGCCAGCGTCGGCATCGCCCTCTACCCGAACGACGGCGCCGAGGTGGACACCCTGCTCAAGCACGCCGACACCGCGATGTACGGTGCCAAGGAGGCCGGGCGCAACACCTATCGCTTCTTCATCCCGGAGATGAACGCGCGCGCGACCGAGCGCCTGCTGATGGAGGCGGACCTGCGGCGCGCGGTCGAGCGCAACGAGCTGGTCCTCCACTACCAGCCGCAGATCGAGGCCGCCGATGGCCAACCCTATGGCTGCGAGGCGCTGGTGCGCTGGATACACCCGCAGCGCGGCATGGTGCCACCAGACCAGTTCATCCCGCTCGCCGAGGAGACCGGCCTGATCGCGCCGATCGGCGAATGGGTGCTGCGCGAGGCCTGCCGTCAGCAGGTGCGCTGGCGCGCCGCCGGACTCCCCAGCCTGATCGTCGCGGTCAACATTTCCGCACTCCAGTTCCGCAAGCGGGACTTCGTGCCGATGGTGGCGCGCCTGCTCGCCGAAACCGGGGCAGACCCATCCTGCATCGAGCTCGAGATCACCGAGAGCGCGCTGATGGAGCCATCCGCAGAGCTCTCCGAACGCCTACAGGACCTCGTGGACCTCGGCCTCACCCTGGCGCTGGACGACTTCGGAACCGGGTACTCCAGTCTGTCCTACCTCAAGCGTCTGCCGATCGCGCGCCTGAAGATCGACCGCTCCTTCGTCGATGATCTGCCCGGTAACGCCGAGGATGCGGCCGTCACTGCCGCGGCGCTTTCACTGGCGCGCGACCTCGACATGCAGGTCGTGGCGGAAGGCGTCGAGACCACCGCGCAGCGCCAGTTCCTCGCCGAACGCGGCTGCCATGCGATGCAGGGCTACCTGTTCTCGCGCCCGCTGACGGTGGACGCCTTCACCGACTGGATCCGCGCCAACCGCAGGCTGTAGACGACGCGAGGGCGACCTCGCGGCCGCCCTCTCGCCATCGAGCCGGGCGCCTCTGCAAGGCGCCCTGCGGGTTTCAGTCCGCGCGCCGGAACACCAGCTCCCCGTTTTCGGCATCCACCCGGATGCGATCCTTGGCGGCGAAACGGCCTTCGAGGATCGCCTTGGCAAGCGGGTTCTCGATGCGCTCCTGGATCGCCCGCTTCAAGGGCCGCGCACCGAACACCGGGTCGAAGCCCGCGGTCGCCAGCTCGGCCAGTGCCGCGTCCGTGACCTCCATGCCCATCTCCAGCCGCGCCAGGCGCTTCTCCAGATACTGCAGCTGGATCTTCGCGATGCCGGCGATGTGCTTCTCGTCGAGCGCGTGGAACACCACCACCTCGTCGATGCGGTTGACGAACTCCGGCCGGAAATACGTTTTGACTTCCGCCATCACCGCGAGCTTGATCACCCCGTAGTCGTCGCCGGCCATGGCCTGGATCATCTGGCTACCGAGGTTGGAGGTCATCACGATCACGGTGTTCTTGAAGTCCACCGTGCGCCCCTGGCCATCGGTCATGCGGCCGTCGTCCAGCACCTGCAGCAGCACGTTGAACACATCCGGGTGTGCCTTCTCGACCTCGTCGAACAGGATCACGCTGTAGGGCTTGCGGCGGACCTGCTCGGTCAGGTAGCCGCCCTCCTCGTAGCCGACGTAGCCCGGCGGCGCGCCGATCAGGCGGGCGACCGAGTGCTTCTCCATGAACTCGCTCATGTCGATGCGGATCAGGTGCTCCTCGGAGTCGAACAGGAAGCTCGCCAGCGTCTTGCACAGCTCGGTCTTGCCCACGCCGGTAGGACCGAGGAAGAGGAAGGAACCATACGGGCGGTTCTCGTCCGACAGGCCGGCGCGCGAACGGCGGATGGCGTCGGCCACCAGGCGCACCGCCTCGTCCTGGCCGACCACGCGCTCGTGCAGTTTCTCTTCCATCTTCAGCAGCTTCTCGCGCTCGCCCTGCATCATCTTGCTCACCGGGATGCCGGTGGCACGCGACACGACCTCGGCGATCTCCTCGGCGCCGACCTGGGTGCGCAGCAGCTTGTTGGGCGTGGCGCTCTCGCCCGCCTGCTCGGCCATCTTCAGCTGGCCCTCGAGCTGCGGCAGCTTGCCGTATTGCAGCTCGGCGACCTTGTCGAGCTGGCCCTTCCTCTGGAACTCGGCCATCTGCGCGCGCAGCGCGTCGATCTCTTCCTTGATGTGCGCCGAGCCGGCGGCCTTGGACTTCTCCGCCTTCCAGATCTCTTCCAGGTCGTTGTACTCGCGCTGCAGCTTGGCGAGCTCGTCCTCGATCAGCTGCAGGCGCTTCTGCGAGGCCTCGTCCTTCTCCTTCTTCACCGCCTCGCGCTCGATCTTCAACTGGATCATGCGGCGGTCGAGCTTGTCCATGACCTCGGGCTTGGAGTCGATCTCCATCTTGATGCGCGCCGCAGCCTCGTCGATCAGGTCGATTGCCTTGTCGGGCAGGAAGCGATCGGTGATGTAGCGGTTCGACAGCTCGGCCGCGGCAACGATCGCCGGGTCGGTGATGTCGACGCCGTGGTGGATCTCGTACTTCTCCTGCAGGCCGCGCAGGATCGCGATGGTGGCCTCCACCGAAGGTTCTTCCACCAGCACCTTCTGGAAGCGGCGCTCGAGCGCGGCGTCCTTCTCGATGTACTTGCGGTATTCGTCCAGCGTGGTGGCGCCGATGCAGTGCAGCTCACCGCGCGCGAGCGCGGGCTTCAACATGTTCCCGGCGTCGATCGCGCCCTCGGCCTTGCCGGCGCCGACCATCGTGTGGAGCTCGTCGATGAAGACGATGATGCGGCCTTCCTCCTGCGCGATCTCCTTCAGCACTGCCTTCAGGCGCTCCTCGAACTCGCCGCGGTACTTGGCACCGGCCAGCAGCGCCGCCATGTCGAGCGACAGCACGCGCTTGCCCTTGAGCGTCTCGGGCACCTCGTCATTGACGATGCGCTGCGCCAGGCCTTCGACGATCGCGGTCTTGCCCACGCCCGGCTCGCCGATCAGCACCGGGTTGTTCTTGGTGCGGCGCTGCAGGATCTGGATGGCGCGGCGGATCTCGTCGTCGCGGCCGATCACCGGGTCGAGCTTGCCGCTGCG
>DMCZ01000148.1:15217-16021 GCA_003446655.1 Thauera sp. | reverse complement strand
GCGACGTCGGAGGGGTCGGACCAGGCGAGGTAGGAATTCTTGCGCTTTTCCGGGTTGAGCTTGATCAGCATGCCGGACTCGACCATCTCGGCGCACAGGCGGTCGTACTCTTCCTGCGAGCCGTCGCACCAGACCACGCGGTCCGGTTCGGTGAGGGCGGCGATCTCGCCGACCCACTTCTTCAGGCCGTCATGGCGGACGTAATCGGGGGCAGCGGCAATCGCCGCCTGGGCGTGGTTCTGAGACATGTAAACAGCTCTCCCGTGCTGTGATGCGAAACCATCCCCGTCGGTCGGCCATCGTGTGATGCAGGGTGCTGCCTGGCCGGCGGGCTGCGAAGGCGCGTGGCGCCTGATCTTGCGACTGGCGCGGTGCAGGCTGGGGTCCTGTCCCGCAAGAGCCCATAATTATGCCATGGCCGGGCGGTTTCGATCAGCGTCTGGCTGACTATCATGAAGATCAGTAAGGGCAATATACGTATTTTTCACATCGCAAATTTACTTTTCGTAATGCGGTAATTAGTCGTTCCGCGGTATCCTTCGGCACTGATGCGCCGGCATCGGCGCTCTAGGCCAAGAACATCACCAGACGAGAGGGGAAGACAAGCATGGACGAACTGATCCGCGCGGCAGCGCTCGACTATCACCGCTATCCGCGCCCGGGCAAGATCTCGGTCACGCCCACCAAGGTGCTCTCCAACCAGCGCGACCTGTCGCTGGCCTACTCGCCTGGCGTGGCCGCGGCCTGCGATGCGATCGTCGAGGATCCGGCGCAGGCGGCCGAGCTGACCGCGCGCTCGAACCT
>DMCZ01000148.1:14402-14893 GCA_003446655.1 Thauera sp. | reverse complement strand
CCGGTCTTCCACGACGACCAGCATGGCACCGCCATCGTGGTCGGCGCCGCGGTGCTCAATGGCCTGCACCTGCAGGGCAAGGATCTGAAGAAGGTCAAGCTGGTCACCTCCGGCGCCGGCGCTGCGGCGCTCGCCTGCCTCGGCCTGCTGGTCAAGCTCGGCGTGCCGGTGGAGAACATCTGGGTCACCGACATCGAGGGCGTGGTCTACGAGGGCCGCACCACGCTGATGGACCCGATCAAGGCGCGCTACGCGAAGAAGACGGATGCACGCAAGCTCGCCGAGATCATCGAGGGCGCCGACGTGTTCCTCGGTCTGTCGGCCGGCGGCGTGCTCAAGGGCGAGATGGTGGCGAAGATGGCGGCCAGGCCGCTGATCCTGGCGCTCGCCAACCCGATGCCCGAGATCCTGCCCGACGAGGTGAAGGCGGTGCGCGACGACGCGATCATCGCCACCGGCCGTTCGGATTACCCGAACCAGGTCAACAACGT
>DMCZ01000148.1:13271-14317 GCA_003446655.1 Thauera sp. | reverse complement strand
GCCTACGGCGAGAAGGTCGGCGGCTTCGGTCCCGAATACATCATCCCGCGCCCCTTCGATCCGCGCCTGATCGTCAAGATCGCGCCGGCGGTGGCCGAGGCCGGCATGGCCTCGGGCGTGGCCACCCGTCCGATCACCGACTGGGATGCCTACCGCGGTCACCTCAACAACTTCGTGTGGCACTCGGGCCTGATCATGAAGCCGGTGTTCGCCGCCGCGCGCATGAACCCGAAGCGCATCATCTTCTCCGAGGGCGAATCCGAGAAGGTGCTGCGCGCGGTGCAGCAGGTGGTCGACGAACGCCTGGCGCGCCCGATCCTGATCGGCCGTCCGGACGTCGTGCTCAACAACATCGAGCGTTTCGGCCTGCGCATGACGGCCGAGCGCGACTTCGAGCTGGTCAATCCGGACTCCGATCCGCGCTTCAACGAGCTCTGGCAGCACTACCACCGCCTGATGGAGCGGCGCGGCGTGTCGGTGGAGTACGCCAAGAAGGAAGTGCGCCGCCGCACCACGCTGATCGGCACGCTGCTGCTGAAGTTCGGCTACGGCGACGGCCTGATCTGCGGCACCTACGGCATGCATCGCCTGCACCGCGAGTTCGTCGAGACCGTGCTCGGCCGGCGCGAGGGCGTGGACAACCTGTACACGGTCAACCTGCTCAACCTGCCCGAGCGCACCGTCTTCCTCGCCGACACCTACGTCAATTACGACCCGACGCCGGAACAGGTGGTGGAGATGACGCTGCTCGCCGCCGAGGAGATGAAGCGCTTCGGCATCGAGCCGCGCATCGCGCTGCTGTCGCACTCGTCCTTCGGCTCGGCCGACTCGCCCACCGCCGAGAAGATGCGCACCGCGCTGCGCCTGCTGCACGAGCGCCATCCCGAGCTGCAGGTCGAGGGCGAGATGCATGGCGACTCGGCGCTCGACGCCCGCCACCGCCTGCAGATCTTCCCCAACGCCAAGATGCGCGAGGACGCCAACCTGCTCATCTTCCCGACCCTGGACGCGGCCAACATCGCCTTCAACCTGCTGAAGAACGCGGC
>DMCZ01000148.1:12034-13048 GCA_003446655.1 Thauera sp. | reverse complement strand
CGCCGCATCATCAACATGACCGCGCTCACCGTGGTCGAGGCGGGCCAGGCCGACTGAGGCCGGCGCCGCGACATTTGCCCTTGCCTCCCGGTCGCGCGCTGCGCCATGCTGACGCGCAAGTGTGATCGGGGGCGGGACGATGGACGGGCAAGCGGGGCGCGCAGCGCTGGTGCTGACCGGGGGCGGCGCGCGCGCGGCGTATCAGGTCGGTGTGCTCAATGCCATCCGCGAACTGCGTGGCAAGCGGGCGGGGAATCCGTTTCCGATCCTGTGCGGGACCTCAGCCGGGGCGATCAACGCCGTGGCGCTCGCGGTGCACGCGGGCGACTTCGGGCGCGCGGTGCGCCACATCGATCGCATCTGGCGCGGGCTGCATGTGCACGACGTCTACCGGGTCGATCCGGCGGCGCTGCTTGGCAGCGGCCTGCGTTGGGGGTCGGCGCTGTTTACCGGCTGGCTGGTCCGGCAGACGCCGCGTGCGCTGCTCGACAACACGCCTCTGCAGGGCTTGCTCGGGCGCGCGCTCGACCTCGCCGCGATTGGCCCGGCGATCAAGCGCGGCGACCTCCATGCGGTGAGCGTCACCGCCTCCGGCTACAGTACCGGCGAGAGCCTCGCCTTCTTTCAGGGCTCGATCGACATCCTGCCCTGGCGACGCACACAGCGTCTGGGCGTGCGCAGCGAACTGCGCGTGGACCATCTGATGGCCAGCTCGGCGTTGCCTTTCGTTTTTCCGGCGGTCAAGATCAACCGGGAGTTCTTCGGTGACGGATCGATGCGCCAGCTCGCTCCGGTGAGCCCGGCGATCCACCTTGGCGCGGACCGCATCCTCGTCATCGGCGCGGGACGCACGGCCGAGGAGGGACGGGTTCGGGTCGAGCGCTACCCGTCGCCTGCACAGATCGCCGGGCACGCGCTGTCCAGCATCTTTCTCGACACGCTGGAGGTCGACCTCGAGAGCCTGGCGCGGATCAACGAGACCGTCGGCCGCCTGGATCCGGCCCAGCGCAAGGC
>DMCZ01000148.1:4499-11835 GCA_003446655.1 Thauera sp. | reverse complement strand
GGACCGTGCTGCGTGGGCTGGGAACGCTGCGACGCGACGGCTCCACCCTGCTCTCCTACCTGTTGTTCGAGCCCGAGTTCACGCGCGCGCTGATCGAGCTCGGCTACCATGACGCAATGTCGCGCGCCCCTGAACTCAGGCGCTTCCTGCGCCTGGAGTGACGAGGCTTGCGCATACGGGCGGAAGGCGTACGCCGGGTGCCGGCACACGAAAGCTGGAAAATTTCACGTCGAACTTCGAAACGACTTGAAATCCTTTCTGTATCTGCTTATTTTTAAAACGAAACGCCCGCTGTCCGCGAAGTCCTTCTTTCTGCCCGCCGCCATCATGAAATTCCGAGTCCTCGTTGCCGCCCTCGCGGCGCTGTTCGCGCTGCAATCCGGAACAGCGAGCGCGACCTCCAGCGCCAGCCGCAGTGGCGCCAAGACGGCCGCTGCTGCCAATTCCACGGTCAAGAAGGCTGCCGCAAAGCCGAAGGCCGTCACCAAACCGGCGGCGCGGGCCAAGGCTGCGAGCAAGGTGAAACCGGCGCGGAAGGCGACATCGAAGGTCACCAGGACGGCCAGGGCCGGGACGACGGGGCGCGGCAAGTCGGCGCCCGTGCGCGTCACCCTGCGCAAGGCGGCGCCCGCCGCACTCGCGGTCGCGCCGGCGTCGGTGCTGGGCGACCAGACCGAGGCAGCGCTCACGCTTGACGCCAATGGCATGCCGGTGCTGGGCTCGAGCGCCTTCTATGTCGTCAATCAGAACACCGGCGAAGTGCTGCTCGAGCGTAACGCGGCCGCCGTTTTGCCGATCGCTTCGATCACCAAGCTGATGACGGCCATGGTCGTCCTCGAGTCCGGGCAGAGCCTGTCCGAGCCACTCGAGATCACCGAGGGCGACATCGACCGCCTGAAGGGCACGGGTTCGCGCCTGTCGCTGGGGACCACGCTGACGCGCGCCGACATGCTGCATCTTGCGCTGATGTCGTCCGAAAACCGCGCGGCCTCCGCGCTGGCCCGCAACTATCCGGGCGGCGAGGCCGCGTTCGTCGAGGCGATGAACGTCAAGGCCCGCCTGCTGGGTCTGTGGAACACCCGCTTCCACGACAGCACGGGCCTCAACCCGGGCAACGTCTCCAGCCCGCGCGATCTCGCCAAGCTGGTTGCCGCATCGGCGTCGTTTCCGCTGATTCGCGAGTTCTCGACCGCGCACGAGCGTTACGTCGACATCAATGGCCGCATGCTGCGCTTCGGCAACACCAACAGCCTGGTGCGCAGCCCGGAGTGGGCGATCAGCGTGTCGAAGACCGGCTACATTTCCGAGGCTGGCCGCTGCCTGGTCATGCAGACCTGGCTGCACCAGCAGCCGGTGGTGATGGTGCTGATGGATTCTGACGGCCGCTACACCCGCACCGCCGACGCCAAGCGCGTGCGCAAGTGGCTCGAGCAGACCGCCACCCAGCGGGTGGCGGCGGCGCCGGCGCGGATCGGCGGCTAGGTCGCCGCCGTTCCCTGCGGATTCAGCTGCGTGCGGGCAGGTAGCCCAGCGCGCGAGAGATTTCGTCGGCCGTCTCCTTCACCAGCGGTGCCCAGTCAGGGTTGAAGCGCTCGGACGGCGTCGACAGCGACAGGCCGGCGATCAGCTCGCCGTTGTCGTCGCGGATGCCCGCGGCGATGCAGCGCACGCCGGCCTCGACTTCATCGAGGTCGAAGCCCACGCCGTGGCGGCGCACGCGGTCGAGTTCCTTTTCCAGCGCGGTCAGGGTGGTGATGGAGGCCGGTGTCGACGCTGGCAGGCCGGTGCGGCGCGCGTAGTCGCGGATGCGCTCGAGGCCGTCCTCGACCAGGAAGAGCTTGCCGGTGGCGGTGGTGTGCAGCGGCGCGCGTGCGCCGACGATGTGCACGACCCGCACCGAGGCGCGTCCGCTCGAGGTGCGCTCGACATAGACGATCTCGTCGCCCGCACGCACGCCAAGATTGACGCTCTCGCCGGTGGCGGCGTGCAGCTTCAGCATGAAGGGCATTGCCGTCTCGCGCAGAGAGATGCGCGACTTCACGATGCTGCCCAGCTCGAGCAGGCGGATGCCCAGCCGGTAGATGCCGGCCTCCGAGCGCTCGACGAAGCCGCTGTGCGTCATCGCACCCAGGATGCGGTGCGCGGTCGAGGGGTGGAGCCCGGTCTCGAGCGCGAGCTGCTTGAGCGGAACGGGGTCGGCATGCTTTGCCAGCACGTCGAGCAGCTTCATCATGCGCTCGATGACCTGGATCGACGAGGTCCTGGCTTCCGGTGTGGCGATCGATTCGGGTTTCGTCATGGGTACGGCGGGCTCTTCATGGTGCAGTGGATATCACTTCGTGAAATGGTAACTGCCAGCGTGGATTTCGCCTAGTGAAATTGCGTGTCGCACAGCGGCCAGGTGCCTTCGCTATATACTTGGCCCAAAACACCTTGCGCATGGCGCCTGGCGGGCCTTTCGGCCGGTGTCGTTCAATTTCATGGATCCTTGGCGGATGTCCCGATGAGTCTTGTCCTGATCGTCTTGCTGCCGTTCATCGGCGCGCTGTTTCCGGCGCTGATGATCCGCTCGGGGCGCAGTGTCTGCGCCATCAGCACGCTGGCTTTCACCTTGCTGGCCTTTGCGCTGCTGATGTCGCACGTCCCGGCGGTGTTCCGCGGCGAGATCGTCACCGCGAGCTGGGACTGGTTGCCGGCGCTCGGCCTGCAGGCGAGCTTCTTCCTCGACGGCCTGGGCCTGTTCTTCGCCGGGCTGATCCTGGGCATCGGCATGCTGATCATCGTCTATGCGCGCTTCTACCTCGCCAAGGACGACCCGATGGGGGTGTTCTACACCTACCTGCTGCTGTTCCAGGGCGCGATGGTGGGCGTGGTCCTGTCGGACAACATCCTGCTGCTGCTGGTGTTCTGGGAGCTGACCAGCCTGTCGTCCTTCCTGCTCATCGGCTACTGGAAGCATCTGCCCGAAGGCCGCCAGGGCGCGCGCATGGCGCTCACCGTGACTGGCGCCGGCGGGCTGGCGATGATCGCGGGCATGCTGATCCTGGGCGACATCGCCGGCTCCTACAACCTCACCGACATCCTGCGCGAGAAGGAGGCGATCCAGGCCTCGCCGCTGTACCTGCCGGCGCTGGTGCTGATCCTCGCCGGCTGCTTCACCAAGAGCGCGCAGTTCCCCTTCCACTTCTGGCTGCCGCACGCGATGGCGGCGCCCACGCCGGTGTCGGCCTACCTGCACTCGGCCACCATGGTGAAGGCGGGGCTGTTCCTGATGGCGCGCATGTGGCCGGTGCTGGCCGGTACGCCAGAATGGTTCTACATCGTCGCCACCACCGGCCTGGTGACCATGCTGGTGGCGGCCGGGATCGCGCTGTTCAAGGACGACCTGAAGGGGCTGCTGGCCTACTCCACCGTGAGCCACCTCGGCCTGGTGACCATGCTGCTCGGCTTTGGTACCCCGCTGGCCGCGGTGGTGGCGGCGTTCCACATTCTCAACCACGCCACCTTCAAGGCCGCGCTGTTCATGAACGCCGGCATCGTCGACCACGAGGCCGGCACGCGCGACATCAGGCGCCTCGGCGGCCTGCTGCAGCTGATGCCGATCACCGCCACGATGGCGATGGTGGCGGGGGCGTCGATGGCCGGGCTGCCGCCGCTCAACGGCTTCATCTCCAAGGAGATGATGCTGCACGAGGCGGTCGACACCGCCTGGCTGGGCAACGGCTGGGTCGTCGCCGCGCTGGCGACGCTGGCGGCGTGCTTCTCGGTGGCGTACTCGTTCCGCTACATCGTGCATGTGTTCTTCGGTTCGCGCCGCGACGACTACCCCCGCACGCCGCACGACCCGCCCGCCGGGATGTGGCTGCCGCCGGCGCTGCTGGTGGTGCTGGTGGTGGCGATCGGGCTCTTCCCCGACACGGTGGCTGGCCCGCTGGTGGCGGTGGTTTCGCGCGCGGTCACCGGCGGTGCGCTGATGGATTACCACCTTGCGCTGTGGCACGGCTTCACGCCGGCGCTCGGTCTGTCGGTGATCGCGGTGGCGGTCGGCCTGACCGCGCTGGCTGCGTATGTACGGGTTCATGCGCTGTGGCGGGCGGGGCCCCACCCCGAGGCGAAGGCCTTGTTCGATGGCTTCATCGCCGCGGCCGTGGCGGTGGCGCAGCGCATCACCCATGGGCTGCACAACGGTTCGCTGCAGCGCTACCTGGCCTTTGCGATCACGGCGGTCACCGTCGCCGGCTTCGTCGCCTTTTTCAACGCGCCCCATGGCGCGGGTGCGCGCGAACTGCTGCCTGCGGCACCGGCGGCGATCGTCGCCTGGGTGCTGCTGGTGGGCGGCTGCGCGCTCACGGTGATGCTGTTCCGCCGGCGCGTGCTGTCGGTGCTGATCGTGGGCACGGTCGGCCTGATCGTGTGCGTCGCCTTCATCTATCTGTCGGCGCCCGACCTGGCGCTGACGCAGATCTCGGTGGAGGTGACCACGGTGATCCTGATCCTGCTGGCGCTCTACTTCCTGCCCAAGTACGGTCCGCAGAGTTCCGCAGTACGTGCCGATCCGCTGCGCCACCTGCGTGACGGTGCGCTCGCCGTCGCGGCGGGTCTCGGCATGGCGGGCGCGAGCTGGGCGATGCTCACCCGCGACGGGACCTCCTTGTCGCACTACTACCTCGAGAACTCGGTGTCGGGCGGTGGCGGCACCAACGTGGTGAACGTGATCCTGGTCGACTTCCGCGGTTTCGACACCTTCGGCGAGATCACCGTGCTCGGTATCGCCGCGCTGGCGATCTATGCGCTGCTCGACGGCACGCTGTTCGGGCGCGTCGGCCGCCGCCTGAGCGCCTGGTCGCCGGATCAGCCGCAGTCGGCCGATCGCCACCCGATCATCATGGTGGTGGCCACCCGGGTGATGCTGCCGTTGGCGATGCTGGTCGGCGCGTACATCTTCCTGCGCGGCCACAACCAGCCGGGCGGCGGCTTCATTGCCGCGCTCGTGGTGTCGATCGCGCTGATCATGCAGTACATGGCGAGCGGATTCGGCTGGGCGGCGCACCGGGTCAGCGTCAATTACCACGCCATGATCGGCGCCGGCGTGCTCGTTGCCAGCGCCACCGGCGTCGCCGCGATGGTGCTCGACCAGCCCTTCCTCACCTCGACCTTCGGTCACTTCCACCTGCCGCTGGTGGGTGAGTTCGAGCTTGCCAGTGCGATGGCCTTCGACACCGGCGTGTTCCTGACCGTGGTGGGCGCGGTGATGCTGGCGCTGGCCAACCTGTCGCGCATGGGGCGATGGACGAACCCGCATTCGATCAACAAGACCGCGATGGATGTGGACCCGAGCGCATCCGTGCCCAAGGAGCCCGCCTGATGGAGTTTCTCGTCGCCAGCGCGATCGGCGTGATGACGGCCGCCGGGATCTACCTGGTGCTTCGTGCGCGCACCTTCCCGGTGGTCATGGGCCTGTCGCTGCTCACCTACGCCACCAACCTGTTCCTGTTCGCCACCGGTCGGCTGGCCATCAACCAGCCCCCGGTGATCACCGCCGACGCCATCAGCTACGTCGACCCGCTGCCGCAGGCGCTGGTGCTGACCGCGATCGTGATCTCCTTCGGCATGACCGCGGTGATCGTGGTGATGGCGCTGCGCGCCTATCTCGAGACCGGCAACGACCACGTCGACCTGCCTGGCGATGCTTCGCCCGAGGCCAGCGACGACGACTGGAAGCTGCGGGGCCACAAGCAGGCAGCGGGCCCGGGGGCCAGGAAGGGCGGAGCGCGCGCATGAACCACGCCCTGATCCTGCCCATCCTGGTGCCGGCCGTGGTCGGCGCGCTGCTGGTCATCGCTGCGCGCTACGACCGCGTGCTGGCACGCGTGTTCTCGGTCGCCTCGATGGTGGCGATGCTGGCGATTGCGCTCGGCCTGTTCGTCATCGCCGGCGATGGCAGCGTCCGCACCTATGCGCTTGGCGCATGGCCGGCGCCCTTCGGCATCGTGCTCGCGCTCGACCGCCTGTCGGCGCTGATGCTCTTGCTCGCTGCAGTGCTGGGCCTGGGCGTGCTGCTGTATGCGATCAACGGCTGGGACCTGCGCGGCAAGCACTTCCATCCGCTCTATCAGTTCCAGCTGATGGGCATCAACGGCGCCTTCCTGACCGGGGACTTCTTCAACCTGTTCGTGTTCTTCGAGATCCTGCTGATCGCCTCCTACGGCCTGATGGTGCACGGCGGCGGCGGGCTGCGGGTGAAGGCGGGCGTGCAGTACGTGGTCACCAACCTGGTCGGCTCCTCGGTGTTCCTGATCGCGGTCGGGCTGATCTACAGCGTCACCGGAACGCTCAACATGGCGGACCTCGCGGTCAAGGTTCCGCAGGTGCCAGCGGCCGACCAGGCCTTGCTGCAGACCGGCGCGGTGCTGCTGCTTTTGGTGTTCGCGGTCAAGGCTGCGCTGGTGCCGCTGCATTTCTGGCTGCCCGGCACCTATGCCAACGCGCCAGGGCCGGTGGCAGCCCTGTTCGCGGTGATGACCAAGGTGGGCGCGTACTCGATCATCCGCCTGTACGTGCTGGCTTTCGGCGCGGATGCGGGCGAGGCGGCCTGGCTGGCTGCGCCCTGGCTGTTGCCGGCGGCCCTGCTGACGCTGGTGCTCGGGATGACCGGGGTGCTCGCCGCGCGCAGCCTCGGGCAGATGGTGAGCTTCGCCGTGATCGGCTCCATGGGCATGCTGCTCGCCACCGTGGCGGTGTTCACCGAGCAGGCCACCAGCGCCGCGCTGTATTACCTCATCCACTCCACACTCGCCGCCGGCGCCCTGTTTCTGATCGCCGATCTGGTTGCCGAGCGCCGCGGCCTCCTGCGCGACCGGCTGGTGCTCGCGCCGCGCATCGCGCAGGGCGGGCTGATCGCCGCGCTGTTCTTCGCGGCCGCGATCGCCATCACCGGCATGCCGCCGCTGTCGGGCTTCATCGGCAAGCTGCTGGTGCTCGACGGGGTGCGCGCCTCGCCCCATGCGGTCTGGTTCTGGGCGCTGATCCTGTCGACCTCGCTGATCGCCATCGTCGGCTTCTCGCGCGGGGGCAGCACGCTGTTCTGGAAGGCGCACGCGCTGCAGGCAGCGCCGGCCTCGGCCCATCGCCCGGATGCGCTGCCCTTCGTCGCTGTGGGCGGGCTGCTCGCCTGCCTGGCGCTGCTGACCGTATTCGCCGGACCGGTCCACGCCTGGCTCGAGCTCACCGCTGCACAGCTCTACGCCCCGGCGGGCTACATCGAGGCGGTGCTCGGCCTTGCCGGAGAGGTACGCTGATGGCCACAAGACATTCCCCTGCCGATACCCGCGGCCGT
>DMCZ01000148.1:0-4238 GCA_003446655.1 Thauera sp. | reverse complement strand
CTCAACAGCTTCAGCATCGGCGGGCTGCTGATGGGCATCATCCTCGCGGTCGTCATCTCGCACCTGACCAGCCAGTTCTGGCCCGAGCGCCCGCCGATCAAGTCCTACCGCAAGGCGATGACGTATCTGGCGCTGGTCGCCTGGGACGTCGTCGTAGCCAACCTCCAGGTGGCGCGCCTGATCCTGCTGCGGCCTGCCGCCCAGCTCAACGTGCGCTGGGTGGTGCTGCCGCTCGAGCTGCGTTCCCCCGAAGCCATCACCGTGCTCGCCGGCACCATCACGATGACGCCCGGCACCGTGTCCTGCGACCTGTCGGCGGACGGCTGCAGTCTGCTGGTGCATTGCCTGGACGCGCCGGACGCCGAGGATGCCGTGCGCCAGATGAAGGACCGCTACGAGGCCCGCCTGAAGGAGATCTTCCCGTGATCGAATACGCGCTCAATTTCGGATTTTTCGCGCTTTCGCTGGCCGTGCTGCTGAACCTGTGGCGGCTGCTGCGCGGCCCCACGCTGATGGATCGGGTGCTCGCGGTCGATACCATGGTGATCAACGTCATCGCGCTGATCATCCTGTTCGGCATCCAGCAGCGCACCACCATCTTCTTCGAGGCCGCGCTGCTGTTCGCGATGTTCGGCTTCATCTCCACGGTCGCCTACTGTCGCTTCGTGCTGCGCGGCGACGTGATCGAATGAGCGGGGGCAGGACATGACCTTCATGCTCGAACTGGCCGTGTCGGTGCTCATCGTGCTGGGGGGGCTCTTCGCGCTGGTGGGCTCGATCGGGATGGTCAAGCTTCCCGACCTGCTGACCCGCCTGCATGCGCCGACCAAGGCCACCACGCTCGGCGTCGGCGGGGCGCTCGCGGCCTCGATGGTGTTCTTCGCCGGATTCGAGGGGTCGCTGTCGATCCACGAGGTGCTGATCACCGCCTTCCTGTTCCTGACCGCGCCGATCAGCGCGCATTTCATCGCCAAGGCCCATCTGCACGAGCACGTCGAACTGCGCGAAGGGCTGCCGCCGACGGGGCGGCCGCAGGGATGGAGCACGTTCGAGAGCCTGCCTGACCCCAGCGCCGACGAGGACGGCGACGGCGACGACGCGCGCGCCGCGCATCACTGAGTCGCCGCGCCGCGGAAGGGCGCGTCTCTGGTGAACGGCACGCCGGTCAGCGCATCCCGGCGCGAGCAGGCCCCGTCCGCCCACCTCTGAATTGCGCTCCCGCATTTCCCCCGGATCGCGGGGCGCACGATTGGGCGATAATGCCGGCCTCAACAGCCCAGGGGCCGCCTTGAACACGATCCGCCGAAATCCGCCCAAACCCGCGCCGTCGCGCATCAGCGGCACACTCAAGGTGCGCACTCGCGACAGCGCCGCGCAGTCTGCGCCGGCTGCCCGTACCGACAACGCGCCCGCGCGCAAACCCGCGCCGGCACGAGCCGAAAAACCGGCGGCGAAGGGCCGTCCCGTGCGCGAGCCTTCGCGCAGCGAGCCTACCGCCGCGGCCGCCGTCCCTCCCGAGGGCGTGCGCCTGTCCAAGGTCATGGCCGAGCGGGGCATCTGTTCGCGCCGAGAGGCCGACGAGTTCATCGAACGCGGCTGGGTCTTCGTCGATGGCAGGCGGGTGTCGGAGCTTGGCGTGCGCATCGATCCGGACGCGCGCATCACGCTGGCCGCCGAAGCCACCCGCACCCAGCAGCAACGCGTGACCATCCTGCTGCACAAGCCGGTCGGCTACGTGTCCGGCCAGCCCGAGCCGGGCTACGCCCCGGCGGTCAGCCTGATCGGGGCCGACAACCAGTTCGACCGCGACAGCGCGCAGCGCTTCCACCCCAGTCATCTGAAGAACCTGGCCCCGGCCGGCCGGCTCGACATCGACTCGACCGGGCTGCTGGTGCTGACCCAGGATGGCCGCGTGGCCCGCCAGCTGATCGGCGAGGACTCGAAGATCGACAAGGAGTACCTCGTCCGCGTCGAGGGTACCCTGGCCGAGAACGGACTGGCTCTGCTCAACCACGGCCTGTGGCTGGACGACCGCCCGCTGCGCCCGGCGCTGGTGGAGTGGATCAACGACGACCAGCTGCGCTTCGTGCTGCGCGAGGGCCGCAAGCGCCAGATCCGCCGCATGTGCGAACTGGTCGGCTTGAAGGTGGTGGGGCTCAAGCGCGTGCGGATCGGCCAGGTCAAGCTCGGCGATCTGCCGCTGGGGCAGTGGCGGTTTCTGCGCGAGGACGAGCGCTTCGGTTGAGGGGGCGATTCTCGGGCAGGAGTCGTAATTGAATGGCTACGGCATTTGGCCCTGCGCCGGGTGAATGACGTAGTTGGTGGCTTGGCGCTGTTGGAAGGCGCGTCCCCGGCGGACTACCGCCCGCCGCCTTCACCATCGGCGCCCGGACTCACGACTGCTGCGGCGCCTTGGCTCCATCCTCGCCAGCCCGGACGCCACGCGCCACCTCTGCAAGCGCATCCCCCACCGCTCCCGTCTGCGGCGTGATCCCCGCCCGGTGCGCCGCGCGCGCGATCGCGTGGGCGGCCAGCGGGGCGGTGGCGAGCAGCACCGCTGCCGCGAACAGGGCGGCGAGTGCGAAGCCGCCCTCGCTCGCCGCCGCCACGCCGGCAAGGATCAGCGCCGCGCCGAGCGCTCCGGCCTTGCTCGCCGAGTGCATGCGGGTATAGCTGTCGGGCAGGCGTAGCACGCCGATCGCGCCGATCAGGCCGAGCAGCGCGCCGACCAGAACCAGCACCGACGCCAGCACGGAAAGAAACGCTTCCATCACGCGTCCTCCCCTGCGCCGCGCGGCGCGCTCGGCAGCGCCTCGGTCGGCGCCGTCACCGCCTCGTCGGCGCCGCGTCCGCGGCGGCGGAACATCAGGATGAAGGCGGTGGTGCCGAGGAAGGACACCAGCGCCAGCACCACCGCGGCGTCGAGCAGCATCGGCTGCGCGGTCGACAGCGCCAGCAGGGCAATCATCCCGATCGCGATCATGCTCAGCGCATCGATCGCGACCACGCGGTCGGCCGCCCGTGGGCCGCGCACCAGGCGCGCCAGGATCAGCGCCGCGCTGAGACCCTGCAGCGTGAAGGTCAGCGGCAGCACCCAGGTGGCGCCGGCGATCTCGCTCATCATGCCGCACCTCCTTCCGGACGCGCCGCCGAGCGTGAAGTCCGGGACGGGGGCGGCGCGGCAGGCGGCGCGCCGGCGTCGATCCAGCGCAGCAGCCGGCGCTCGATCGCGCGCACCCCGGCCTCCACTGCTGCGGCATTCTTCGCGTCGATGGCGTGCACGTACATCAGCCCGGATTCCGGGACGTACTCGAGCGCCATCGTGCCCGGCGTCAGCGTGAGCAGGCAGCCGAGCAAGGTTGCGATGCGATCGTCGGGGCGTTCCAGCCGCAGCGCGATCACCGCCGGCTGCGGCGTCACCTTGCGGCCGAGCACGATGCGGGCGACGTCGATGCTGGCCTTGAAGATCTCGGCCACGAACCACACACTGAAGGCAGCGCCGAGCTCCAGCCGGCGCAGATAGCGGCGGATGCCGAGCAGGTCGATGGCCAGGCGCAGCGCCACGTAGATGACCAGAAAGGCCGTTGCGACGCCGAGCGGGCTCAGCGCATTGGCAAAGGCGGCCAGACCGACGGCGAGCAGGATGTGCAGTCCGAGCATGTTCAAGGTCCTCCCGTGGCGGTGACAGCGCCGATGTAGCCGGCAGGGGCGCCGAGCTGTTCGGCAGCCGCGACCGCATAGTCCATCACCGGGCCGGCGCCGAGGCCGATCGCCACCGTCATCACCGCCAGCGCGCTGACCGCCCACACGGCCGGGCGGATGCCGGCGGCGCTGCGTTCCCCCGCGTTGCCGGCCGGATGCGGCTTGAGGAAGGCCTCGTTCCAGATCTTGCTCATCGACAGCAGCGTGAAGATGCCGGTCACGAGCGCCACCGCGGCGGCGATCCAGGCGCTCGCGTCCAGGCTGGCCTTGACCAGCACGAACTTGGCCCAGAAGCCCGACAGCGGCGGAATGCCGGCCAGCGACAGCGCGGGAATGGCGAACAACACCGCCAGCCAGGGCGCGCGTGCGTACAGCCCGCCCATCGCCGCGAGCCGCTCCGAGCCCGTCAGGCGTGCGGCGATGCCGCCGATGAAGAACAGGTTGGCCTTCACCACGATGTGGTGGATCAGGTAGAACACCGCGCCGGCGAGCGCGAGCGGGGTAGCCAGCGCCAGCCCTGTCTCTTATACACATCT
>DMCZ01000022.1:1046-5408 GCA_003446655.1 Thauera sp. | reverse complement strand
ATACCATACTACATTTTTTTTTTAAGGATCAGGGGACCAACGGAACTTCCCCTACCCTCTTCGTCGGCAGCGTCAGATGTGTATAAGAGACAGAGCTCCTTGGCCACGCCGTAGCCGCCGATCAACTCGACCACGATATCGATCTCGGGGTCGGCCACCACCGCGAACGCGTCGTCGGTGAGCTTGACGTCACCGCCGGTGACCTTGCGCGCGAGCTCCAGATTCTTGTCGGCCACGGTGGTGATGACGATCGGACGACCGGCGCGACGGGTGATTTCCTCGGCGTTGCGCTTCAGAACGGTGAAGGTGCCGCCGCCGACGGTACCGATGCCAAGGAGGCCAACGTTGATAGGTTTCATTTTGTCCGTGAGGTGTGAGATGTCAGGGGTGAGGAGCAGGCGGCGCAGCCGCCTTCCGGTGAAGGCTCAGGTGCCGTGGCGCTTGCGGTAGTTCTCGAGGAAGCGCGCCACGCGGCCGATCGCGTCGCGCAGGTCATCCTCGTGCGGCAGGAAGACCAGGCGGAAGTGGTCCGGATGCGGCCAGTTGAAGCCCGAGCCCTGCACCAGCAGCACGCGCTCTTCTTCCAGCAACTCGGCGATGAAGGCCTGGTCGTCCTCGATCGGATACATCTTCGGGTCCAGCTTCGGGAACATGTACAGCGTGGCCTCCGGCTTCACACAGGTGACGCCCGGGATCTTCGTGATCAGCTTCCACGCCAGGTCGCGCTGGCGGCGCATGCGCCCGCCCTCGGCGACCAGGTCGTCGATGCTCTGGTAGCCGCCGAGCGCGGTCTGGATCGCGTACTGGCCGGGCACGTTGGCGCACAGGCGCATCGAGGCCAGCATGTTGAGGCCCTCGATGTAGTCGTTGGCGCGGCGCTTGTCGCCACACACCACCATCCAGCCCGCGCGGTAGCCGCAGGAGCGGTAGTTCTTGGACAGGCCGTTGAAGATGATGGTGAGCACGTCCTCGGACAGTGCCGCCATCGAGGTGTGCTTGATGCCGTCGTACAGCACCTTGTCGTAGACCTCGTCGGCGTAGATGATCAGGTCGTGCTCGCGGGCGAGTTCGATGATCTGCTTGAGGGTCTCGTCCGGATACACCGCGCCGGTCGGGTTGTTCGGGTTGATGACCACGATCGCGCGCGTGTTGGCGTTGATCTTCGCGCGCATGTCCTCGATATCCGGCAGCCAGCCCTTGGACTCGTCGCACAGGTAATGCACCGGCCTGCCGCCCGACAGGCTCACCGCCGCGGTCCACAGCGGGTAGTCAGGCGCCGGCACCAGCACCTCGTCGCCGGCGTCGAGCAGCGCATTCATCGCCATCACGATGAGTTCGGACACCCCGTTGCCGATGTAGATGTCCTCGATGGTGACGCCCTTGATGCCCTTCTGCTGGGTGTAGTGCATCACCGCCTTGCGCGCGGCGAAGATGCCCTTGGAGTCCGAGTAACCGGCCGCGTTGGGCAGGTTGCGGATCATGTCCATCTGGATCTCTTCGGGCGAATCGAAGCCGAACGCGGCGAGGTTGCCGATGTTGAGCTTGATGATCTTGTGACCTTCGTCTTCCATCTGCTTGGCGCGAACCAGCACCGGGCCGCGGATGTCGTAGCAGACCTCGGCGAGCTTGGCGGACTTGCGGATCGGGCGCGGTGCCGCTGCGCCCGCCTCGGCCTTGATCACCGGTTCCGGGGATGCCGTCGCGAGCTCGAGTGTCTTCACCGCTTTCATGCCAGTCCTTCCTGATAGGTGGAAAACCGCAGCACCATTTTCCGATGCTGCAAAAGGTTGTTATCTTAGCCCCGCTCCCGCACTGCGGCAATTTTGCCATCGCGTCTGAACCCACTTCCACGCGCGCGCGCCGCGCCCACGACCGGACCATGAAGCTCTACCAGGACAACAACGCCAACACCAACGTCGTGACCGGCTACGGTGACGATCACGTCATGATCAGCAGGGTGCGCCACGACGGCAACGTGCTCGTCAGCGCCAGCCGCGTCGTCACCGACTGGGCGCCACAGGCAGCGGGCGACCTCAGCGGGTTGCAGGCCGAGGACCTGGACGTCGCGCGCGAGCTCGGTGCGGAGATCCTCATCGTCGGTACCGGCCGCCGCCAGCGCTTTCCGCAACCGCAGTTGCTGCGGCCCCTGATCGAATCCCGCATCGGCTTCGAGTTCATGGACTTCTCGGCCGCCTGCCGTACCTACAACATCCTGGTCGGCGAGGGCCGGGCGGTGGCGCTCGGCCTGCTCTACGAGCGCTGAGACCGCCGGACGCACAACCGCAGCAACACGCTCGCCCAGCGTGCGCGCACGAATGACTTCACGGGTCTGTCGCCATCGGCTAACCTCGGACCCGCAAGCCGCCCGGCGAGGCCTGGACACCCATTACTCACCAGCTTCGCATCGCCCCCATCCATGCAGGAGACCCCATGAGCGCGATCCACGCCCCCGACTTCAGCCTGCCTGCCACCGGCGGAAGCACGATCACCCTTTCCGCGCTGCGCGGACGCAAGGTGGTCATCTACTTCTACCCCAAGGACAATACGCCCGGCTGCACCAACGAAACACGTGACTTCGGAGCGCTCCACCCTGACTTCGCCGCCAGTGGCTGCGACATCTTCGGTGTGAGCCGGGACAGCCTGAAGAGCCATGAGAACTTCAAGGCCAAGCTCGAACTGCCTTTCGAGCTGATCTCCGACCCGGAAGAGAAGGCATGCGAAGCCTTCGGCGTCATGAAGCTCAAGAACATGTACGGCAAGCAGGTGCGCGGCATCGAGCGCAGCACCTTCCTGATCGATGCCGAGGGCCGGATCGCACGCGAGTGGCGTGGCGTGAAGGTACCCGGCCACGCCGAGGAAGTGCTCGCCGCTGCGCGCGCGCTCTGAACCCTTGCCCTGCTCGGGCGCGCCCCTGCGTGCCCGCCCCGTCGATCGACCGGACCCCCCGCCTCTCATGCCCGCCACCCTTCAAGCCACCAGCACCCCGGCAACCCCCGCAGCACCCGCCCCGGCACGCTCCCGACCCTCCTCGCGCACGCGGCGCGCAGCCACGGCCACCAAGCTCTTCGTGCTGGACACCAACGTGCTGATGCACGACCCCACCAGCCTGTACCGCTTCGAGGAGCACGACCTCTACGTGCCGATCATGACGCTCGAGGAGCTGGACAACAACAAGAAAGGCACGAGCGAGGTCGCGCGCAACGCACGCCAGGCGAGCCGCATGCTCGACGAGATCGTCTCCACGGCGGACGACGGCATCGCCGCGGGCATCGCCCTGGACGGCCCCTCGCGCCGGCAGGCCACCGGCCGGCTTCACCTCCAGACCGAAGCGATCGACATCAAGCTGCCGCCCGCGCTGCCCACGGCGCGCGGTGACAACCAGATCCTTGCAGTGGTCATGTACCTCGCCGAGAAGCACCCCGGGCGGGAAGTCATCCTGGTGTCGAAAGACATCAACATGCGCATCAAGGCGCGTGCGCTCGGGCTTGCCGCGCAGGACTACTTCAACGACAAGGTCCTCGAGGACAGCGACCTGCTGTACGCCGGCACCCGCGAACTGCCCGCCGACTTCTGGGACACGCATGGGCGCGGCATGCAGTCGTGGAAGGAGGAAGGTCGCACCTATTACCGCCTCAGCGGCCCGCTAGCCCCGGAGCTGCTGGTTAACGAGTTCGTCTACCAGGACGGCGACAGCCCACTGCAAGCCTGGGTAAAGGAAAAGGACGGGCCGGGCGTCGTGCTGGAGACGCTGATCGACTTCAGCCACCAGCGCAACAACGTCTGGGGCATCACCGCACGTAACCGCGAGCAGAACTTCGCGCTGAACCTGCTGATGAACCCCGAGATCGACTTCGTCACCCTGCTCGGCCAGGCCGGCACCGGCAAGACCCTGCTCACGCTCGCCGCCGGTCTCACCCAGGTGCTCGAATCCAAGCGCTACAGTGAGATCATCATGACCCGCGTTACGGTGTCGGTGGGCGAAGACATCGGCTTCCTGCCCGGCACCGAGGAAGAGAAGATGGCGCCCTGGATGGGCGCACTCGAGGACAACCTCGAGGTGCTCAACGGCACCGCGGGCGAAGGCGGCGACTGGGGCCGCGCGGCCACTCGCGACCTGATCCGCAGCCGGATCAAGATCAAGAGCCTGAACTTCATGCGCGGGCGCACCTTCCTCAACAAGTTCCTGATCATCGACGAGGCGCAGAACCTGACGCCCAAGCAGATGAAGACGCTGATCACCCGTGCAGGCCCCGGCACCAAGGTGGTGTGCATGGGCAACATCGCCCAGATCGACACGCCGTACCTCACCGAGGGATCTTCGGGCCTGACCTTCGTCGTGGATCGTTTCAAGGGTTGGGCGCA
>DMCZ01000022.1:0-764 GCA_003446655.1 Thauera sp. | reverse complement strand
GACCGACGCGGCCGCCACCCATGACCGCCGCGCGGCGGTCCCTCGCCGCTCGACGGCTCACCTATAATCGCCGCTTGAACCGACGACAGAGACGTCATGACGAACGCAGCCGCGACCTTGCTGGTGGGCGCCAGCACCGATTTCCTGCGCAACTTCTCGCCTTTCAATCGCATGGAGGCGGAGGCGCTGAGCTTCCTCGCCGAGCGTGCGGTCCTGGCCTTTCATGCGCGCGGAAGCGACATCCTCACGCCCGAGATGGGCGTACCCCGCCATTTCCACATCGTCCAGCGCGGCAAGGTGCAGGCGCGCCAGACGGGCTCCACGGCTGTCACCGAGTACGCCAGCCTCACCCTGGGGCCGGGTGAGTGCTTCCCGATCGGCGCAATCTCGGCCCGGCGCCCGTCAACCAACGCCTACGTTGCAGTCGAGGACAGTTTCTGCTTCCAGATCACTGCCGAGGACTTCCTGCACCTGATGCAGATGAGCCCGGTCTTCCACCTCTTCTGCACCCAGTACATCGCCAGCCTGCTCAACCAGTCGCGCCAGCAACTGCAGACCACGTTCGCCCAACGTGCGGCAGAGCAGCAGACGATGACGACCTCGCTCGGCAAGCTGGTCACCAAGGAACCCGTGTTCGTGACCGCCGAGACGGCGACGCGCGCGGCGCTCGAGCGCATGAGCGAACTGCGCCTCGGGTGCATGGTGGTCGTCGACGCTGAGCGCAGGCCGGTTGGCGTGGTCACGCCTGTCTCTTATACACATCT
>DMCZ01000124.1:3751-4814 GCA_003446655.1 Thauera sp. | reverse complement strand
ATGCCCAACAACATGGCTCACATCGATCTCGGGCGTGATGCCGACGCCATCCTCGTCGCGCCCGCCACGGCCGACTTCATCGCCCGTCTCGCGCACGGGCGCGCGGATGACCTGCTTACGACGCTATGCCTGGCCCGCGACGTGCCGTTGATCGTGGCGCCGGCGATGAACCGTCAGATGTGGGAGTCGCCGCCGACGCAGCGCAATGTGAGCCTGATCCGTCAGGACGGTGTTGCCGTGTTCGGCCCGGCCGCGGGCGACCAGGCCTGTGGCGAGGTCGGCATGGGGCGGATGCTCGAGCCGGAGGAGCTTTTCGAGCGCCTCGAGGGCTTCTTCGTGCCCAAGTCGCTGGGCGGACGCAAGGTGGTGATGACGGCAGGACCCACCTTCGAGGCGATCGACCCGGTGCGCGGCATCACCAACATCAGTTCGGGGAAGATGGGCTATGCACTCGCGCGTGCCTGCGCCCAGGCGGGTGCCGACGTCGTGCTGGTGAGCGGTCCGGTGAGTCTGCCCGTTCCTGCGGAGGTGCGCTGCGTGCCCGTTGCGAGCGCGCTGGAGATGCGGGCTGCGGTGATCGACGCGCTGCCCGGAGCGCACGTGTTCATCGGCGTCGCTGCGGTGGCGGACTATCGGCCGGTGGCGACGGCCGAACACAAGCTGAAGAAGACTTCCGACGCCTTGACCGTGACGCTGACGCCCAATCCCGACATCCTTGCAGAGGTTGCGGCGCGTGAAGACGCGCCTTTCTGCGTCGGCTTTGCGGCCGAGAGCCGGGATCTCGACGCCTATGCCGAGGGTAAGCGACGCAACAAGCGTCTCCCGATGCTGGTGGGCAACCTGGTCAGCGATGGCATGGGGGGCGATGACAACACCGTGATCCTCTACGATGACGCTGGTCGCCACCCCTTGCCGCGGGCATCCAAGGCCGAGGTCGCCCGGGGTATCGTCGCTCACCTGGCTAGGCTGCTCGCCGGCTGAGACGCTGAGCACCCGGCGCAAGGGTGGTATGCAAATGACGTTGCCGGCTGCGGGCATGTGGCCGGGCATGCAGGGAGAATCA
>DMCZ01000124.1:665-3479 GCA_003446655.1 Thauera sp. | reverse complement strand
GGGGCAGCGGGGCTGGATCTGCGCGCCTGTCTGCCGGGTCCGATCACCCTCCATCCGGGCGAGACCACCCTGGTCCCCAGCGGATTGGCGATCCACCTGGCCGACCGCGGGCTGGCGGCGATGGTGTTGCCGCGCTCCGGGCTCGGGCACAAGCACGGCATCGTGCTCGGGAATCTGGTCGGGCTGATCGATTCCGACTACCAGGGGCAGATTTTCGTGTCGGTATGGAACCGCGGGCGGGCGAGTTTCACCATCCAGCCCATGGAGCGCATTGCTCAGCTCGTGGTCGTGCCCGTGCTTCAGGTGGGCTTCAACCTCGTCGACAGCTTCGATACCAGTGCGCGCGGAGCGGACGGCTTCGGCAGCACGGGCAAGCATTGATGCACGCCGGTATCCCTACGGGCGTGCACGTGCTGTGCGAACGCGACGGCCGTCTGCTGCTGATGCGGCGTGCGGGCACGGGCTTTTTTGATGGCTTGTACAGCTTGCCGGGGGGGCATGTCGAGGCTGGCGAGTCCGTTCGCATGGCGGCGCAGCGCGAGCTGCGCGAGGAGACCGGGCTTGAGGTGGCGCGCGAGGCATTGCAGTTTCTTGGCGTAGTTCACCGCCTCTCAGATACCAACCGCATCGACTTCTTCGTGCGTGCCGAGCGCTTCACGGGCGAGCCTCGCATCATCGAACCCGACAAGTGTGACCGGCTCGAGTGGCACGATCCCCGGTTGCTGCCGGAGGAGACGGTCGCCTACGTACGTGCTGCGCTGGAAGCGGGCGAGCCTCCGTGGGTGCTCGAGCTCGGATGGCCCGATGGAGCATGACCGTGGGCGGCAGGCCTCCGGGAGGGGCTGATGCTTGTCGTAGGGTGGGGCGGAGCGGAGCTTGTTCGGATTATTGGCGAATTCTTATAATCGGAGCGTAGCCTTGGGCGCGGATGTCGAGGCGCGCAAAGGCAGATAGGGGGATGGCATGAAGGCTTTGAACAGACTGGTCGTACTGTGCGCCGCAGGCCTGGGCCTGCCATTTGTCGCTGCGGCGGGCGAACTGCCGAAGGTCGATCTGGCTCGTGCGGCCGAGATCAGCGGTGGGCGCTGCGCCCTGTGTCATGGCGCCGACGGGGACAGTTCGTCCCCGCTGTATCCGCGCCTTGCGGGCCAGCATCATCAATACATCGCAAAGCAGCTTGGCGACTTCAAGTCGGGGCGACGCAAGAGCGACACCATGAACGGCATGGCGCAGGATCTGACCCCGGAGGAGATGCTCGCACTCGGCGTCTACTTCGAGCAGAAGCCCACCAAGCCGCGTGAGGCCCGGGATGCCGACCTGGCGGCGGTGGGGCGCTTCATCTTCCACCGCGGCAACGACTATTCCGGGGTCGCGGCGTGCGCTGGCTGTCATGGTGAAAAAGGCCACGGGACCGAGCAGCTCCCGCGCCTTGCCGGGCAGGTGCCGCGCTACACGGAGTCGCAGCTGAAATCGTTCAACACGCGCGCGCGCACGAACGACAACGAGATCATGCATTCGATCGCCTCCAAGCTCACCGAGCTCGAGGTGAAGGCGGTGGCGCTTTACATCAGCACGCTCGACTGAGCGCTTCGAATGCGGAGCGCCCCGGCGTGCGCCGGGGCGGCAGCGGGAGCCGGCAGGCCCCCGGGTTCGTCGTGGCGTGCAGAGACTTCAGGCAAGCATGTCGGCCCAGATGTTACGCGCCCAGGCCAGCGCAGACTTGCCTTCGAGTTCGTTCGCCATCGACGACACGCCGCCGGCGCCGCTGACCGGCATCGGCTGCTTCTTCTCGGCGTCGAACTGATGCACCGAGGCGACGTGGATGACGTTCTTGCTGTCCACGAAGCTGTAGCAGGTGTTCATGACCACCGGCGTTGGATTGGGCGGCAGGCCCTCGAACAGGTTGAGGATGGCGGCGGCAACCACCTTGCCGTGCTGGTTGGCCATGTGGCCGGACTTCGGCATCGCCGGCGCCGGGAAAAGCGCATCGCCGATCACATGGATGCCGGGCATGCCCTTGGCTTCCAGCGTCAGCCAGTCGACGTCGACCCACGCGTCGTTGATCAGCGGCAGGCCCGCGGCAGTCGCGATGTTGCCGGCGCGCATCGGCGGGATCACGTTGAGCACGTCGGCCTTGACCGAGTCGAACTCGAGCTCGGCAGTGAGCGTGTCGGCGTCGACGCTCTGCAGCGCGCTGTTGGGGGCGTATTCGATCAGTGCGCCGTAGCGCTCGAAGGCCTGGGTAAACAGCGCCTTCTTGGACTGGATTTCACCGTTGGCATCGAGCACCAGCACCTTCGACTTGGGCTTGGCTTCACGCAGATAGTTGGCGACCAGGCAGGCGCGCTCGTACGGTCCCGGCGGGCAGCGGTAGGGCGCGCGCGGGATGTGCATTGCGAACACGCCGCCGTCGGGCATGGCTTCGAGCTGCTTGCGCAGCAGCACCGTCTGCGGACCGGCCTTCCAGGCATGCGGAATGCGTTCCTGATTTCCCTCCAGGCCACCGATGCGGCCGGGCACGAAGTCGATGCCGGGCGACAGGATGAGGCGGTCGTAGCCGATTGCGCCGTGCTTGGCCGTTGTCACCGTCTTCTTGTCTGCGTCGATTGCGGTCGCTTCGTCGGTGATCAGCGTGACGCCCCATTTCGCCTTGAGGTTCTCGTAGCTGATGGTGATGTCCTCGAGCTGCTTGAGGCCGCCGATGACGAGGTTCGAGATCGGGCACGACACGAAGCTCGTGTTGCGCTCGATGAGCGTCACGTCGACTGCGCCGTTGCTCCACATGCGCAGGTATTTTGCGGCGGTTGCGCCGCC
>DMCZ01000124.1:0-403 GCA_003446655.1 Thauera sp. | reverse complement strand
GAGCCCGGGCAGTGCGCCCGCACCGACCGCGGTGATCGCTGCCGACTTGATGAAATTGCGTCGATTCAACATCTTGCTCGTCTCCCTCGTCATTTCTGTGCAGCGAACCAGGTGGTGATCAGGTCGAGTTGCTCGTCCGTATAGCCGGTAACGATCTGGTGCATGATCGTCGCCGGCTTGTCACCCGAGCGGTAGTCCGCGAGCTTCTGCATCAGCTTCTCCTTGGGTTCGCCCGCAAGCGACTCCATGCCGCCGAGGCTCTTGCCGTTGGTGCCGTGGCAGTTCGCGCAGGTCGCGGCGAGGTTGCGCGCGAGCTGCGGGTCCTGGGCGTGGGCAGTGCCGATGAGGCCGGCGATGCCGAACGCGGCGATGGCGATCTTCAGCTTCACTGTGTGGTGCTCCT
>DMCZ01000222.1:7352-7910 GCA_003446655.1 Thauera sp. | reverse complement strand
ATGCCGCGCATGGACGGCTTCGATCTGGTCCGCAACATCCGCGCCGACGCGCGCCTGAGGCACCTGCCGGTGATCATGATCACCTCACGCCTGGCGGACAAGCACCGCCGCTACGCCGAGGAGGTCGGCGCCAACCACTACCTGGGCAAGCCCTACCAGGAAGAGGAGCTGCTGTCGCTGGTGGCGGGCTACACCCGGGCGCAGCGCCCGTCCGCGCACTGATCAGGCGCGCAGTGCGCGCGCCATGCGCGCGAGCGCCTCGTCGAGCGTCGCCTGCGGGCAGCCGAAGTTGAGCCGCACGAAGCCCGGCGCGCCGAAGGCGGCGCCGTCCGACAGGCCGACCCCGGCAGCCTCGAAGAAGGCCACCGGGTCGGTCACGGCGCGCGCCGCCATCATCGCCCGGCAGTCGATCCAGGCCAGGTAGGTGGCCTCGGGCACCGTCATCGACAGGCCCGGCATGCCGGCGATCGCATCCATGACGCGCCTGCGGTTGCCGCGCAGGTACTCGAGCAGCGCCTGGCGCCAGGGGTCGCCATCGCGATAGGCGGCCTCGGCGGC
>DMCZ01000222.1:5381-7110 GCA_003446655.1 Thauera sp. | reverse complement strand
CGCGCGGTGGCCTCGTCGAGCGCGGCGAGCGGGCGGTGGGGGCGGTCGGCGTCGAGCACCAGGCCGCAGTGGATCTCGTCCGAGCACACCAGCAGGTCTTGGCGCGCGGCGAAGTCGGCGAGCCGGCGCAGCTCGTCGGCGTCGAACACGCGGCCGACCGGGTTGTGCGGGCTGCACAGCAGCAGCAGGCGGGTCGCGGGCGTGCAGGCGGCCTCGAGCGCGTCCCAGTCCCATTGCCAGCGGCCGTCGCGCTGTACCAGCTCGACGCGCTGCAGCACGCGGCCGGTGTTGGCGGGCGCGGTGAGGAAGGGCGGATACACCGGGGTGGCGGTAAGCACGCCGTCGCCGGGCTGGCCGGCGATCGCGCAGGCGAGGTTGAAGCCGGCGACCACGCCGGGCAGCCACACCAGCCAGTCGGGTTCGATCGTCCAGCCGTGGTCGCGCTGCAGGCCGTCGACCACCGCATCGGTCAGCGACGGCCAGGCGTCGGTGTAGCCGAACACGCCGTGGTCGATGCGCCGGTGCAGGGCGTCGATGACCGCGGGCGGGGCGGCGAAGTCCATGTCGGCGACCCACAGCGGCAGCACGTCGCGGCCGGCGTAGCGGCCCCACTTCTCGCTGGGGACACTGCGGCGGTCGAGGAGGCGGTCGAAGTCGAAGGCGGCGGCGGTCATGGCGGGCGTCCGGTGAGGGTGGCGGGGCCCCATTATCCGGTCTTCACGACCCCAAAGCGCTGCAGGGTGCGTTCGCGCGCCGCGGCGTGGTCGACGATCGGACCCGGGTAATCGACGCCGATCTTCGTCCGGCAGGCGCTCTGGTCGATGCCGCCCAGGGTCCACGGGGCATGGATGAACCTGTCCGGCACGCGCGCGAGCTCGGGCAGGTAGCGGCGGATGAAGCGCCCCTCGGGGTCGAACTTCTCGGACTGGGTGACCGGGTTGAAGATGCGGAAGTACGGCTGGGCGTCGCAGCCGGTGGAGGCCGCCCACTGCCAGCCGCCGTTGTTGGCGGCGAGGTCGTAGTCGTTCAGGTGCGCGGCGAAATAGCGTTCGCCCAGGCGCCAGTCGACGCCGAGGTCCTTGGTGAGGAAGGAGGCCACGATCATGCGCAAGCGGTTGTGCATCCAGCCGGTCTGGTTGAGCTGGCGCATCGCCGCGTCCACGATCGGGTAGCCGGTGCGCGCCTCGCACCAGGCAGCGAAGAGCTCGGGGGCGTCGTCCCACTTCACCGCGTCGTACTCGGGCCGGAAGGCGTGCTCGACCACCCGCGGGTGGTGCCACAGGATCTGGTGGTAGAAGTCGCGCCAGATCAGCTCCGCGAGCCAGCTCTCGGCGCCCTCGCCGCCGCGCGCGCGGGCGTGGCCGGCGAGCTGGCGGATCGACACCGTGCCGAAGCGCAGGTGGGTCGACAGGTAGCTCACGCCCTTGACCGCCGGGAAATCGCGCGCGCGCTTGTAGCGCTCGATGCGCGCGGCGAAGTCCTCGAACAGGCGCCGGCCGCCGCTCATGCCGGTGGGCAGGTTGAGCGCGCCAAGATTGGTGGGCTCGAAGCCGATGTCGGCCAGGCTGGGCAGGGTCTCGCTGGCCGGTTTCGGCGCCAGGCGCGCAGCGTACTTGTCGACCGGGTAGGGCTTGAGCTGGAAGTCGTCCACCGCCTTCAGCCAGGCGTTCCTGTACGGCGTGAACACGCTGAAGGGCTTGCCGGCCTGGGTCAGCACCTCGTCGCGCTC
>DMCZ01000222.1:4555-5138 GCA_003446655.1 Thauera sp. | reverse complement strand
TCGCGGTTGGCGAAGACCTTGTCGACACCCAGCTCGCACGCAAGGCGCGGGATCTCGTCCTCGGCGCGGCCGTGGCGCACGATCAGGCCGCCGCCCGCGCCCCCGGCTGCGCGCGCGAGGGCATCGAGCGCCGCATCGAGCTCGAGCAGGCTGGCGTGGATGAACTCGACGCGGCGGTCGGCGCGCGACGGCAGCGCATCCAGGATGGCGGTATCCAAGACGAAGGCGCAATGCACGCGGTCGGCGAAGCGCAGCGCGTGGTGGAGCGCGGCGTGGTCGAAGCTGCGCAGGTCGCGGCGGAACCAGACGAGGGCGGAAGTCATCAATTTGTCCAGGACAAACAAGGCCGCATTATGACCCACTCGCACCCCGCCAAGAAGCCCGGCGATCGGCGTAAAATGCCGCGCATGGATACGCCAACGGCCAACTTCACGCATCACTTCCTGATCGCCATGCCCAGCATGGCCGATCCCCATTTCGCGCGCACGCTGACCTACATCGCCGAACACAACGACCAGGGCGCGCTCGGCATCATCGTGAACCGGCCGATCGACATGACGCTGGCCACGCTGTTCGAACGGAT
>DMCZ01000222.1:0-4223 GCA_003446655.1 Thauera sp. | reverse complement strand
TACGCGGGCTGGGCCGCCGGCCAGCTCGAGCAGGAACTGCTCGACAACGCGTGGCTCACCGTGCCTGCCGACATGACGATCGTTTTCGATCTTCCGCCGGAAGAACGCCTGGCTGCCGCCATGCAGAAGCTCGGCATCGACTTCGCGAACCTCAGCGATGTCGCCGGACATGCCTGACGCGGCCGCCGCCACCCTCCCCGTCCGCGGCACCCTGCTCGGTTTCGATTTCGGTCTCGCCCGCATCGGCGTCGCCACCGGCGAACTCGAAACGGGGCAGGCCAGCGCGCTGACCACGCTGCACGACGTCTCGAATGACGCCCGCTTCAAGTCCATCGCCGCGCTGATCGCCGAATGGCGCCCGACAGCGCTGGTGGTCGGCCTGCCCACCCATCTCGAGGGCAGCGAACACGAACTCACCGCCCGCTGCCGGCGCTTCGCCAACCAGCTCCACGGCCGCTTCGGCCTGCCGGTATTCACCGCCGACGAGCGCCTGTCCTCGGTCGAGGCCGAGGCTGGGCTCGCCGCCGCCGGGCGCCGCAGCTGGCGCGAGCGCAAGGCGGTGCTCGACGCCGAAGCCGCCCGCATCATCCTCCAAACCTTCCTGGACACCCGACGCCATGAAAGCTCTTGACGCCGAAGCACTGTGCCGGCAGCTCGCCGAGCAGCTCCGCCCCCACGTCACGCCCGCCACCGCGCTGGTCGGCATCTACACCGGCGGCCTGTGGCTGGCCGAGCGTCTGCACGCGGACTTGGGCATCGCCCAGCCGCTGGGGGCGATCGACGTCTCCTTCTACCGCGACGATTACGGCAGCAAGGGCTTGCACGCCCGCCCGCAGAAGACCGCCATCCCTTTCGACGTCGACGGCGCGCACGTGATCCTGGTGGACGACGTGCTGTACACCGGCCGCACCACCCGGGCTGCGCTCAACGAGCTGTTCGACTTCGGACGCCCGGGTGTGGTCGAGCTCGCCGTGCTGGTGGATCGCGGTAGCCGCGAGCTGCCGATCGCCGCGCGTTACTGCGCGCATACCCTGTCCGAACCCCTGCCTCGCGACCAGAACCTCGAGTTGCTGCGTGACGACGCCGGTGGCTTCACCCTGGACCTGACCCAGCGCGCCTGACCGCGGCGCCTGCGCTCGCCAGCCCCCGCTTCACCCCTCCTCATCACTCGCTGACACCGAGGCCCACCCGATGCGCCACCCCCAGCTCAACAAGCACGGCGAACTGCAGCACCTGCTGACGCTCGACGGTCTGCCGCGCGACATCCTCACCGCCATCCTCGACACCGCCGCGCCCTTCACCGAAGTCGCCGAGCGCGAGGTCAAGAAGCTGCCGCTGCTGCGCGGCAAGAGCGTGTTCAACCTGTTCTTCGAGAACTCGACGCGCACCCGCACCACCTTCGAGATCGCCGCCAAGCGCCTGTCGGCCGACGTGGTGAACCTCAACATCAACACCAGCTCCGCTGCCAAGGGCGAGAGCCTGCTCGACACCGTCGACAACCTGTGCGCGATGCAGGCCGACATGTTCGTCGTGCGCCACGCCGCCAGCGGCGCGCCGATGCTGATCGCCCAGCACCTGCACAACACCCGGCGCGAGCACATCAGCGTGGTCAACGCCGGCGACGGCCGCCATGCGCACCCGACGCAAGGCCTGCTCGACATGTACACCATTCGCCACTTCAAGCGCGACTTCACCAACCTGACGGTGGCGATCGTCGGCGACGTGCTGCACTCGCGCGTGGCGCGCAGCCAGATCGCCGCGCTGACCACGCTCGGCGTGCCGGAAGTGCGCGTGATCGGCCCCAAGACCCTGCTGCCGACCGAGGTCGAGCGGCTCGGCGTGCGCGTGTTCCATGACATGCGCGAGGGCCTGAAGGGCGTGGACGTGGTGATGATGCTGCGCCTGCAGAACGAGCGCATGAACGGCGCCCTGCTGCCCACCCCGCAGGAGTACTACAAGATCTGGGGCCTCACCGCCGACAAGCTGGCGCTGGCCAAGCCCGACGCGATCGTGATGCACCCCGGGCCGATGAACCGCGGCGTCGAGATCGAGTCGGCCGTGGCCGATGGCGCGCAGGCGGTCATCCTGCCCCAGGTCACCTTCGGCATCGCCGTGCGCATGGCGGTCATGAGCATGCTCGGCAGCCGCTGATTCGCGGACAGCACAGGCACAAGGACTCACGCATGAACATCCTGATTTCCAACGGCCGCGTCGTCGATCCGGCCAATCGCACTGACGCGGTGCAGAACGTCTATGTGTCCGGCGGCAAGATCGTCGCCCTTGGCCAGGCGCCGGATGGTTTCAGCGCCGAGCGCACGATCGACGCCAGCGGCCTGGTGGTCGCCCCCGGCTTCATCGACCTCGCCGCGCGCCTGCGCGAACCCGGCTTCGAATACCGCGCCACGCTCGAGTCCGAGATGGAGGCGGCGATGGCGGGCGGCGTCACCAGCCTGGCGATCCCGCCCGACACCGACCCCGCGCTCGACGAGCCCGGACTGGTGGAAATGCTCACCTACCGCGCCAAGAAGCTGAACCGCGCCCACATCTACCCGGTCGGCGCGCTCACCATCGGCCTCAAGGGCGAGCGCCTGTCGGAGATGGCCGAGCTGGTCGAGGCCGGCTGCGTCGCCTTCTCGCAGGCCAACGTGCCGGTGGTCGACAACGCCGTGCTGATGCGGGCATTGCAATATGCCGCCACCTTCGGCTTCCGTGTCTGGCTACAGCCGCTGGCGCCCTTCCTGTCGCGCGTGGGCCACGCCCACGACGGCGAAGTCGCCACCCGCCTCGGCCTGTCCGGCATCCCGGTCGCCGCCGAGACGGTCGCGCTGTTCACCTATCTCGAACTGGCGAAGGTGACCGGCGCCCGCCTGCACATCACCCGCCTGTCGTCGGCCGCCGGCCTGGCGCTGATCGATCAGGCCCGCGCCGACGGCATGGACGTGACCTGCGACGTGTCGATCAACCATGTGCACCTGTGCGACATGGACATCGGCTACTTCGACCCCAACTGCCACCTGATCCCGCCCTTGCGCAGCCAGCGTGACCGCGAGGCGCTGTGCCGCGGCCTCGCCGAGGGCCGCATCAACGCGCTGTGCTCGGACCACACCCCGGTGGACGACGACGGCAAGCAGACCCCGTTCTCGGAGTCCGAACCGGGCGCCACCGGCCTCGAGCTGCTGCTGCCGCTGACGCTGAAATGGGCCGACCGCGCCGGCCTGTCGCTGCCCGACGGCCTCGCCCGCATCACCTCGGACGCGGCGAAGATCGTCGGCATCACCAAGGCTGGCCACCTGTCGGTGGGCGCGCGTGCGGACGTGTGCGTGTTCGATCCCACGGCCCACGTCACCGTGACCCGCGAGGGTCTCCGGAGCCAGGGGAAGAACACGCCCTTCCTCGGCATGGAGCTGCCGGGCAAGGTGCATTACACGCTGGTCGAGGGGCAGGTGATGTTCGAGGGTTGAGGCCCGCGGACTATACTTGGACTGCTTCCGCTCCGCATCCGAGGACATCGCCATGGGCCTGGCGCTTCGCGACACCGGCACAACCTACACCTACGCCGACTACCTCAGTTGGCCGGAGGACGTGCGCTACGAACTGATCGACGGCATCGCCTACGCGATGGCGCCGGCGCCCTTGCGCGCCCATCAAGAAATCCTCGGCGAGGTCTTCCGGCAGTCGGCGAACGCCCTCGAAGGCAAGCCCTGCCGCCCCTTCATCGCCCCCTTCGACGTCCGCCTGCCGCGCGGCAGCGAAGCGGATGGCGAGGAGGACACCGTGGTGCAGCCCGACCTGGTGGTGGTGTGCGATCGCAACAAGCTCGACGAACGCGGCTGCCGGGGGGCGCCCGACTGGGTGGTGGAGGTGCTCTCGCCCTCCACCGCCGGCCACGACCTGATCCTCAAGCGCCGGCTCTACGAGCGCGTGGGCGTGCGCGAGTACTGGCTGGTGCATCCGGTGGACCGCGTGGTCACCGTGTATCGCCTGCAGGACGGCGGCTTTGGCGCCCCGGACATCTACGAGCTGAAGGAAACGCTCGCGGTCGGCATCCTGCCCGAGGTCGTCATCGACTGGGAGCGCGCACTGCAGAACGTGGGCTGAACGCGCACCCTGCGCTCAGCCCCCTACCCTCAGCCCCCGAACAGCAGCGGCGCGAAGCCGTTGCGGGCGCCGGCGAGGACCATCAGCACGATCTGCAGCACCAGCAGCAGCACCAGCGGCGACAG
>DMCZ01000003.1:2787-4521 GCA_003446655.1 Thauera sp. | reverse complement strand
GGGAGATGTGTATAAGAGACAGGCGAAAGCGCAGGCAGATCTTTCCGATCGGCCAGGCGATGAGGCCGGCAGCCACCATCGAGGCCAGCCAGCCCACCACCAGTGGCAGCTCGTAGCCGCCCAGCCGGCCCGTCGCGGGCAGGCTGGTGAGGATGGCCGAGGCGTAGGCGCCGACCGCGAAGAAGCCCGCGATGCCGGCATTGAACAGCCCGGTGAAGCCCCACTGGATGTTCAGCCCGAGCGCGAGCAGCGCGTAGATGCCGATCAGGATGGCCATGAAGACCGCGTAGTTGGCAAGTCCGAGCAGATCCATCAGAGCACCTTGCCGTTGAGCAGGCCGCGCGGGCGGACGAGCAGGATCAGCAGCAGCAGCGCGAAAGCGGTAGCCGCCTTGTACTGCGCCGGCAGGAAGAAGATCGACATCTCCTCGGCGATGCCGACGATGAGGCCGCCGAGCACCGCGCCCTCGACGCGCCCGACGCCGCCGACGATGGCGGCGGCGAACATCGGCAGCAGCACCTGCCAGCCCATCATCGAGTCAAGCTCGGTGTTGATGCCGAGCATGAAGCCGGAGGCCGCGCACAGCGCACCGACGATCGCCCAGGTGAGCATCGTGACCTTGCGGTTGTCCACGCCAGACAGTCGCGCGAGGTCCGGGTTGTCGGACATCGCCCGCATCGCCTTGCCCCAGCGCGAATGGCCGAGGAAGAGTGCCAACCCGACCACGATCAGCACCACCGCGGCGAGCGTGTACAGCTCGCGGTCGCGCAGCAGGATGCCGAAATAGTCGTCCGGGCGCACGATGCCGCTGGAGTAGGTGCGCGGATCGACGCCGAACACCACCTGGACCACCGAGCGAAGCATCAGCGCGACACCGAGCGAAGCCATCACGGTGACGATCTTGGGGCGCGCCTTGAGGTAGTCGTAGAACACCTTGTCGACCCCGATCGCGACCACCGCGACCACCGCCATCGCGATCGGCAGCGCGGCCCAGGGGTCCATGCCGCTGGCGACGAGCGCCAGCGCGACGAAGGCACCGAGCGTGGCCATGTCGCCATGTGCGAAGTGCGCGAAGCGCAGGATGCCGAACACCAGCGTGATGCCGATCGCGCCCACCGCGTAGATGGCGCCGAGCACGATGCCCGGCACGAGGTGGAAGTTGAGGAAATCCATGAAGCTCATGTGCGCCGGACTCCCTTAACCGCCGAGGAACATTTCGGCCACCTCGCGATCGGCGAGCAGGGCCTGTCCGCTGCCCTCGTGGCGGTTGGCGCCGGTCGCGAGCACGTAGCCGCGGTCGCAGAATGCGAGCGCCTGCTTGGCGTGCTGCTCGACGAGCAGGATGGAGACACCGGCGTCGCGCACGTCGCGGGTGATCTGGAAGATCTGTTCCATGTACTTGGGCGAGAGGCCGGCGGTGGGTTCGTCGAGCAGCAGCAGCTTGGGGTCCAGCATCAGCGCGCGGCCCATGGCCACCATCTGGCGCTGGCCGCCGGAGAGGTCGCCGGCGAGGTTCTTGCGCTTGGCCCTGAGGTCGGGAAAGAGGCCATACACGCGGTCATAGGCGGCCGAGAGATCGCCGCGGCGCAGGAAGGCGCCCATTTCGAAGTTCTCGTGCACCGTCATCTCGCGGAACACGTTGTCCACCTGCGGCACGTAGCAGATGCCGCGCTGCACGATGCGGTCGGGCGCCCAGCCGGTGATGTCCTCGCCATCGAACACGATGCGGCCGCC